>NZ_BAAAWH010000001.1:0-318317 GCF_039534975.1 Microbacterium terregens
GGGTGACGTAGAAGCCGAGCGACAGGATGAACACGAGGATGAGGCCGGCAGCGAGACCGGGAGCCGACAGTGGCACGTACACCTTGAAGAAGGCGCGCCGGCGGGTCGCGCCGAGGCCCACCGCGGCGTCGAGGAGCCGGCGATCTATTTGCCCGAGGCTCGCGTACAGCGGCAGCACGGCGAACGGCAGAAGCACCTGCGACATCGCGATGGTGACACCAAAGGGCGTTCCGATTAACGGATAGTTGATGCCGAACTGCTGCAGAAAGTCGTCGATCACGCCATCGCGCTGAAACAGGGCGAGAAAGACGAAGTTCTTGGCCGTCGCGTTCGTCCAGAACGGGATGAGGACAATCGTGAAGAGGATCGCTCGGGTGAGCGGCTTGCAAATCGTCATCGCGTAGGCGAGCGGGAATGCGAGAGTCACTGTGACCAGAGCCACGATGAACGAAACCCAGACTGTCCGCAGAAGGATCGTCACGGTGTAGCCGTCCGTAAACATGTCGATGTAGTTACCCAGTCCCGGCTCCGGCTGGGTCAGGCTGATCTCGATGATGCGGATCAATGGGTAAAAGAACAGCATCGACAACGCAACCGCTGCCGGCAGCATCAAGAGGATTGTGGGCAGCGCGTTGGAGAACCATGTACGGAACCGGCCACGACGGCCGCGCTGGACACGTCCCTGTTTTGATGATTGGTCATTCTCGACCGTGCGCGTGGCCGCGGCCCGCGTGGAGGTGCCGGTGGTCATGAGTTCTGCATCTTCCTCGAACCAGTGATCAATTGGGCGATTACCATCTCGTCATCGGCTTCGGGCAGCGAGACGCCAAAACCGAGCACCGCGAGGCTGGCAACGATGGAGCCGTTGCGACTGAGGACCGGAACGGAGATCGCCCGCAGGGCGCCGTCCGCGTAGGTTGTGCGGGCGACCATCACCTTCTCCCCTGTCGGGGAGTCCGGGATGGTGTGCTCAGAAATCGTCGCCGAATCGGCCGACTCGCCGTCGAGGCCCCTGCGATAGGCGCGGAAGAGCATTGCCTGGGCCGAATACGGTTCGAGCGAGCGCCCGACGTCGACTGCCACCGTGGTGGTTTGCTGAGTGTTTCGCTCGACCCGAGCCACGACGGGAGCGTCCCCACCCCATACACTCAGGACGATCGTGCTCAGGATGCCGGATGCGAGCTCCGTCATCACCGGCCCCGCGGCCTCGACCAACCCCGGTCCCGCGAAGGCGACCGCGCCGATGCGCACGAGGCTGGGCCCGAGAACGTATTTCCCCAAGTCGTCTCGTTCGAGCAGCCGCGACTTCTCCATCGAGGCGAGGTATCGGTGAGCCGTCGATTTGCCGACACCAAGCACACTGGCCGCCCGCTGGATATCGAGTGATTTCGAGGTGAGCGTAAAGCAGTCAAGGAGTGCAGCGACGCGTGAGACCACCTGGATGTCCCCTCTCGCACTGGGCTCTGGTTTCGCGGGTGATGTCATGTCCGCTCCTTTGACTTTGTTCGGCGGCTGGGCGGGCCTGCGTTTGGCCGACGCGTATTGCCCGGTTTCGAGTTGCTCAGTCATGGATCTTTTCCGATGCAAGGGCGGCTAGTTCCCGGCGGATGCCCGTCACCGCTTCGCGGAAGATGCTGGCGTCATTGCTGATCATGACGTAACGGAAGCCGCGGTCGGCGGCAGCCTTCGCCTGCGCCGCAGTGCTCACGGCAGCACCGCACGGAAGTCCGCGCGTGGCGGCGGCGGCAAGCATCCGGTCGACCAGGGCCTCTATCTTGGGGTCGCTGCTCGGCAGACCGGAGGAGAGCGCGAGGTCGCCGGCGCCCAGGAAGACTCCGTTGAGTTCGGGCACGTTGACGATGGCTTCGACCTGCTCCAGGACCGCCACGTCCTCTAGCTGCACTGCACGCATCACGTCCGAATCACCCGTTTCCAGGTATTGGGTCCGTGTGAGGGCACCCCACCCGCCGGCGCGTGCCGTTGTGCCCAGGCCGCGCTCCCCCGCAGGACTGAACATCATCTGTCTCGCGACGCGGCGTGCTTCGGCGACGTCGCTGATCCGCGGAATATGGATACCGTCTACACCGATGTCCAGCAGCCGTTGCAGATGGCTCCCACTGCGGTCAGGCACACGCACCAGGACCTGGAGACCGAGAGCCTGGGCGAGGGAGGTGGTCCGGTAGACCGATTCGAAGCTAAGTGGTGCGTGTTCCTGGTCAATGATCACGAAGTCATAGCCCGCCATCGCGATCATCTCGACCGTCTCCATCGCAGGAATCTTCACCCAAGTGCCCCACAGGCAGTGATCGGTGTCACGTAGGCGCCGGGCGAACCCTCGCGTGCCCGTCACGGAATTGTCGGTCATGATGCAGTTCCATTCATTGAGCGAGGTATCCGCCGTCAACGTTGACGACGGCGCCGGTGATGCCGCTGGCCGCATCAGACGCGAGGAAGACGATCACTTCGGCGACTTCGCTCGGCGTCGAATAACGGCCGATCGGGTGACGTGCGAGCGAGGCTCGAGCAGTTGCGTCGGCGTCGGGATCGGACGCGGTCGCCTCGGCGGTGAAGTCGGTATCGACCGCGCCGGGTGCGACTGCGTTCACGCGAACTCCGTGCGGTGCCTGTTCGATGGCCTGCTGACGCGTCAGCTGGACGATCGCCCCCTTGGTCATGGCGTAGATCGGCTGCTGAGCCACTCCGATGAAGCCGGCGACAGATGCGAGATTGACGATCGAACCCTTCGATTCCCGCAGATGCGGAACGGCAGCGCGGGAAAAGGCGAACGGCGCCCGGACGTTGATCTCGACGAGCATGTCGAACTCCTCGTCAGTGGACTCGAGGATCGAGCGCCGATGGAACCGTCCGGCATTGTTGACCAGCAGGTCCAGCCGCCCGAATTCCTCGACGGCGGTCGCGACCGCTCTAGTTGCGGTGCTCGTATGACGCACGTCCGCGATCAACGCGACGACCGCGGGGGTGTTCCCTTCGCGGACGGCCAGCTCGCTGACTGCGGGGGTGATGTCCACCGCGACGATGGAATAGCCGCGCTCCCGGAGGGCGTCGACCGCGGCGCGGCCGACACCCCCCGCCGCGCCGGTGACGATCGCCACAGGAGCCTGTCCAGCCATCAACCCACCTGCCATGCCACGTACGCCTCGGTTGCGGAGCTGGAGTTCTCCGCCCACCAGTCAGGGTCCTGAAGCGTCAGCGTTCCGCGCTCCTCGTCGATCACTTCTCCAATAAAAGGGTTGAAGAGTTTCTGCGAATCGGTGTACTTGATCGTGGCCAAGTCGACGTCCAGTCGCACTGGCGTGGTTCCCCCCAGCTCGGCGTAGTGCTTGACCCGCTCGGGCTGAAGGGCGAACTCGATGAATTGCTCCGCTTCCGCCGCGTGCTTGGAGCCCTTGATCACCATGAAGGCATCAAAGCTCCACGCGGTGAAGTCCCACACGGGAGCCATCGTCGCTCCAGCGTCATTAGCGGTGGGCAAGGTACCGGTGAGCGCTAGGGTCATCGTCGCTTGCTTGTCCACAAGAGTCTGTTGCAACGCCGGCAGCGTCGGCGAGAAGATGATGTCGTCCTTGATGGTGTCGAGCTTGGCGATCGCGCGGTCGACGTCCATCGGGAAGAGATCGTCGGGGTGCACACCGTCTGCGACCAGTGCCGCCTCCAGCACGCCACGAGCGTTGGTACCAAGAATGACGCGCTTGCCGGGGAACGTCTCCACGTCGAAGAAGTCGGTGATCTTAGTGGGCACCTTGTCCGTGTACACCGCTGCGTCGTACGCGAACGCCGACCCGTAGCGAGCAACTGGCCGCGAGCAGGGCGTGGTGGAACCTTCCGGGAACGCGTCCACAGAGAGGCCATCGAACGACAGCTCCTCAAACAGCGTGCCGCAGTACTGGTTGGCTGTGTACGAGCCCTTGTGGGTCATATCCCAAATGACGTTCCCGGCGTCGACCATCGTCTGGATCTGCGCCACGGCCGATGGCGAGGAGACGCTCTCGATCTTGATGCCTGTCTCAGCCGTGAACGGATCCTGATAGGCGATCTTGCGGCGATCCTCCGATGCTCCCGTGGCCTCCCAAATCAACGTCACGTCACTCTGGGGAGCCGCGCCTTCACCGGTGCTCGCGGGGTTCGCGGTTCCACCGCAGGCTACGAGGGCGATAGACAGGGCACCCACCAACCCGGCAGTTGCGAGCGGGGTACGCAATCGATTTTTCTTTTTCAACACGGTTTCGCCTTTCGCTTGTAATTTCGTTGCACACACGTTCTTGCCCCAAAGGAGTGGTCAGCCGACCTGCCACGCGACGTATGCCTCGGCGGCTCGGCTGCTGTTTTCGGCCCACCACGTCGGATCGAGAAGGCAGAGTTCCCCCTTATCCGTGTTGAGAAAGGGGTTGAAGAGTCGCTGCGACTCCGAGTAGTCGATGGAGTTGATGTCCACGTCATTACGTGCCGGGGCTTGACCGCCTGTCTCGGCGTAACGGATGACTTGCTCGGGCTGGAGCGAAAACTCAATGGCTTTCGCCGCCTCTTCGGTGTTCTTGGAGCCTTTGGGGATCAGCAGAGCATCGAAGTCCCAGGCGGTGAAGTCCCACACAGGCGTGATGGTGCCGCCGCGGTCATAGATCGAACCGAGGCCGCCCGTCAAAGTGAGCGTCATGGTGGCTTGCTTATCTAGCATGTTCTGCTGAAGCGCCGGCAGTGTCGGTGCGAAGATCAGGTCGCTTTTGATTGTGTCGAGCTTCGCGAGCGCCCGGTCGATGTCGAGCGGATACATGTTGTCCGCTGCCACGCCGTCTGCCGCGAGCGCCGCTTCAAAGACGCCGCGCGCGCTGGCCGCGTAGACGACTCGCTTGCCTGGGAACGCCTCCAGATCGAAGAAGTCCTCGATCTTGCTGGGGACCTTTCCGGTGTACACCTCGTGGTCGTAGGCGAACGCCGTGCCGTATTTGGTGAGCGGACGCGCGCAAGCGGACGTCGACCCGTCGGGGAAGAGGTCGAGTGGCAACGATGCGAAATCGACTTCCTCGAACAGCGTGCCGCAGTGCTGTACTGCGACGAAGGATCCCTTATGGGTTATGTCCCACAGCACATTGCCGGTCTCGACCATCGTCTGGATCTGGTTGACTGCGGTGGGCGATGACACGTTCTCGAAACGCACGCCCGTCGTGGCAGTGTATGGATCCTGGAAGGCTGCCTTCTCCCGCTCCGTCGACGGCCCCCCGGTCGTCTCCCACGTGAGCACGACGTCGCTTGTCGGTGGTGCGCTTCGCGTTCCGTCGGGATCGGCGCTCACAGGGTCGACGGCAGCACATGCGCTGACCGTAAACATGAGAGCCGCGAGCATACCCAGGCCGCTGATTGCCTTCTTCATGATGCCTCTCCTCGATGAGAGCGCGAACCGTCCTTGGTTCACTCGTAGTTGAAATTCCGCATTGCGGGACGGGCATCCCTTTATTCGGATTTGGTGTTAGCGTATGGCGCAAGCGGTCCAGGGGTCAAGCATTTTGACAAAAATCGTATGACGGTCCTACACTCGCTTCCATGAGGTCACTGCGCTGCGCCTCGCCACTCTTCCGTCAGAGAAGGAACCCGCATGGAGACCACCGACCGTTCTCACCCAAACGCCGGCACAGGTAGGCGTGCGCTCCGAGTAGGGATCATCGGCGCTGGCTTCGGGGGTATCGCGCTCGCGGTCAAGTTGAAAGCGAAGACTCGCGCAGAGATCACCATCTTTGAACAGGACAGCGGAGTTGGAGGGACCTGGTGGCAGAACCGCTACCCTGGCTGCGAGGTCGACATCCCCTCCCACGTCTACTCGTTTTCGTTCCTCAAGTGGGATTGGCCGCGCACGCACGCGACTCAGCCGGAGCTCCGTGAGTATGCCGAGCGGGCCACCGAAATCTTCGGCATCCGCGACAACATCCGGCTCAATACCAAGGTCGACCGCGCCCAATGGGACGAAGACTCCGCCACCTACACGATCGAGACCGCAACCGGCGAGCTACATGAGTTCGACTTCGTCGTCTCTTCGGTGGGCCTGCTCAACGTGCCCCGCTATCCGGACTGGCCCGGGCTCGACAGCTTCGAGGGTGTCTCGTTCCATACGTCACGGTGGGAGCACCAGCACGACCTGGCCGGCAAGAGCGTTGCGGTCGTCGGCACAGGGTCGACCGCCGTGCAGGTGGCACCCGCTCTAGCAGCTCGAGTGGAACATCTCACCGTCTACCAACGCGAACCGGGGTGGATCGAGCCCAAGCACGAGCGCGCGTACACCCCGAGGGAGAGGGCCTTTTACCGCAGGGTCCCGTTTGCGCAGCGCGCTCACCGTCTGCTCCTGCTCGCCAAGGCCAATCGCCGGTTCAAGGCGTATGACACGAGGTCACGGATGCAGCGAAAGATGCAGGACCTGTGTCAGGACTTCATCGACCGCACGATCGAGGATCCCGAAACCCGCGCCGCGGTCACTCCTACTTACGCGTGGGGATGCAAGCGTCCGGTCGTGGCCTCCACCTTCTATCCCTCGCTAAACCGCCCAAACGTCACCCTTGTCCCCCGCGCCGTCACGCGTGTCACCAAGAACGGGCTGATCGACGCGGACGGCGTCGAACGCAAAGCAGACGTGCTAATCCTCAGCACGGGTTTCCAGCCGCAGCAGTTCCTCAGCAGCGTCGATATCCGCGGACGCGGCAACCTGTCACTCCATGAGGCATGGGCGAAACGGGCGACCGCTTTTCTCGGTGTGACCGTGCCCGGATTTCCGAATTTCTTCATTCTCTACGGGCCCAACACCAACGGCGGGACTTCGATTATCGCCCAGCTAGAACGACAGGCCGAACTCGCCGTTCGCGCAATCAGGAGAATCGAACGGTTCGGTGGCCGGGTCGTCGACACCGACCCATCAATGCTCGCACGCTGGACCGCGTGGATTGACGAGCAGCTAGAGACACACGCGTCCGCGATGAACTCCGGCTGCCACAACTACTACACCCTCGACGGCGGCGCCAACGTCACGCAGTGGCCACGTACCCATTGGATCTACTTTCTGGCGACGCGTTTCCTCGCCCGGCGCGGACTCATCTTCTCTGATCGCGTCGACACACCGCGATCGTCCGGTAGCACGAGGGACCACACCTCGAAACCAATCCTGCTGCGGTCGTCCTCCAGGGCTGACTGATTGAAACGAGCGTGACCCTTGGCGGTTGGCCGAAGCGCACACGAGTCACATGAGTATTCGGACGTTTGAGGGCCAGTGATTATTGCGGTTCGGGGCCAGGGGATATTGCAGTTCAGGGCCAGGCGATATTGCCGGTGAGCGCCAGCCGAGGTGACGGGCGCTCACCGGCGCCGGGTCAGCTGGCGGTGGCGGTGTGTTCGCGCATGTTGGTGCTGCCGGTCTCGATCCAGATGGTGTTGTGCACGATGCGGTCCATGATCGCGTCGGCGTGGACGTCGGAGCCGAGCCTCTGGTGCCAGTCCTTCTTCGCGTATTGGGTGCAGAACACCGTCGAGGTGGTGTCGTAGCGCCGTTCGAGGAGCTCGAGCAGCATGCTGCGGACGTCATCGGCGGGTGGGTCGAGGAGCCATTCATCGATCACGAGCAGCGTGAACGCAGCGTATTTGCGGAGCCATTTCTCCTTCCCGCCGGGCCGATCCCGGGCCGCGGCCCAGGTCTCTTCGAGATCGGGCATGCGGACGTAGTGCGCCCGGTAGCGGTGCTGACAGGCCTGCTTCGCGAGAGCGGATCCGAGGTAGGACTTCCCCGATCCGGTGAACCCTTGGAACACGACGTTCTGCTGCCTCGTGATGAACGCGCAGGTCCCGAGCTGCGCGATCACACCCCGATCGAGGCCGCGCTGCTCTAGCAGATCGAGCCGGCGCAGGTCCGCGTTCGGGTAACGCAACCCCGCGCGCCGGATCAGCCCCTCGACCTTGGAATGGCTGAACGTGGCGTGCGCGTCATCGACGGCGAGCTTGATGCGTTCCTCGAACACCATCCCCAGCGTCAGGGTGTCGTCCTGGACCTCGAACGCGTCGACCAGTGCCGTAACGCGCATCTCACGGAGCTTCCGCTTCGTCTCCGAATCGATGCGGCTCATCGGGTGCCTCCCGCGTAGTAGTCCGCGCCGCGAACATACCCGGCCGGCTCCGCCGTTCTCGCTGGTGTCGACCAGGCGTCACGGGAGTCGGGGTCGTCCTGTCTGGTCTCGAGGATCGGCCGCAGGTGCGCGTAGCGCGGAGACCGAACCCGGGATGTCAAGGCGATCCCGGCGGCGGCTTCGACCCGGGCCGCGGAGTAGCGGCGGGTCAGTCGCAACACCGCCAACGCCGCGTCCAGGCCCTGCTCCTCGACGGGCACGGACTCGAAGATCCGGTTCACCACCGTCGTGGTGTTCACCCCGATCCGGGCCGCCCATTCCCTGACCCGAGCGGCGTCCCATTGCCGGTAGCGAGGGCCGTCAGGTAGGTCACCGTCATGTGTCCGATACTCGTTCACGACGCCGATCGGGGCGAGGACGTGGCTAGTCAGCCGCTGGTCCCCAGCGAAGACCTCGAGCGTGGTGTCGGTGACCCGCAGATCAACACCGCGGCCGATGTGCGGGTAAGGGACGGAGTAGAAGTTCCGCTCCCAAACCACGTGCCCGTTCTTCTGAACCCGGCGCCTATAGACCCACCGGGAGATCTCGAACGGCGTCGCCGGCAACGGCCGCAGCAGCGGCTTCTCCTCCGCCTCGAACACCCCCTGTCGGGAGCCCTGCCGCTTCTGGAACGGCTCAGCGTTGTATGCGGCGACGCGCTGATAGACCGCCGCGCGCAACTCCGGCAAGGTGCCGAACTGCGTGTCGCGGAGGGACGCGATCACCCAGGTCGCGATGTTGCCGACGGTGTTCTCGACACTCGCCTTGTCCTTCGGCTTCTTCACCCTCCCCGGCAGCACCGCCGCCGAGTAGTGCGCCGCGAGCTCTCGATACGCGTCGTTGAGGACCACCTCGCCCTCGGCAGGGTGTTTGATCACCCCGGTCTTCAGGTTGTCCGGGACGACCCGAGGGACGCTCCCGCCGAACCAGTCGAACATCGCAACATGCGCGCGCAACCAGGTGTCCTGCTTCATATCCAGGGTCGGCTCGACGAACGCGAACCGCGAGAACGGCAGACACCCGACGAACACGAACACCCGAGTCTGTTGCCCTGTGGCCGGGTCGGTGAGCTGCATCGTCTTGCCCGACCAGTCGACCTCGACCGTCTGACCCGCCTTGTGGCCGACCCGCGACGCCGCCCCGGCGACGAGGACGTGCTGCTGGTAGGACTTGCAGAACCGGTCGTAACCCATCGCCGGGGACCCCTCGACCCGGCAGGCGTCGAGATACTCGCCGTGCAACAGTTTGAGCGTCACCCCGACCCGAGCCAACTCTCGGTGCATCCTCTCCCAGTCCGGCTGTGCGTAGACGCTGTCGTGCTCACCACGACCCGGGAACAGGCGCGCATAGACCGCCGCCTCCTCAAGATCGGCGATGTCGTCCCAACCCACGTCTTCACGAACAGCGGCGTCGATGACCGCCGCCACGCTCGTGCGCGACATGCCCTGCGCTGCGATCTGCCGCCCCGAGAGCCCCTCCGCCCGAAGCCGGAGCACCAGCTTCGCTCTGATCTTGCGTACCATCCGAATCACTCCTTCTGCCGCGCGATAGGCCACGCGGCAGAAGGAGCCTAGAAACGATGGCCCTCAACCCGAACATCGGGTGGCCCTCACGGACACGAACGCGTCGACGCAAGCCCGGCCCCCGACCTCAATAACGGCGGCCCTCAGAAGACCGAATACTCATCACAGTGCCAACGCGAACGTGAAGGCTGTGCAGCGCATGCTCGACCCTGCGAACGCCGCGACGGCGGTGGACAGTTGCAGCGGGTCCCCGAACGATCATGGTTGCAGTCAACCGAGGGATTTCCGGACGTGACGGTTGGCTTGAATCCCGTCGATCAGAATCGTTTGCGATCCTGCTCGGTCCTTCAGCTCGTGGGTAAGGAGCGCACAGACGATCGTTGCGTTTAGCGGCCCTCCCACCGGGGCGCGCGATGCTCAGCAAACGCACGCGGCCCCTCCCGAAAGTCTCGCGATGACCGTACCAGCTGCTGAAGTTCGTGCGTGAGGGAGAGTCTGTCGACTTCATCGAGCGATCGTCCTCCGACGAGCCCTTCGCGACGCGCTTGCTCGCCACTACCGCAAGAGGAGCATTCGCGTTGATCCGTTCGGCGAACTCGAGCGCCGCGTCAAGGACGTCCCCAGGGGCGACTACCCGATTCACGAGTCCAAGAACGAATGCCTCACGGGCATCGATTGGGTCCTCGGTGAGCATGATCTCCATAGCCCGCTTTGGGGGAATCTGTCGAGCGAGTCGCATGACTCCGCCCTCTGAGGCGAAAAGCCCGTGCGTCACTTCGGGCAATCCAAATCGCGCCGTGGACGCAGAGACCGCGAGATCGGAAGCGAGCACCAGCTCTGTGCCACCGCCTAGCGCCGCGCCGTTGACGGCGGCGATTGTAGGCTTGGTGATCGGGTGGAACGCGTATCCCGCGAACCCCCAGGACCGAGCGACGGGATCCTCCGGCAGCAGGCTTTCGCCGCGACTCACAGCCTTGAGGTCAGCCGCCGCGCAGAACGCTTCCCCCGCTCCTGTGAGCACCACCGTTCGGATGTCGCGATCGCCCTCGGCTTCGTCGAGGGCTCCGCCTATCCCGAGTTGAACGGCGGCGTTCACGCAGTTGCGCACCTCGGGTCGGTTGATCGTGATCACCATGGTGTGCCCACGGCGCTCGGTTGTACCTACTGCGGGCGTAGTTTCGGCGTGCACACTGTCTCCCTCGGTCAGCGGTATCCGGGCATCCCGACGATTCGCATTGGCGAGCCTTCTACGACGACACCGTCGCGAACGAGCTCGTCGATCTCAGCGTTGTCTACCCCGAAACCTCCGAGAACGCCGCGGCTGTATTCGCCCAATCCGGGCGGACCGAGGACGGCCGTCTGGGGTGTTCGGCTGAAATGCGCGAGCCGACCCGGAACCATCATCCGGCCGCCGTCCGCCTTCGACATCGGATGGAACAAGTCGACCGCCAGCGCGCCGTCATCGCTTGTCGCCTCAGACATGGATCGCGCGACAACCGCCACGATGCCGTGTTCCCTCACAATTTCGCAAATTTCCCTGCACGTCGACGCTGCGAAAAGAGTCTCGAGGTTTGCACCGAGCACGGCAGAATCGGCCGACCCGACGACACCGGCGCGCACCAGGGTTTGCGCCGCTTCGTCTTCAGCGTGGATCCGCACCCATCCATCGGACGCTTGATAGCTGCGGCTGAGGGGCGTGGCACCGAGGTGGTCGGCCGATCCGACGCGAGCTGGCGGACGGGACGCATATCGCACCAGCTCACCCATCTGCGCGAAAGCGGAGGCTGCGGCGAGCGAAGTCGACGCCTGTTGCCCTGCGGCCGCGCCCGTGCGCCGGGCGTAGACGGCGAGGCACGAGCCTAAGGCCGCCATGATTCCGGCGGTCACATCGTTGATCGCGACCGTGTGCATGACCGGGTCGTCCGAGCCACCCTGGGCGAACATCATCCCGCTCATGGCACCCAGCACGGGATCGAACCCCGGTTCGTGTTGCATCGGTCCGGAAGTGCCGAAGCCAGTGATGGAGACGGAAGACACGTGTGGGTTCATTGCGAGGAGGGCGCCATGATCGATCCTCAATCGCCCGAGTACACCCGATCGGAAGTTGTCGATGACGACATCGGAAGCCATCACTAGCCGCCGGAACAGGGCGTGACCATGCGGATGCCTGAGGTCAATCGCGAGCGAGCGCAACGGCGGAATCCCAGTTGTTCGCAGATTCTTCGCAAATCGCGATCTCCCGACAAAGCTTTGGCCCGCGATCCCAGTGTTTACAAGGGAACTCGGGCCGATTCGCTACGCGGAGACGGAGGGATTTGAACCCTCGGACCCCGTGAGGGGTCTCCACCTTAGCAGGGTGGTGCACTAGGCCGGACTATGCGACGTCTCCAGGCATCTGTGGTCGAAACCACGCTGATGCGCCCAGCAATCATAACCGCTGGCAGTGGGCCGAGCGAACCAGAAGGAGCCTCCCGAGCGAGCCCCGCAACCCGCGACCCCGAAGACCTACCCGCCGTCGCGCAGATTCCCGTTCGAGCAGGTCTCCTGAGCGGCCGTAGACCCGGTGATGTCGGACGGCAGGGCGATGGACTCCTGTACGGGTGGCGCGGACGGGTCCGGAACGGCCGGCTCGACCGGCGTCTCCGGCTCGACGACGACGACGCTCTCGTTGGAGCCCGCGTCACCGGTCAGCTGCAACGGCTGGTTGGCGGCGAGCGCGTCCCAGATCGCCTGCGCCGACTCGTAGTTCGGCACGACCTTGTTCGGATCAGCCGGGTCCGTGAAGACCGGGTACTGCAGGAAGACGATCTCCTCGAACGGCACGTTCTTGACCGCGAGGGCGATCTGCACGAGCGTGAGCGGGTTGGTCAGGCTCTTGCTCGGGGTCACGTTGTCGACCGCCGTCGTCGCGAGCTTCATGAGCGCACCGGGATCGGAAAGCACATCCTCGCTGACCAGTTTGCGGGCCAGGCGCGACATGTACTGCTGCTGGTTGCTGACCCGGCCCAGATCGCTGCCGTCACCGACACCGTGGCGCGTGCGCAGGAACTGAAGGGCTTCGATCCCCTGGATGTTGCGAATCCCGGCCGGCCAGTCGATCCCGGTGTAGTAATCCCGGATGCCGCTGGCCAAGCACACGTCGACGCCGCCGACGGCGTTGGTGACCTCGATGACGCCGCCCCAGGTGACCTTCGCGGCGAACGGAATGGGCTGCTCGCTGAGCGCGGCGACGGTCTTCACGACGCAGGACAGGCCGCCGTACGAATATGCGGTGTTGATCGGCTGCTTGCTCATCGCGGGCGTCTCGGAGCCGTCCTCGTTGGTGCAGGACGGGATCGGGATCATCAGGTCGCGCGGGAACGAGATCACCGTGACGCGACGCGGAGCGTCCGAGATGTGCACGAGCATGTTCACATCGTTCAGTTCGCCCTCGGAGTCCGGACCGGTGCAGCGATCACCGAAGTACGCGGCGTAGTCGGGCTCGCACGCATCCGTGCCGGCGATGAACATGTTGACACCACCCTCGATCGCGCCGATGTCCGGCGGAACCGAGTCCTGGCCCTCGAGGTCGACGGCGTCGTCCGTGAAACTGGCGGTGAGGTCGTAGGCCGCGTACGCGGCGACGCCGGCCCCCGAGACGAGTACAACAGCGACGAAGATCCCGAGGATCTTCATCAGCATCGCGAGTGGATGCGGCGACTTCAGCTCCCCGTGGCGCGCGACGGTGCGGCGGCCACGTTTGACGGGCTTGGTCGTCTGGCTCACTCGGGTCCTTTCAGGATGCTTCGGGGTGTGGATCTGGCGAGCATACCCACGACGACGCGGAGGGTGTGGGATTCGAACCCACGGGACATTGCTGCCCACTGGTTTTCAAGACCAGGTCCATCGGCCGCTCGGACAACCCTCCCGACAGACGACACAGGGTCGCGGCATCCGTCGAACAGGCGTCGAGTCTAGCCGAGCACCACCAACCGATTCTTCCAGGGGCGCCTGGACGGCTCCTGAGCACAGTCACGCACTCCGAGCACAGTCGACGTTTGCTCAGAGGCTGCGCAGCACCTCGGCCACTCCCCGGCCTGCACCGACGTGGTGACCTCGCCCGCGGCATCCCGAACTTCCTGCGGACCCTGCTCCATCGCGACGGCCCGGCCGCCGTTCTCGAGCGCCCAGCGGAACATGCCGACGTCGTTGCGGCCGTCGCCGATCACCAGAACGCGCGCCGGGTCGATTCCGAGCCACGACCGCACCCGCTCGAGCGCGGTGCCCTTGTCCACGCCCTGCGGGGCGATGTCCAGCCAGGCGGTCCAGCCCACGGCGTAGGACACTTCGTTGAGGCCGATGCGCTCGACGAGCTCGACGAAGTCCTGCTCCGTGTCGCCGGGCGACACGACCACGATGCGGCAGACCGGCATCGAACTGAGCTGCTCGAACGGCACACGATCGGCGTGCTCAAGATTCCAGTCCCCGAGGTGCTCGGTGTAGAGGCGACGCCCATCGGCCAGCTCGACCATGTACTTCGCGTCCGGCAGGTGCTCGCGCAGCAGCGTGAGCACCTCGATGGGGTCGAACGTCTCGGTGTGGAAGCGTTCGTAGGCGAGCACGTCGGCATCGGACTTGCGCAGGATGATCGCCCCGTTGGAGGTCACCACGAACTCGGGTGCGATGTTCAGCGATGCGAGGAACTCTTCGGTGCCCTCCCAGCTGCGACCGGTGGCCAGCATGACCTCGTGTCCGGCACGGTGCGCATGCGCCACGGCCTCGACCACTCCGGGACTGAACGTCTCGTCCTCCAGGATGATGGTCCCGTCGATGTCGAGCGCGATGAGCAGCGGCTCGGTGCGGATGCCGGGATCCTCCGCCTCGCGCGCCACATCCTCCACGAGATCCACCGCGGTCTGCTCGGGGACGACCTCGACGCTGCCCGTGGGCGGCAGGTGCGCTTCGCTCATCCGATCGTCCCCTCCGGGCGATCGGCGCGCTGACACGCGCGACACGCGTTCCGCGTCGTCACGCGACCGGCTCCAGGATCTCGAGGCCCCCGAGGTAGGGCCGCAGCACCTCGGGCACCAGAACGGACCCGTCCGCCCGCTGGTGCGTCTCGAGCAGTGCGACGATCCAGCGCGTGGTCGCCAGGGTGCCGTTCAGGGTCGCGACGTGCTGGGTCTTGCCGGCACCGCCGCCTTCGACGGGCGGGCGGTAGCGGATGTCGAGCCGCCGCGCCTGGAACGTTGTGCAGTTGCTGGTGCTGGTGAGCTCCCGGTACGCGCCCTGGGTCGGAACCCATGCCTCGACGTCGTACTTGCGCGCGGCACTGGAGCCGAGGTCGCCGGCCGCCACATCGATGACCCGGTAGGCCAGTCCGAGGTCCTGCAGCATCTGCTCCTGCATCGCAACGAGGCGCAGGTGCTCGGTCTCGGCATCCTCCGGTGTCGTGTAGACGAACATCTCGAGCTTGTTGAACTGGTGCACGCGGATGATGCCGCGGGTGTCCTTGCCGTACGAGCCGGCTTCGCGCCGGTAGCAGGTGGACCAGCCGGCGTAGCGCTTCGGGCCCTTGCCCAGGTCCAGGATCTCGTCCATGTGGTACCCGGCGAGCGGAACCTCGCTGGTGCCCACGAGATAGAGGTCGTCCTCTTCGAGGTGGTAGACCTCGTCGGAGTGCTGCCCGAGGAATCCGGTGCCGCGCATGACCTCCGGCCGCACCATGGTCGGCGGGATGAGCGGGATGAAACCGGCGGCGAGCGCCCGGTCGAGCCCGAGCATCATGATGGCGATCTCGAGCCGCGCGCCGATGCCGGTGAGGAAGTAGAAACGGCTGCCGGACACCTTGGTGCCGCGCTCCATGTCGATCGCGGCGAGGAGCTCGCCGAGCTCCAGGTGGTCGCGGGGCTCGAAGTCGAAGACCGGGGGCTCCCCGGAGGTGCGGAGCGTGACGAAGTTGTCCTCGCCCCCGGCAGGGACGCCCTCGATCACGATGTTCTCCAGCGTGGCGAGAGCGGCGTCGGCGGCCTCCTCGGCGGCGGTCACCGCATGCTGCGCAGCCTTGACCTGCTCGCTCAGCTCTTTGGCGGCCGACACGAGCGCTGCCTTCTCGTCCTTCGGCGCCTGAGCGACGCGTTTGCCGTGCGCGTTCTGGGCGGCGCGCAGCTCTTCGAAGGCGGTGATCGCGGCGCGACGCGCGCGGTCGGCGGCGACGGCCTCGTCGACGGTGGCCGGGGACTCCCCCCGGGCCTCCTGCGAGCGCTTGACCAGCTCGGGATTTTCGCGGAGGAAGACAGGATCGATCACCCGACAAGTGTACTCAGCGGCATCGCGCGACCGGCCGGCCCTAGTGTGGAGCCATGGTGACCGCAGGGGACGCGTCCGGCATGCCTGCCCGGGCCGCGGATGCGCCCGCCGGCACCGACGCCGACGCGATCGATCCCGTGGACGCGGCCCAGCCGGACGAGGTGATCCGCGAGCCCGAGGACGTCGCCCCGGACACCACGGACGGCGAGGGCGGCGAGGCCCGGCGGGTCGACGCCGAGGGCAGAACCGAGCCCCTGGCCGGCGGCGCCGAGAAGCCGAGTCCGAAGGCTGCCCTGATCTACAACCCGATCAAGGTGGATGCCGCCGCCCTACGCGCCATGGTCCAGCGCCTCTCGGCGAAGGCAGGGTGGAGCGAACCCCTCTTCTACGAGACGACGGTCGATGACCTCGGCGATGACGTGGCCCGTCAGGCACTGAAGGCGGGAGCGGATGCGGTGCTGGTCGCCGGAGGCGATGGCACCGTTCGCGCCGTCGCCGAGGCGATGAGCGAGAGCGGGGTGCCTCTGACGATCGTTCCGAGCGGCACCGGCAATCTGCTCGCCCGCAACCTGCTGCTGCCGCTGACCGACCCCGAGGCGATGGTGCGCGCGACGTTCGACGGGGACACGCTGGCGGTCGATGTGGGATTCGCCGCCATCCGGCGCGAAGACGGCGAGAGCGAAGAGCGGGCGTTCGTGGTGATGGGCGGCATGGGCCTGGATGCCGCGATGATCGCGAACACCAACGGGACCCTCAAGAGGCGAGTGGGCTGGATCGCCTATGTCGACGGCGCGGCGCGGTCGCTCGCGGGCGCGAAGGCCTTCCGCGTCGTCTATCAGGTGCCCGGCCGGCGCCTCCACTCGGCGCGCGTGCAGAGTGTCCTCGTCGCCAATTGCGGCTCGCTTCCGGCCGGTCTGGAACTCATCCCCGACGCATCCGTGTCGGACGGCGACCTGGACGTCGCGATCTTCCAGCCCAAGAACACCCTCGGGTGGCTGCTGGTGTGGCGCCGCGTCGCATGGGACAACAGCTTCCTCCGCCGCTTCCGCGCCGGGCGCCGCGTCCTGTCCCTGCGCACGAAGGACAACTCCGTCCTCTATGCACGCGGAAAGGGCCTGGATCTGGCGACCACTCCGGCGCAGCCGGTGCAGCTGGACGGCGACGAGTTCGGCGAAGCCGTGCGCATGCGCTGCCGCGTCGTGGAGGGCGGGCTGCTCACCGTCGTCCCGAAGGGGCACGACACCTCGAGCCTCTGAGGCGCGGAATGCCGCAGCTTCTGTTCTTCTTGTTCGGTGTCCCACTTATGCATGCGCGCCGCGGCGTGTCGCATGCATAAGTGGGACACGGAGAGAGGGACGGCGCGGGCGGGTGCGCAGCAGCCTCCGTGTCAACCACTCGGTCCGCTCGCGCCGGGCGCGGGTAGCATCCGACAATGCGCCAGCCGTCGATCGTGTGGTTCCGCGATGACCTGCGCCTTGCGGACAACCCGGCGCTGCGGGCCGCGATCGACCGCGGTGAGCCGGTGATCGGCCTGTACGTGCTCGATGAGCAGTCCGACGGCATCCGCCCGCTCGGCGGCGCGGCGAAGTGGTGGCTCGACGGCAGTCTGCGCTCGCTGTCCGCGCGCCTCACCGAGCGCGGCTCGACGCTCGTGCTGCGGCGCGGGCGAGCGGCATCCGTCGTCGAAGAGGTGGTGAAGGATGCCGGCGCCGACGCGGTCTTCTGGAGCCGTCGATACGGCGGGGCGGAGCGGGAGGTGGATGCCGCGCTGAAGTCCGCGCTGCGCGGCAGCGGCGTGACGGTCGCGTCGTTCGGCGCCTCGCTGCTGTTCGAACCGTGGACCGTGCAGACGGGCGCCGGCACGCCGTACTCGGTCTTCACGCCGTTCTGGCGGGCGTGCCAGTCGATGCCGGCGCCGCGGGCGCCGCTTCCCGAGCCGCGCGAGATCCCGGGCCCGCAGTCGGAGCCCACGAGCGACGACCTCGACGACTGGGCGTTGCTGCCGACGGATCCGGACTGGGCAGGGGGCCTGCGCGAGACGTGGGAACCCGGCGAACCCGCCGCGCGCGCTCGGCTGCGGGAGTTCCTCGCCGAGGACCTCGCCGAGTACGACCGTTCGCGGGACGAGCCGTCGGCGGGCGCGACCTCGGGGCTCTCCCCTCGGCTGCGCTGGGGCGAACTGAGCCCGCACACGGTGTGGCACGAGACGATCGAGTCAGGTCACCCGGCAGGGCGGTTCCTCTCCGAACTCGGGTGGCGGGAGTTCGCGTCCCATGTCCTGTATCACCACCCGGATCTGGCGACGAAGAACCTCCGCCCCGAGTTCGACGCGTTCCCCTGGCCCCGGCTGCGTCCGGCGCAGCTGCGCGCATGGCAGCAGGGCCGCACCGGCGTCCCGCTCGTGGATGCCGGCATGCGCGAACTCTGGCGAACGGGGGTGATGCACAACCGCATCCGGATGGTGACGGCATCCTTCCTCGTGAAGAACCTGCTCATCGACTGGCGACGGGGCGAGGAGTGGTTCTGGGACACGCTGGTGGATGCCGACGGCGCGAGCAACCCGTTCAACTGGCAGTGGGTGGCCGGGTCGGGCGCCGACGCCGCCCCGTACTTCCGTGTGTTCAACCCCGAGCTGCAGGCGAAGAAGTTCGACCCGCACTCCGAGTACATCCGACAGTGGGCGCCGGAGTACGGGCCGGATGCCGCGGATCTCGCGCCCCCGCCGATCGTGGACCTCGCGCAGTCGCGAAAGGACGCGCTTGCGGCGTACGAGCGGATGCGCCGCACGTCACGCCCCTGAGGGCCGGTGCGCCGACTCCTGCTCCCTCACTCTCGTTCACTTGTCCTGTTTGTACGCGAAAGGCGCTCTGCGGCGTACAAACAGCGCAAGTGAACACGGGGGGCTTCGCTCAGTCACCGGCGGGGTCGTGCGGGCCAGCCCGCGGCGCATCCGGGGGTTGGCCACCGGGTGCGCGGACAACCGGACCTCTACGCTCGAGGGAACTGCCCTCGAACCGACAGGAACCCGATGTCCGAACCGACCCAGCCCGCGCAGCCGCAGCCCCAGCAGCCGCCGCAGTACCAGCAGCAGCCACCGCAGTACCAGCCGGCGCCCGGTGCCCCAGCCCCGCAGTACGGCGCAGCACCTCAGTACGGCGGCGGGTCCCCGCAGTATGGTGCATCGGCACCGCAGTACGGTGCGGCTCCGCAGCGGGGGCTCAGCCCCAAGTCGTGGGTCGCCACCCTGCTGCTGTCGATCTTCCTCGGCGAGCTCGGCATCGACCGGTTCTACCTCGGCAAGGTGGGCACCGGCATCCTGAAGCTGGTCACGC
This sequence comes from Microbacterium terregens, assembly GCF_039534975.1. Lineage (NCBI taxonomy): Bacteria > Bacillati > Actinomycetota > Actinomycetes > Micrococcales > Microbacteriaceae > Microbacterium > Microbacterium terregens. The sequence goes on from NZ_BAAAWH010000001.1 coordinate 19,294, forward strand.
TCGGCGGATTCGGCATCTGGTGGCTGATCGACATCATCCTCACGATCGCGGGAGCGGCGACGGACAAGCAGGGACTCGTCGTCAAGGCCACCTAGCCCCGGAACGGCGCGGCCTGTGAACACGCGACGCCCGTCGGGAATGCCGCGACCGGCCGAGCGGGTTGCATCTGGGGATGAGCACCCCACCTGCACCCGCCCTGTCCGTTCTCGACCTCGTGCCCGTGCGCACCGGGCAGACCAGCGCTCAGGCGGTGGCGGCGTCGCTGCACCTCGTCGCGCGCGCCGATGACCTCGGTTACCGTCGCTACTGGTTCGCGGAACACCACAACATGCCCGCGGTCGCCTCGACCACCCCCCCTGTCCTGATCGCCGCCGCCGCGGCGCGCAGCAGCCGCATCCGCGTCGGGTCCGGCGGTGTGATGCTGCCGAACCACTCGCCGCTCGTGGTGGCCGAGCAGTTCGCCGCGCTCGAGGCGCTCGCGCCGGGCCGCATCGACCTCGGTATCGGCCGGGCGCCGGGCAGCGACCCCGTGATCACGCAGCTTCTGCGGATGTCGGGCACGACGTCGGACGTCGAACGCTTCCCCGATCACATCCGCGACATCATTTCGCTCGTCTCACCCGACGGGGCGACCGTGCGGTTCTCGAGCGGCGGCGAGTACGGCATCCACGCGACACCCCAGGCCGAGGGCGCCCCCGACGTGTGGCTGCTCGGCTCGAGTGACTACTCGGCGCAGCTGGCGGCATCCCTCGGTCTGCCGTACGTGTTCGCGAACCACTTCTCGGGCGAGGGCCTGGAGCGCGCGCTCGATCTGTACCGCACCGGCTACCAGTCCACCGAGGCGCACCCCGAGCCGCGGACGTTCCTGACGATCAACGCCGTAGCGGCGACGGATGCCGAGGAGGCCGAAGCCCGCGCACTGCCGCAGCTGCGCATGATGGCGCGGCTGCGCACCGGCAAGCCGCTGACCGCGCTCGAGACCGTCGAGGAGGCGCGCGCCGCCCTCGCCACCGAGGCGGACGCGCAGGCAGAGTCGATCATGGCCGCCGCACGCCGCCGCTGGCTCGTCGGCACCGGCGCGGACGTGCGAGCCCAGGTCGCGGAGTTCGCCGCCAAGTACGGCGTGGACGAGGTCATGATCTCGCCGGTCGGCGGCGCCTTCGACGGCGAGCCGATGGATGCCGCGACCGGCCGGGCGCAGACGCTGGAGCTGCTCGCGGCCTGAGCGGGGAGCTCGGACCGGTGAACTCCCCGAAGCGGGTAGACGGTGCGTGCGGTCCGGGCGTGCGCACCGAAGCAAGTGGACCTCGCGTGCGGTCCGGGCGTGCGCACCGGAGCACGTGGACCTCGCGTGCGGTCCGGGCGTGCGCACCGAAGCAAGTGGACGGTACGTGCGGTCCGGGCGTGCGCACCGAAGCAAGTGGACGGTACGTGCGGTCCGGGCGTGCGCACCGAAGCAAGTGGACGGTGCGTGCGGTCCGGGCGTGCGCACCGGAGCACGTGGACGGTACGTGCGGTCCGGGCGTGCGCACCGGAGGAGATGGTCAGTCCTGAGGACCGAAGCGCCCGATCCAATCCTCAGCTTCGCGCATCCCCTCACGAGGCAACGGCCGAAGCGACCGACCGCACTGGACCGACCACCCTCGGCCGACCGGGCGGGACTAGGCCTCGGGCTCGCCGCTCAGCAGCCCGCGCAGCCAGTCGCGCGCCTCGACGAAGACGTCGTCGGAGTACCGCTCGGGATAGCGCACGATCGCGCGGTCCGCGCGGGGGTAGGACCCGAGGAAGACGACCTTCGGGCTGAAGCGGCGCAGACCCAGCAGCGCGTCGGCCATGCGCTCGTCCTCGATGTGGCCATCGGCGTCGATGACGAACCGGTAGCGGCCGAGGGCATCGCCGATCGGGCGGGACGCGAGCAGCGAGAGGTTGATGCCCCGCGTCGCGAACTGCTCCAGCATCTCCAGCAGCGCACCGGGGTGGTCATCGGGCAGTTCTGCGATGAGCGACGTCTTGTCGGCGCCGGTGGGCGCCGGCGGCGCGACGGTGCGGGCCACCAGCACGAACCGCGTGACGGCGTTCGGGTTGTCGCCGAGGTTCTCGGCGAGCAGGGTCAGCTCGTGATGCTCGAGGATCCCGGGGGGCGCGATCGCGGCATCCGCATCGCTGGTCCCGTCGAGCAGGCCCATGGCGCTGGCGACATTGCTGGATGCCGGGACGTGCGCGTGCGCGGGAAGCGTGCGGGTCAGCCACTGCAGGCACTGCGCATACGCGACGGGGTGCGCCGCGATGAGCGAGACCTGCTCGAGCGTGGTCCCCGGCCGGGCGACGAGGACGAAGTCGACCGGGACGAGGTACTCCCCCACGATCCGCAGACCGGGCATCGTCGCGAGCGCGTCCTGGGCGGTCGAGACACCGCCGTCGACGGAGTTCTCGATCGCGATCATCGCGGCGTCTGAACGACCCTCCACGACGTCGGCGAGCGCCTCGCCGACGTTGCGGACCGACCGCCAGTGCTGGTTGCGCGCTTCGGGCACCTGGGCCAGCGCGGCCTCCGTGAAGGTGCCCGCCGGTCCCAGATAGCTGTAGCTGCGGCGGGCGGGGGCATCAGGGTCCGTGGTCACCCGCATAGCCTAGCCAGGACCGGCCGCGGGGCCTCGCGCCCGAATCTGCGGATACCGGGTGACCCAGGACCGCTGTACCCGGCAGACTGGAACACATGAGTACGCGCGCAGGACTTCCGGCCGAAGCATCCGACCTCATCGATATCGACGAGTTGATCGCCGCCTACTACGACAGAAAGCCGGATGCCGCCATCCCTGAGCAGCGCGTCGCGTTCGGCACGAGCGGCCACCGCGGCTCGTCGCTGAGCACCAGCTTCAACGAGGACCACATCCTGGCCACCACCCAGGCGATCATCGACTACCGCAACGCACAGGGCATCGCCGGGCCGCTCTTCCTGGGCCGCGACACGCACGGGCTGTCGCTGCCGGCGGAACGCAGCGCGATCGAAGTGCTCGTGGCCAACGGGGTGGACGTGCGCGTCGACTCCCGCGACTCGTGGGTGCCGACACCCGCGATCAGCCACGCGATCCTCGCCTACAACCGCGGGCGTGCGCTCGATGACCCGGGACGCTCGGACGGCATCGTGGTGACCCCATCGCACAACCCGCCGCGCGACGGCGGCTTCAAGTACAACCCACCCAACGGCGGCCCGGCCGACACCGACGCGACCGGGTGGATCGCAGACCGCGCGAACGAGCTGATCGCGGCGGGCCTGGACGGCGTCCGCCGCACGCCGTTCAAGGACCTCGACGCCGACGCCCTGGGCGAGTACGACTTCCGCAGGCAGTACGTCGGCGACCTGGAGAACATCATCGACATCGCGGCGATCCGCCGCGCGGGCGTGCGCATCGGCGCCGACCCTCTCGGTGGCGCGTCCGTGGACTACTGGACGCTGATCGGAGAGCACTACGGACTCGACCTCACGGTCGTGAACCCCGACGTCGATCCGACCTGGCGGTTCATGACGCTGGACTGGGACGAGAAGATCCGCATGGACCCGTCCTCACCGTCGGCGATGGCCTCTCTGGTGGCGAGGCGGCACGACTACGACATCTTGACCGGCAACGACGCGGACTCCGATCGCCACGGCATCGTCACCCCCGACGCCGGGCTGATGAACCCCAACCACTACCTCGCCGTCGCGATCGACTATCTGTATTCGCACCGCCCGAACTGGCCGGCGGATGCCGCGGTCGGCAAGACCCTGGTCTCATCGATGATCATCGACCGGGTCGCGGACGCGCTCGGGCGGAGGCTGCTGGAGGTCCCGGTCGGATTCAAGTGGTTCGTCCCGGGGCTGCTGGACGGCTCCGTCGCGTTCGGGGGCGAGGAGTCCGCGGGCGCGTCGTTCCTGCGCACGGACGGCACGGTGTGGACCACCGACAAGGACGGCATCCTGCTGTGCCTCCTGGCCGCCGAGATCCTCGCCGTCACGGGCAAGACCCCCTCCCAGCGCTACGCCGAGCTCGAAGCCCGGTTCGGTTCGTCCGCATACCAGCGCGTGGACGCGCCGGCGACACCGGCGCAGAAGGCGCAGCTGGCGAAGCTGTCACCCGACGCCGTCACCGCGACCGAGCTCGCCGGCGAGCCGATCATCGCGAAGCTCTCGCACGCTCCCGGCAACGGCGCCGCGATCGGGGGGCTCAAGGTCGTGACCGAGCACGCCTGGTTCGCGGCCCGCCCCTCCGGAACCGAGGACGTGTACAAGCTCTACGCCGAATCACTCCGCGGCGAGGAGCACCTGCGCGAGGTGCAGGAGGAGGCCCGCGCCGTCGTCGCGGCCGCGCTGGCCTGAGTCCCGCCGGGCCCGGCGCGCCGGGCTAAGCGAGGGGCAGCAGCGCGGTCCAGGCGCGGCGACGCTCGGCCCTCGGGTCGGATTCGATGCGATCCGGCTGCGCGATGATCAACGTGAGCCGCCGGGGGACGACGTACTCGGGCCAGTACGCCGGCGGCGCGCCGACGGCGGCGAAACGCAGCCAGGCATCCCGCATCCGCGCCCCCGCACTGCTGAACACCTTCCGTCCGCCGAGCGAGGTCATCGTCCGAGCCAGCGGCGCATCCGCCTGCTCGAACAACGCGAACAGTTCGAGTCCGTGTGTGGCATCCAGCCCGGCCCACCGCAGCAGTCGGGGCGCGACGTCGAAGCGGTACACGTACACCGGCGCGTACCGCGAATGCCGTTCCGCCACTGCCACGCACGGGTACCAGAACGCGTAGTCCCCTCCGAAGTCCGCGGCCGTCCCCGCGCCGGGCAGACCCGGATACGCCCGTGCGATGTGATCGCGCCCCTCGTCGGTTCCGCGAGCGAGGACCGCCGCGATGCGCGGTGCCGACCGCGGCAGGATGTCGATCCGCCCGCGGAAGATCGTTCCCTCGCGGTCGTTGGTCCCGATGATGAGCGGAATGCGGTGCGCGGTTCCGTTGCGGAAGGACGCCATCGGATGCCGCGGCACCAGTCGCCCGTCGATCACCGGCGCGAGGCAGAACGTTCCCGGCATCTGCGCGGGCGTGCGGGCCTGCAGAACCAGCGCCGCGGTCGCCAAGGCCAGGGGCTCGGCTCGGGTGAGGAGAGCGACCGTCGCCTCGACGGTGAGGGGAGCGTCCCGCGCGACGGGCTCCCCCGCCCCGGACGGCGCATCGGGCCCGACGAGCGCGGTCTGACTGCGCAGGACCTCGACGAACTGCTCGGCCCAGCCGGCCGCCATCGCGCGGGAGTACACCGCATCGGGCGGTGCGCTCTGGGCGATCGCGCGTGCGAACAGCCCGCGCGCGGAAGGCGTCCCCATCAGTGTGGTGACGGCGTTGCCGCCGGCGGACTCCCCGAAGACGGTGACCCGATCCGGGTCGCCCCCGAACAGATGGATGTTGCGATGCACCCATCCCAGCGCGGCGATCTGATCCCGCAGCCCGAGGTTCGACTCCATCGGACGTCGGAGCGTCGAGTACCGCGAGAAGTCGAGGTAGCCCAGCGCCCCGAGCCGGTAGTTGAAGCTGACGTAGACGACCTTGCCGGTGTCGACGAAGTTGCGGCCCTGACCACTGAAGTCTCTGGACGAGCCGGCACTGTATCCGCCGCCGTGGATGAAGACCATGACCGGCAGCAGCCCCGCCGACGCAGACGTGGGAGCGACGACGTTGATGGTGAGGCAGTCCTCGCCGGACGGTACGTCCGGCGCCGCGCCGGTGAACTGGCCCTTGTGCACCTGCGGAGCGACCTTGCCGAAGACGGTGGCGTCCCGGCATCCGGTCCAGGGCACGGCTCGTCGCGGCGCGCGGAACCGCAGTCGACCGACCGGTGCGGCAGCGTAGGGGATGCCCCGCCACGCGGTCGTCGCGCCCTCGCGGATGCCGCGGATGAGCCCTCCGGTCACCCGCACCTCGAGCGGACGCTGCGTGTTCACAGTCCCGTGTCTACGCCGTCTGCGCGCGAAGCACCACGGCCCCGCGCGCGGTACGTGCGGCTGCGGGTTCAGCCGAGGTCGCGCGCGAGTCGCCGGCCGGCCTCGCGCAGCCACCGCGCGGGCTCGGCCATCGCCGCCTGCGCGGTTCCGGCGAGCGCTGTCAGCGAGACGACGTGGGCGAAGGCGGAGGTGTCGGCATCCGTCATGATCCGTCCGGCGACCAGCGCGACGCGAGCGCCGTGGGCGGCTCCGGCGACGTGGGAGGGCACCTTCCCGGACGCGGACTGTCCGTCGAACGCGCCCTCTCCCGTCACGACGACGGATGCCGCGCCCGCCGCGTCGGGCAGCCCGATGAGCTCGGCCACGGTGGCCGCGCCCGGCGCGAGGGTCGCGCCCCACGCCAGCAGCCCGAAGCCGGTGCCGCCGGCGGCCCCCGCCCCCGGCGTGGCCGGATCCGCCGCGACCAGCCGCGCAAGGTGGGCGAGGCCGGCATCCAGCCGCACGATCTGTGCCGGATCCGCCCCCTTCTGGGGACCGAACACCGCGGCGGCACCGCGCCGACCGAGCAGCGGGCTGGTCACATCGACGAGCCCGACCACGCCCGCGGGCGGCAGCGCCGCCAGGTGCGACAGGTCGAGTTCCCCGATGGCGGACAGCCCGCCCGCGCCGAGGGGGACCTCTGCACCGCGCGCGTCGAGAAGACGGGCGCCGAGAGCGCGCAGCATCCCGGTGCCGCCATCGGTCGACCCCGACGAGCCGAGTCCGACGACCACGCGCGAGACGCCGGCTGCCAGCGCCGCGGCGATCGCCTGCCCGAGCCCGTAGGTGTGCGCCTCCAGCGGGCGCAGCTCGTCGAGCATCTCGATGCCCGACGTCGCGGCGAGTTCCACGACCGCGGTACCGGACGGTGCCTGCGCGGTCGGCGGCAGGCGCAGCCATGCGGCGTCGACGTCGGTGTTCGCGGGGCCGGTGACACGCACGGGCACACGCGCGGCGCCGGGAACAGCCGCAGCGAACGCGTCGAGGGTGCCCTCTCCGCCGTCCGCCATCGGCAGGCGGACGAGCTCATCCTCCGGCCGGACGGACTGCCACCCGTCTGCCAGCGCGGACGCGGCATCCGCTGCGCTGATCGTGCCCTTGAACGAGTCGGGGGCGAAGACGACGATCACGGCCTCACAGTACTCGGCGCGGGCCGCGGGAGCGCGCGTCGCTTACGGACGAGATGCGCACACCCTCCCGCTCGCACGTAACGACACCGCGCGGTCCTCGCAACCCCCTGTCCGACACGGACTGCGCCCCATACAGTCGGGGAAGCGCTGGGCACGCGAAGCCTGGGCGGAAGGGATGGGCCCATGGCATTCATCACCGTCGGCGTCGAGAACTCCGCTGACGTCAAGCTCTTCTACACGGATCAGGGCAAGGGGCCGACTGTCGTGCTGATCCACGGCTTCCCCCTCGACGCGGAGTCGTGGGGCAGACAGCAGTCGGTTCTCCTGGACGCCGGATACCGCGTGATCGCCTACGACCGACGCGGGTTCGGCGGTTCGAGCAAGACCTTCGCGGGCTCGGACTACGACACGTTCGCCTCCGACCTGAACTCGCTCATGCACACGCTGGATCTGGAGCGGGTGACGCTCGTCGGCTTCTCGATGGGGACGGGTGAAGTGGCCCGCTACCTCGGTCAGTACGGCAGCGAGCGGGTCGGCAAGGCCGCATTCATCTCCGGCATCGTGCCGTACCTGCTCAACACCGACGACAACCCGGACGGCGCGGGCCCCGAGGAGTTCTTCGCCGGCTTGGCGAACGCCCTCCGCACAGACCGGTATGCGTTCCTGACCGGCTTCTTCAAGGACTTCTACAACCTCGACGAGAACCTCGGCTCACGCCTCTCGCCGGAGGCGCTCGCGGCGAGCGTGCAGACCGCCAACCACGCCGGCAACGCCGCGATCGCGGCCGCCCCGTTGACGTGGCCGACGGACTTCCGTGCCGATATCGCCAAGATCGACGTTCCGACGCTGATCGTGCACGGGACTGCCGACCACATCGTCCCGATCGACTCGACGGCGCGACCCCTGCACAAGCTGCTGCCCGAATCCACATACATCGAGATCGAGGGAGCACCGCACGGGATGCTGTCGACCCACGCCGACCAGGTGAACGAGGCCCTCCTCGCGTTCCTGAGCTCCTGACCGCCCCGTGACGCTGTCAGCCGCGAGACCGCATAGGCGCGACGAGACGGAGGTTGATCACCCCGGTCTCGCGGCGCCTATGCAGTTTCGCGGTTCGAAGGCGGGGCGTCAGTCGTGTTCGGGCCGCAGGAGCCGGAGCCCGGCGACCGCGAGGGGGATCAGCAGCACGACCGCGGCCACGATGATGGCGGTGACGGCGATGGCGTCGTTTCGGGGCTCCCCGGTGAACCGGCCGACGGCCAGCCAGGACAAGCCCCAGGCCAGGGCCAGGGCGGGAGCGACGCGCCAGCCGCTCGCCCATGCGATGCCGAGTCCGATCACGGCGACGACCACGAGCACCGCGATGCCCCACGCCGACGCGGCATCCGCCCACGACTCGGGCACGACCCCGGTGAGCCACGCGGCGATGTTCGCGACCGAGGCGAGGGTGACCCAGCCGAGGTGAAGGCCGGTCACGCCGTCGATCCACAGCGCATCCCAGAACCCCGCGCGAGGCGTCCGGGTGACCACCGACAGGCGGAACGTGACGCACAGCGCGACCAGGAGCAGAAGGATCACCACGACGGTCCACTCGATGGTGAGGAACTGAGCGGCCACCAGCCAGAGGCCGTTGAGCACGATCGTGAGGGCGATCCACCAGCCCACCGCCCGCTGGCGGTCAGAGGCTCGTTGCCCCGGCAGCGCCTGCCACACCGCGTATCCGATCAGGCCGGCGTAGATGACCGACCAGATGCTGAACGCAGGGCCTGCGGGGGCCAGGAACGATCCTTGCGCGGAAAGCTGGCCGCCTTGCGAATCGGCCACGTCGGTTCCGCCGAGTCCGCCGACACCGACCAGCACCGCGACGAGGGTGAATCCCAACGCGGACAGGACCGCGATCTGGCGCGCGAGGTCAAGGCCGGTGGACGCCGTACGCCGCGCCCCGGGCATCGCAGAGGTGGGAGCCGCGCCCGGAGAATTGGTCGCTCGAGGAGTCGTCACCCTGCCACGCTACGTCCACGGCACCGTCCGGCGTAGGGGTTGACACACCCGCACAGCGGGGGTGGCATCATCGCGACACCCGGGGAGCGGGGTGGCATCATGGCGCCATGACCCGTGACTGGACGCCCCTGGCTCTCGCCTATCTGCTGCTGGCGGTGGTCGGACTGATCGGAACGTGGTGGTTCAACGCCCTTGCCATCGTCCAGATGGTCGACTTCATCGGCGACCTCACCACCAGCGGACCGGCCGTTTCCTCCATCACGGTCGATCTGCTCGTCGCGGCGATCGCGGGCAGCGTCTTCGTCCTGGTGGAGGCGCGGCGCCTGCGCATGCGGTTCGGATGGCTCTACGTCGCGGGCTCCGCCCTCACGGCCTTTGCGTTCACCTTCCCTCTCTTCCTCGCCATGCGACAGCGTCGGCTCGTCCGCATGGCCCGCTCGACCTCGTGACCTGGTGATCGATCACATCGGGACCGTCCCGGTGTGATCGCCCTGGACACGCGAAACTGGACCGAACCCGCCTCGCCGCCGTCGACCCGACCGCGCAACCCTTACCGAAGGAACGACCCGTGCCGCAGCATCCTGACCCGATCGTGACCATCGCACCCGGCCGGGTGCGCGGCTTCTGGCGCGACGGCTCTGCGGCCTTCCTCGGCATCCCCTTCGCGCAGGCGCCGGTCGGTGACCTCCGCTTCGCGGCGCCGGTACCGCCCGAGCCGTGGGACGGGGTCCGCGATGCGCTCGAGTACGGCGCGACCGCGCACCGCGAGAAGCCCGGCGAGGTCACCCTGATCCCCGAGCCCTCGGTGCCCGGCGACGCCACCCTGAACGTCAATGTCTTCACGCCGGCACCGGGCGACCCGGGGGAGCTGCCCGTCATCGTATACATCCACGGCGGCGGCTACACCGAAGGCTCTCCCGCCAGTCCCTGGTACGACGGCGCCGCCTTCAACCGCGACGGCGTCGTGACGGTGACCCTGTCGTACCGGCTCGGCTTCGACGGGTTCGGCCACATCGCCGGAGCACCCAGCAACCGCGGCGTGCGCGACTGGCTGGCCGCGCTGGAGTGGGTGCGCGAGAACATCTCCGCGTTCGGCGGCGACCCCGGTCGAGTCACCATCGCCGGGCAGTCCGCCGGCGGCGGCGCCGTCCTCACCCTGCTCGGGATGCCGGCAGCCCAGGGCTTGTTCTCGGCCGCGTGGGCGATGTCCCCCGCGCTTGCTGACGTTCCGCCCGAACGCGCCCGAACGCTCTCCGCCAAGCTGGCGAACCTCGCGGGGGTGGCGCCCACGCGCGACGGGTTCGCCGGTGTTCCCGAGGCGAAGCTGGTCGAGCTGCAGCGTGGGGCGGCCTCCAGCGATTCGAAGGACCGGCTCGCCGGTCTTCGCGCGGTCCTGGTCGACGGGCTCCCCTGGGGCCCGATGGTCGATGGCGACCTGATCAAGACCTCGACGGTGGACGCGCTCCGCGCGGGCGTCGGAGCCGGCATCCCCCTCGTTGTGGGGTCGACCGATGACGAGTTCACGATGCTGGCCGACCGCGTCAAGAACAAGCTGCGGCTCGTGCCGGCGTCGTTCGCGCTGGGCCTGCTGGGCGTGCCACCGGGAACACGCGCCGCGTACCTGCGCGACAACGCGGCGCAGCGTCGCAAAGGCACCGCGGCCGTGCTGGGGCGATACGCGACCGATGCCGTCTTCCGGGCCGGGGTGGTCCGCGTTGCGGAGGCACGCGCCCAGGCGGCGACCTGGGTGTACCGGTTCGAGTGGCCGTCGCCGGTCATCGGCTGGGCGTGCCACTGCCTGGACGTGCCGTTCTGGTTCGACTGCCTCGATGCCGGGGTCGGTGCGCTTGCCGGCGACCACCCGCCCCGCGCGCTCGCGGCCGCCGTGCACGGCTCGGCAGTCGCGTTCGCGCGGGACGGCGAACCGGGGTGGCGGGCCTGGTCGACGATGCCCGGCTCCACGCGCATCTTCGGCGGTGAGCCGTCCCGTCCGGACGTCACCGCCGACGGGTACGCGAGCGTCCGCGCCCTGGTCTGAGTCGGCGCGCGGCCGTTCTGTGTCGATGACCGGGGATATTCGCGCAGCGGCAAGGCCCGGGGCTGCCCTCGGACGGGATTCTCCCCGCGGATTCACCGCCCGGCTGCCACAAACCGGCTCCGGCGACGACTGGCCAGCAAGCCGGCCAGGGCCGCTCGCACCTGATCCGCGTGCCACATGACATCCTCGGCGATAGGGCTGTACGTCGCATAGCCGAGAGCCGCAGCAGCCTGAATGCGACGGCGATCCCTTCGCTGATCCGCCCAACTCGAATGGAACTCCTGACTGTCGCACTCGACGATGAGCCACCCGTCGACGACGAAGTCGACGCGACCTACGCCGGCGATCGGGACCTGCACCTCGAAGCGGACGCCGAGCGAACGCAGAATGAGCCGGAGCAGCGTCTCGGGGCCGGACTCCGCGCGTGGGTCGATCAGCCGGCGCAGCACGCGGTGGCGCCTCGGAAGCACGCGGAAGAGCTCATCGAGATCGTCCAGTGCGAGAATCCCGACCCGCAGGGCCGAGTCGAGCGTGGCGAGAGCTGCTCGGGGTGGTTGGCAGCGGATGGCGGAGACGACGGCATCGAACAGCTCCACCGACGTGGAGCACGGGTGCGGGGTGCGATGGAGCCGCCCCCAGTGGCGTCGAACGGAACGCGTCGGTCGTGGAGCGGAGGGCCGGGCCGCGTGGAGGTGCACGTGCAGAGCTGACGTGTCGAGCACGAAGACGCCATGCCGGGCGAGTTCCGACACGCACGCGAGGCGCCCGCCCAGCGCACACGCCTGTACGAGGTCGGCCGGCGTGTCGACGGGGAGGTAGGCACCCGGGCGTGGGCGCATGACCCGCCCATCCGCAACGGCCGCACGCAGGTTCCGATCTGTCCATCCTCGCGCCACGAGATCTCGTCGCCGATGGAAGTGAGTGAACCGGCCGCGGGTATCGAGGTCGACGGGCTGCAGCATGCCGGCCAGCTTGGCGGGGAGCCGAGACCACTCCGACCGCACTGGACGATTCGGGCAGTTCTGCCCTCGACGTGCGCCTTGGGGAGGAGCCGCTTCAGCCGCCGGCGGGCCCGGACCGTCGCCCGGTCAAAACACGGGGAGGTTCCGGCCACCGACGGCCGCACCCGCCACCCGGACGCACTATCTCCCGCGACTTTGACGGCGCGCCCGTGCGCCGGAGCCGCCGGCGGGCCCGGACCGTCGCCCGAGCCGCTCGAGCACCGGCGACACCGCGACGCCCGAGGCGACGGAGTCAGACGATGAGCTGCGCCCCCGGCATGCGCTTGAGCATGACCTCGATCGCCTCGACGTTCGCGTCGACGAGTACGGCGTCGCGTCCCAGGGCCGCAGCGACCGCGCCGGTCGTGCCGCTGCCCGCGAAGAAGTCGAGCACGCGGTCACCGGGCCGGCTGGATGCTTGGACGATGCGTCGCAGGATGCCCTCCGGCTTCTGCGTGGGGTAGCCCGTCTTCTCCCGACCCGTGGTCGGCACGATCGTGTGCCACCACACGTCGGTCGGCAGCTTGCCGCGGGCGACCTTCTCTGCGGTGACGAGTCCCGGTGCCATGTAGGGTTCGCGATCGACGGCGTCCGAGTTGAACCAGTAGCGGTCGGGATCCTTGACGTACACCAGGATCGTGTCGTGCTTCGTCGGCCACCGTCGCCGCGTCTTGGCTCCGTAGTCGTATGCCCAGATCAGCTCGTTGAGAAAGCGCTCGCGCCCGAAGAGCGCGTCCATGAGCACCTTCGCGTAGTGCGCTTCGCGGTAGTCCAGGTGCACATAGAGCGTCCCGTCCGCGGCCAGCAGACGCCAGGCTTCGGCCAGACGGGGCTCGAGGAATCCCCAGTAGTCGTCGAACCGGTCATCGTAAGCGCGCAGGTCGCCGCGCAGGCGCTCGTACTCACGCCCGTGGAACCCGCGTCGCACGACGCCGCCACCCGCGGGATCGACGATCGCGGGGGGTTCCGACGTCGCAGACCCCGTCGGTGGCGTGGGTGCGGTGCCTGTCACAGAGCGCGCCGTCTCCAGTGCCCGCCCCTGCACGCGTCCGGTGTTGAACGGCGGGTCGAGGTAGATCAGCGTGAACGACTCGTCCGGGTACGCGGCAGCGACGGCGAGGTTGTCGCCGTGGTGGATCGTCACCGAGCCTCGCGGCGGCGCGGAATCCGCTGGGTCGACCGCCTCAGCGCCGCTCACGGCACCCGGTACAGCCACGGGTCCGTGGCGAACTTCGACTCGACCAGGGCTTCGGCCTCCGCGTACTCCTCGTCCGTGATGCGGCCGGGCACAGCCCCGTACAGCTTCGCGAACGTGTCGATGAATCGCTCGATGATCGCCTCGCGCGGCAGGCCGGTCTGGCGGCGGAGCGGATCGACCCGCTTGGCGGCCGAGGTCGTCCCCTTGTCGCTGAGCTTCTCGCGCCCGATGCGCAGCACCTCGGTCATCACCTGACCGTCCATGTCGTAGCTGAGCGTGGCATGGTGCAGCACCCCGCCGTTGGCGAGCCGCTTCTGCGCCGCGCCGCCGATCTTTCCCTGCGGGCTCGCGATGTCGTTGAGCGGCTGGTAGGTGGCCTCGATCCCGAGCGAGCGCAGCGCCTGCAGCACCCAGTCGTCCAGGAACGCGTACGAGTCGGCGAACGTCATCCCCGCGACGAGGGATGCCGGGACATAGAGCGAATAGGTCACGATCGAGTTCGCGGCCATGAGCATGGCACCCCCGCCGGAGATGCGCCGCACCACGTCGAACCCGTGCCGGGCCGCGCCCTCGGGATCGACCTCGTTGCGGTAGGACTGGAACGACCCGATAACGACCGCCGACTCGTCCCATTCCCAGAGGCGGAGCGTGGGGCGACGCCGCCCGTCACCGACCCGCGTGGTGAGCACTTCGTCCAGCGCGAGGTTCATTCGCGGCGAGACGGGTCGCTCGTGCAGGATCTCCCATTCGAAGTCGCGCCAGCCCGGTGCGGTCACCAGCGCACGGCGGACAGCGGTGCCGACCGCCTCGGGTGTGAACCCGAGCAGCTGGGCGCCCTCGGGCAGGGACGCGCGCACGGCGGCCGCGATGGCCACGGCATCCGTCTCGATGGGGAGGCCGTTGACGGCGTCGTTGATATCGTCCAGGGCGGTGTCGGGCTCGAGGAAGAAGTCGCCGGCGAGGCGGAATCCGAAGATCCTGCCCTCGCGCTCTTCGAGGTCGACGACGACCAGCTTGCCTCCGGGCACCTTGTATTCGCCGTGCATGGATTCAGCCTAAGCGCGGCGTCGCGGCGAAGCCGCTCAGGCGGTGACGAGCATGTGCAGCGCGGCCGGTGAGAGGGCGTGCTCGATGGCGAGCATGCTCGCGCCCCGCACGCCGGCATTCTCCGCGGCCGAGGACTGCACGATGGCCAGATGCTCGGTCGCGAGCGGCGTCGAGCGGGTGTAGACGACTTCGCGCACGCCGGCGATGAGGTGTTCGCCGACACGGGCCATCGAGCCGCCGATCGCGATGATGGACGGGTTCATCAGACTCACGCAGGCGGTGAGCACCTCGCCGATGTCGCGGCCGGCCTGTCGCACGGCCTGGATCGCATCGATGTTGCCGTGCTTGACGAGCTCCACCACATCGTCGCCGTTCGCCGCGGTGATGCCCTGCGCGCGCAGCTCACGGGCGATGGCGGGACCCGAGGCGAGGGCCTCGAGGCAGCCGCGGTTTCCGCAGCTGCAGGGCACGTCCGAGCCCCGCGCTACGCGCACGTGCCCGATGTCACCGGCGACGCCCTGCGCGCCGCGCAGCAGCTGGCCGCCGGAGATCACGCCCGCGCCGATGCCCGTCGCGATCTTCACGAACATCAGGTGTTCCACTGCCGGCCACGCGGTGGCCCGTTCGCCGAGCGCCATGATGTTGACGTCGTTGTCGACCAGCACGGGCGCGTCCAGGTGCTGACGCACCCATCCCGGGATGTCGAACCGGTCCCACCCGGGCATGATCGGCGGGTTGACCGGGCGCCCGGTCGAGAACTCCACGGGCCCCGGGACGCCGATGCCGATCGCGGCGATGTCGCCGGCATCCCGGCCTGCCTCCGCCAGCAGGCTGAGCGCCGTCTCCAGGGTCCAGGTCAGCACCGGCACGGGACCGAGCGTGATGTCGAGCGGTTCGATGCGCTCGGCGAGGATCGTCGCACCCAGATCGCTGATCGCGACGGTGGCGTGCGTCGCGCCGATGTCCGCCGCGACGACCACACGCGCCCCCGGGTTCAGGGCGAACTGCGACGGCGGCCGGCCCCCGGTCGACGCGGCCTCGGCAACCGGGGTGACCAGTCCCATGCGCATCAGCTCGTCCACCCGGACGGCGATCGTCGACCGTGCCAGGCCGGTGGATTTCGCGAGCTGAGCGCGCGTGCGCGGAACGCCGTCGCGAAGAAGCTGGAAGAGCTCCGTCACGCCCATTCCGGCGGAAGATTCGACACCCATTGCCACGATCCACTCACTCACACGACCGGGTCGGCCGAAGTTGGGGAAGTTCTGCCGTTCCCGTCGGTCGCAACGCTACACAACGGACAAAAGCCCCCGTTTTGCGTTACTATGCGCGACCGCCGGGCCTCGCGAACCGCTGCTGCAGCAGCACCGCGACCACGATGATGATGCCCTTGGCCACCGCTTGCACCGATGATGTCAGGTTGTTCTGGACGAACACGTTCGTCAGGGTGGCGAAGATCAGCACCCCGAAGACGGTGCCGGTGATCGTGCCGCGCCCGCCGACCAGCAGCGTGCCGCCGACGACGACCGCGGCGATCACGTCGAGTTCCAGCAGCGTGCCGTGCGTCGAGCTGCCGGCCGTCGTGCGTCCGAGGATCATCACGGCGCCGATGCCCGCGCACAGGCCGGCGATCGCGTACAGCCACATCGTGTGGCGTTTCACGTTGATGCCCGCGAGCCGGGCGGCCTCGCGGTTGCCGCCGATGGCGACGGTGCGGCGACCGAACGTCGTGCGGTTGAGAATCACCCAGCCGACCGCGGCGACGATCGCGAAGATCCAGATCAGGACGTCGACACCGATGAAGTCGGCGTTCATGAAGCTGATGAAGCCGCGGTCCTCGACGATGAGTGTGCGGCGTTCGGCGAGGATCTCCGCGAGTCCGCGCGCCGCGACCAGCATTGCGAGGGTCGCCATGAAGGCGACGACGTTGCCGTATGCGATCACCACACCGTTGATCAGGCCCGCACCGAGCCCGACAGCGAGCGCGATCACGATCATGACGACCCAGTGGGTCTGGTCCGCGAGGTCCTGGATCGCCGCGAGGGTCGCCACGATCGAGGCGAGGCCCAGCACCGACCCGACAGACAGGTCGATGCCGCCCGCGATGATGACGAGGGTCATGCCGATGCTGACGACACCGATGATCGACGCCTGACGAAGGATCACGAGCGCATTGCTGAGCGTGGTGAAGCTCTCCCCGGCGGTGACGGCACCGACGATCACCAACACCAGCAGCGCGACGACGAGCCCGAGATTGCGGCCGACGGAGCCGGACAGGATCTTCTGCATTCCGGATTTCTCCGTGTTCCGAGACGCGCCGTTCCCGGCGGGAGACGGGGCATCCCCGGAGGAGGGCGGACCGACCAGGTCCCCCGTGGTTACTGGCTCGCTCACGCGGCGGTTCCTTTCATGACGAGGTCGAGCACACCGTGCTCGTCGATCTGGGAGGCCGGGAGCGTCTGGAGAACGCGCCCGTCGGAGATGACGAGGACCTTGTCGGCGAGGCCGAGCACCTCTTCGATCTCACTGGAGACGATGACGACGGCGTTGCCGGCCGCCGACAGTCGCCGGATCAGGGCGTAGATCTCGGCGCGCGCGCCGACGTCCACACCGCGGGTGGGCTCGTCCAGCAGCAGTACGCGGGCGCCGTGCACGAGCCAGCGCGCCAGCAGGATCTTCTGCTGGTTGCCGCCGGAGAGGGTCCGGGTCGGCCGGTCGGGATTGGCCGGTCGCAGTTCGAGCGCCTCGATCTGCTCGCCGGCCACTCTGCGCTCGGCGCGTTCGTCGAGGAATCCTGCTCTGGCGAACCGGGAGACAGAGGAGAGTGTCACGTTGACGAAGATCGGCTCATCCAAGACCAGGCCCTGGCTCTTGCGCTCTTCCGGCGACAGTCCGACACCGGCCTCGACCGCGGCGACGACCGAGCCTCGACGCAGGCGCTTGCCGGCGACCCGGACCGTGCCCGCCGTCGCCTTCCGCGCACCGTAGACGGTCTCGATGATCTCGGATCTGCCGGAGCCGACCAGGCCGGCGAGCCCCACGATTTCGCCGGCCCGGACGGTGAAGGTGACGTCCGAGAAGACCCCGGCCAGGGCCAGCCCCTCGACGTCGAGAACGAGCGGCGAATCCTCCGGCACGGGAACGGCCGGCGGAAACACGTTCTCGACGGCGCGGCCGGTCATGAGGCGGATGAGTTCGCTGGTCGGGGTATCGGCCGCGGGCAGACCGGAGGCCATCGACGCCCCGTCCTTCAGGACGGTGATCCGGTCGCCGATCTGCCGGATCTCCTCGAGGCGGTGCGTGATGTAGACGACGGCGATGCCCTCGGAGGTGAGCTCCCTGACGACGGAGAAGAGGTTCTTGACCTCCTCGGTGTCGAGCACCGCGGAGGGCTCGTCCATGATCATGAGCTTGATGTCGTGCGAGAGCGCGCGCGCCATACTCACGATCTGCTTGTTGGCCGCGCTGAGCTGACCGACCTCGGTGTGCGGCGACAGGTTGGCGTGGCCGAGACGGCGCAGCAGTTCCTTCGTCTGACGCGCGGCTTCGGATCGCTTGGTGAACCCGCCCCGCGCCAGCTCGTGCCCGAGGAAGATGTTCTCCGCGATGGTCAGTCCGTCCACGACGTCGAGTTCCTGATACATCGTGGCGATGCCGAGCTCGAGAGCCGCCTCCGGCGTAGCGATCTCGACCGGCTCGCCCATCCAGCCGATCGTCCCCTCGTCGGGGCGGTGCACGCCGGCGAGGGTCTTGATGAGCGTCGACTTCCCGGCGCCGTTCTGCCCGAGGACGCAATGGACTTCGCCGGGGAGCACGTCGAGATCGACCCCGCGCAGGGCCTGCACCCCCGCGAAGCTCTTCGTCACACCGCGCACCTCGAGTAACGCCGAATGTTGGTCGTCTTTGATCACACGCCGACCATAACATGTCGAGGTTCGCTCTTTCGAGAGGCATTCAGGGCGATCTGACCCGGCCTTGGTTCGCGAGATCACGGCCGGATCTCCGGAAATTCGGTCCTTCGAGGCTTTTACCCGTACGCAAACGAAAGCTGTCGCATCGGTGACCCGTTCTGCTACGTTGAAGGCGGTCAGCTCCGGGGCCGATCCTCGCGCGAACGCGAGAACGCCCTCGCCGCCGGACCTGCATTCACATTCAAGGAGGAATTCATGCGTTCAACCCGTACCGTGCGTACGCGGGCGATCGGCGCCGGCGCAGCCGCGCTGACGGCCATCGCACTGCTTGCCGGCTGTACTCCCGGCGCACCCGAAGAAGACGAGGCCGCCGACCAGGGCACCACCTCGGAGGAGAACCAGGCGACCGGCGACACGGTCGTCATCGGATTCTCCGGACCGGCCGCCGACCACGGCTGGCTCGGCGCCATCAACTCGGGCGCCATCGCCGCGGCCGAGAGCTTCCCCGACGTCGAACTGCAGCTGGCGGAGGGCACCAACGACGTCAACGCGCAGATCGCCGCGGTCGAGACCTTCATCAACGACGGGGTCGACGCGATCGTGCTGCTGCCCAGCGACGGCGCGGCGCTGACCGAGGTCGCCATCAAGGCCATGGAGGCCGGCATCCCGGTCATCAACGTCGACCGTGAGTTCTCCAGCCCGTTCGCCGCGCGCGCCACTGTGCTCGGCGACAACTACGGCATGGGCGTCAGCGCGGGCACCTACATCTGCGAACAGATCGGCGACAACCCCGACGCCATCGTCGCCGAGATCGCGGGCATCGACTCGCTGCCGCTCACGCAGGACCGCTCGGCGGGCTTCGCCGACGCGCTCGAGGACTGCGGACTCGAGGTCGGCCCCCGCGTGGCCGCTGACTTCACCGTCCAGGGTGGCGAGGCCGCGGCATCCCAGCTGCTGTCTGCCAACCCCCAGATCGACGCGCTGTGGAACCACGATGACGACCAGGGCATCGGCGTCCTCGCGGCCATCAGCGCTGCCGGTCGTGACGAGTTCTTCATGGTCGGCGGCGCCGGCTCGCTGAACGCGATGGAGGCCATCGAGGCGGATGACACCGTCCTGAAGGCGACGATCATCTACCCGTCGACGCAGGCCGCCGACGGCATCGCCCTGGCCCGGCTGATCGCACAGGGAAAGACGATGAGCGACCTCATCACGCCCGGTGTGGCCAACCGCATCGTGCTGGACGCCCCCGTCGTGACGAAGGAGAACGTCGACCAGTACATCGGTCTGGCGTTCGAGTCCTGATTCGCACCACTCAACGCCGAAAGGGGGCGTCTGCCGTTCGCGGACGCCCCCTCGAGGCTCTTCCCGCCTTCGATACCCCCACGGAGTACCTGTGACCGAGAACCTTCGCGTCGCCATGATCGGCTACGGCTTCATGGGCGCCGCGCACTCGCAGGGGTGGCGCGTCGCCCCCCGCTTCTTCGACCTTCCCGCGCAGCCCTCGATGAGCGTCGTCGTCGGTCGCAACTCCGGCGCGGTCACGGCCGCCGCGGCGAAGTGGGGATGGGAAGAAGCGGCCACCGACTGGCGTGAGGTCATCGCCCGCGACGACATCGACATCGTCGACATCGTGACCCCCGGCGATACGCACGCCGAGATCGCGATCGCCGCCCTCGAGGCCGGCAAACATGTCCTGTGCGAGAAGCCCCTCGCGAACTCCGTCGCCGAGGCGGAGGCGATGACGGATGCCGCGGCCCGCGCTGCGGAGCGCGGCGTGCGCGCGATGGTGGGGTTCACCTATCGTCGCGTCCCGGCGGCGACGCTGGCCCGCGACCTGGTCGCCGCCGGCCGCGTCGGCGAGATCCGGCAGGTGCGCGCGTCCTACCGCCAGGACTGGCTGAGCGACGCCGAAGGCCCGCTGACGTGGCGTCTGCAGAAGGAACGCGCCGGGTCCGGGGCGCTCGGCGACATCGGCGCTCACGCCGTCGATCTGTCGGAGTACATCACAGGGCTGCGGCTGCAGAGCGTCTCGGGCATTCTCGACACCATCGTGACGGAGCGCCCGCTGCTGGCCGAAGGCATCGGCCTGTCCGGGACCGCTTCCGCGGAGCGGGGTGCGGTCACGGTCGATGACGTCGCGATCTTCTCGGGTCGCTACGGCTCCGCGAACGGGGCGTATGCGCCGCTCGGCACGTTCGAAGCGACCCGCTTCGCCACCGGCCGCAAGAATGCGTTGAGGATCGAGGTGTCCGGTTCCCTGGGGGCGGTCGCCTTCTACCTCGAGCGCATGAACGAGCTGGACTTCTTCGACGCGACGCTGCCGCCGACCGAGCAGGGCTTCCGTAAGATCCTCGTCACCGAGCCCGATCACCCCTATGTCGGCGCGTGGTGGCCGGCCGGCCACATGCTCGGCTACGAGCACGGCTTCTCGCATCAGGTGGTCGACTTCGTGACGGCCATCGCCGAGCAGACACAGCCGCATCCGTCCTTCGCGGACGGGTTGCACGTCCAGCGAGTCCTGGATGCCGTGGAGCGCAGCTCCGCGACAGGCAGCAGCTGGGTCCCGATCCAGAGTTGACCCGCACCCGCTGCACCGTGCACTCTGACAGACACTCCCCCGCCACGTCGCGGGGCGTGAGGAAAGGAACACCGCAATGACGCGACCGATCACGCTGTTCACCGGGCAATGGGCCGACCTGCCGCTGGAGGAAGTCGCCCGGCTGGCCGCCGAGTGGGGCTACGACGGGCTCGAGATCGCCTGCTGGGGCGACCACCTCGACCCGTGGCGCTGGGACGACGACGAGTACGTGCAGGGCAAGCTCGCCCTGCTTGCACGGCACGGGCTCAAGGTCTGGGCCATCTCCAACCATCTCAAGGGCCAGGCGGTCTGCGACGACCCCATCGACCAGCGGCACCGCGACATCCTCTCGGATCGCGTGTGGGGAGACGGGGGCCCCGAGGGCGTCCGCCAGCGCGCCGCCGAAGAGATGAAGCACACCGCGCGCCTTGCCGCCAAGCTGGGCGTGAAGACCGTCGTCGGCTTCACCGGATCGAGCATCTGGAAGTACGTGGCGATGTTCCCGCCCGTCTCGCAGGCGGCGATCGACGCCGGCTACCAGGACTTCGCCGACCGGTGGAACCCGATCCTGGACGTCTTCGACGAGGTCGGCGTGCGGTTCGCGCACGAGGTGCACCCCAGTGAGATCGCCTACGACTACTGGACGACGGTGCGCACGCTCGAGGCCATCGGGCACCGCCCGGCGTTCGGCCTGAACTGGGACCCGTCCCATTTCATGTGGCAGGAGCTGAACCCGGTCGACTTCATCCTCGAGTTCAAGGATCTGATCTACCACGTCGACTGCAAGGACGTGAAGCTCAACCTCGGCAACGGGCGCAACGGGCGTTTGGGCTCCCACCTCGCGTGGGGCGATATGCGCCGGGGGTGGGACTTCGTCTCGACCGGTCGCGGCGACGTTCCGTGGGAGGCGTCGTTTCGTGCGCTGAACAGCATCGGCTACGACGGGCCCATCTCGGTCGAGTGGGAGGACGCCGGCATGGATCGGCTGCTCGGCGCACCCGAGGCCCTCGCGTTCGTCAAGCGCAACGCCTTCGCGGCGCCCGAGGCGGCGTTCGACGCGGCATTCAGCGCCCGCTGAGCCACCGTCGCATCAGTCGCGCGCGGGAAAGCGCGCGTCAAGCCAGGTGAGCAGGTCCGCGCGCACTTGGACCTGCGCTGCCTCGTTGAAGATCTCGTGGCGCGCGTTCGGGTAGACGAACGTCGTGACGTCGGTGAAACCCGAACGCGTGCGGTACGCATCGGCGAGCTTGTGCACGCTGCGCGGGCCGCCGACCGTGTCGTCGCGACCCACCATGAGCAGTGTCGGGATGTCGTGGCCGAGGTTCTTCTTCGGCTTGCCCATCAGGCGCAGTTGGCCGTGCAGGCCGAAGAGCTCCCGCATCGGCGTAGCGGTGGTCAGCGGATCGGCGAGGAACTCTGCAGCGACCTCGGGATCACTGGCGAGCCATTCCATGCCGGTCGCATCCGGCCCGTTCCATCGCGCGTTGAGGTCGCCGAGGTTGCCCCAGCCGAGCTGGCGGTAGACCGTACCGCTGAGCACCAGTGCGTCGTAGGCCTCCGGCTCACGGTTCAGCAGCATCTGTGCCATGAACGAGCCCCACGAGTGACCCAGGAGCACGAGTGGCAGGTCCGGATTCTCGGACCGGATCAGGGCCGTGAGCTGCGACACCGCCCGAACGGCGCCCATGACGCCCCCCTGTCCCAGGCGGCCGAGCTTCGACACATCGCTGTCGTGCTGCTTCATCCCGGTGCGACCGTGACCACGATGGTCATCGGCGTACACGGCGTATCCGTCGGCGGCGAGTGCCTCGACCAGCGCCCCGTAGCGTCCGGCGTGCTCGCCGACGCCGTGCGCGATCTGCACGATGGCCCGCGGCGGAATCTGGGCGGGGTGGACGTCGTAGACGATCGCGATGCCGTGCGCATCGATGAACTCGGGCATGGGCCCGAGTCTAGACACGACAGGGCACGCGGATTCGTTCTAACGAGAGGAGCATCGGGGGGATTTACTTAGCAACGGTAATGAACTAAGCTAAGGATCGATGACAGAGAACGCAGAACCCGGCCCCGACCTCTCCCGTGAGGCATCAGATCTGCGTATCGCCGTGTTCCGGCTCGCGCGCCGCATGCGCACGGAGCGCGCCGTCGACTCGATGAGCGACGGCCAGTTCGCCGTGCTGGCGGTCCTGTCCGTCCACGGAGCGCACACGCTGACCGAACTCGCGGACCGCGAGCGCGTGTCGGCCCCCTCGATGAACCGAACCGTCAACTGCCTTCAGGAGGCCGGCTACATCAGCCGGTCGGCCGATGAGAGCGATGGTCGCAAGGTCGTGATCGATCTGACCGGCGAGGGCCGCACCGTGGTCGATGAGACCGCCCGGAGACGGGACGCCTGGGTCGAAGGCGCCCTCGCCGAAATCGGCTCCGACGAGCGCGTCATCCTCGCGAGTGCCGCCGCGATCATGCAGAGGATGGTCGCCCGATGAGCGCCATGTTCCGCTCGTTCTCCGTCTTCAACTACCGCGTGTGGTTCATCGGCGCGCTCGTGTCCAACATCGGCGCCTGGATGCAGGCGACCGCGCAGAACTGGGTCGTCCTCACCCAGCTCACCGACAATGACGCCGCCGCGATGGGCATCACCATGGCGCTGCAGTTCGCGCCTCCGCTCCTGCTCGTCGGTCTCACCGGCTACGTCGCCGACCGATTCGACCGGCGCAGGCTGCTCATGGTCACGCAAGGGCTGCTGTTCCTGCTCGCCATCGCGCTCGGGGTGATGATCCTCACCGGCCACATGACGTTGATGATCATGTACGGCTTCGCTCTCGCTCTCGGAGTGGTCTCCGCGTTCGACAACCCCGCCCGGCAGGCCTTCGTCTCCGACGTGGTGACGCGCGAGAACGCGTCCAACGCGGTCGCGCTGAACGCGGCATCCTTCAACGGCGCCCGCATGATCGGCCCGGCCGTGGCCGGCATCGTCATCGTCGCGGTCGGCACCGGGTGGGTCTTCCTGATCAACGCGGTCACCTTCTTCGGCATGGTCGTGGCGCTGCTCATGATCCGCTCGCACGAACTGCAGCCGCGCGCGAACACGTCCGGGGCGTCCCGGCTGGCAGACGGCTTCCGCTACGTCGCGCGCAGGCCCGACCTCGTCGTGACGTTCGCGATGGTCTTCCTCGTCGGCGCGTTCGGCATGAACTTCCCGATCTTCGCCTCCACCATGGCGCTCGAGTTCGGCCAGGGAGCGGACGGGTACGGGCTGCTCAGCTCGATCCTCGCCATCGGCTCGCTGGCCGGTGCGCTGCTGGCTGCGCGTCGAGACCGCGCGCGCCTGCGGGTGGTCATCGGGGGCACCATGCTGTTCGCCGTCGCCGCCGGGGTCTCCGCCTTCATGCCCACGTACTGGGGGTATGCCGCGACGCTCATGTTCACCGGCTTCGCGGTGGTCACGATGCTGACCACCGCGAACGGGTATGTGCAGACCACGACCGACCCCGCTCTGCGCGGACGCGTGCTGGCGCTGTACATGGCGATCCTGATGGGCGGCACGCCCATCGGAGCACCGATCGTCGGCTGGGTGGCCGACGAGTACGGGCCGCGCACGGCGATCCTCCTCGGCGCGGTCTCGGCGGTGGTCGCGTTCGCGATCGGCGGCATCTGGCTGCTGGCCACCGGGCGGCTGCGTCGTTCCGAGTCCCGACGGTTCGCCCTCACCATCGACGAGACGCTACCGATCAGCGTCGTGCGCCCCGTCCCGGCCGACTTCAGCGACGAGGTCGCCTCGACCACGCCCATCGGACTTCCGCGCGAGGCGCGGGAACCGGTTCTGCCGCGCGATCACGCGGAGCAGCTGACGCGCACGCGTCGCGAGGCCAGCGAAGAGCTGACGCGCACGCGCCGCGAGGCCAGCGAAGAGCTGACGCGCACGCCCTGAGCCTCAGCGACGACGCTCGCGCAGCCCCACGCGCTCGAGATGCGCATTGACGAAACGCCCGTCCGGGTCGAGTCGTTCGAACACAGCCCGCGCGTCGGCGGCGCGGGGGTGCACGCGCGCGATGGCTTCGGCGTCGAACAGGTGCAGTTTGCCCCAGTGCGGACGCGCCTCGAACGGTGCCAGAGCGGCTTCGATGTGCGGCAGCACCTCGCGAACCCCCGTCGGGTCGTTGTGCCACGTGAAATGAATCGCGAGAAAGTCCCGGCGGTACGCTCCGCTGAGCCAGAGATCATCGGATGCCGCGGTCCTCAGTTCGCTGACGAACAGATGCGGCCGGATCAGGGGCGCCAGCGCGCGCACGGCGCGCAATGCGGCCGGCGCCTCCGACCGTGCCACGAAGTACTCCGTCTGCAGTTCGTCCCCGAATGACGGCGTGCCGTCGAGCCGGAAATGCGGCAGGCGCAGCATCCAGGGTCCAGGCACGCCGCCGAGCTCAGTGAGGTCGGCGAGCCCCTCGAGCGGGTTGGCCTCCCCCATCAGCGCACCGTCCAGCAGCGCACCCGGAACCTCGTCGTCGTCGGCGGTCAGGCGGGTCTTCACCCACACGTCGCCGATCACGTCGGGTTCCCAACGCGTGAACACGGACACGCTGTAGCCCGCCCCGGTGACCTCGTCGAGACCGCCGAGAGCGGCATCCCATGACACACCCCGGTAGATGTCCTGGCGAGCCCGGAAGGTCGGCTGCACCGCGAGGGTGACCGCGACGATCACGCCGAAGGCACCCACGCCGACAGCCAGCGCATCGAAGTCGGCGTCGCCGCGGCGGACCTCGTGTTCCTGCGCGTCCGCTCCGACATACCGGATGCCGCGCACCGCGCTGGTCAGGACGCCGTTGGAGTCACCGGAGCCATGCGTCGCGGTCGCGATAGCCCCGGCCACGGAGATGTGCGGCAGCGAGCCGAGGTTGTGGAGCGCGAACCCCCGCTCCTCCAGCCACAGCGCCAGTTCCCCGTAGCGGGTCCCTGCCGCGACGGTGACCGTCGACGCGTCCGGATCGAGCGCGAATCCCCCTGTCAACGAGGCGAGGTCGATCAGCGTCCCGGTGGTGTCGGGCAGATCGGTGTACGAGTGGCGCGTCCCCAGGGCGTGCACCGGGCCGCCGATCGCCACCGCCCGCCGCACCTCGGCAACCGTCGACGCGACGACGATGCGCGGGGCGGCATACTCGTGGGTTCCGGCCCAGTTGCGCGGCATGGCGCTCTCCTCCCGTTGCGCGGTCCGGCGGGCAGCAGCCGCGGCCGCGATGTGATCAGGTGATCGTCTGCCCGCAGATGCCGCAGAGCCCGAGGGCCGAGACCTCGACGAAGCAGTCGGGACACATCGCCCGCACCCTGTCGGGCGCGGCGGGAGTGCGCGGCGCGGTCGGTGTGCGTGGCGCCGGAGAAGTGCGCGGCGCCGCACGGCTCGCACGGGCGGCGGGGCGAATCGGCGCGACCGGGACCTCCACCGGAGTGATCTCGGGGAGGTGCTCGACGCAGTAGAACCGCACGAAGCCGTCATGGTGCTTGGGATGCCGGTGCTTGACGGCCCACAGCTCCGTTCGCGCACGCAGCGGGGAGTCGCCGCCGCAGACCGAGCAGCGCGTCTCCTCGCCGGGGAGGACATCCGCGACGATCACGGGCGTGTCGAATGGGATGCCATCTCGCCAGTCGGATGATGCAACGACCTTCATGGCTGTCCTCTCGTGCGAGCCTCGTGAGCCGGTGATCGGCTTGTGCGCTCCGCCCGCGCGGGCGGGGCTGCTCTCGCAATATCTACGCTAGGCGACGACGCCGGCACGGTGTGACCGCAGACGCATGTCGCAGAAGTGATGAATCCCGGCGGGGCGGCGTGCCGTTCAGGGAATGTACCGGGGACAGGGGCTTTCACGCCCCTAGGCTGAGCAACATGCATAACCTCAGCTCGATCACGTCCCAGGCGGACGTCTCCTCGCTCTACACGACTTCGTCCATTTTCGGTCTCATCATCTATGTCATCACCGTCGTCGCCCTGTGGCGGGTCTTCACCAAGGCCGGCTACGCGGGATGGCTCGCCATCATCCCCATCGTGAACGTGTTCGTTCTCGTCAAGATCGCCGGGTTCTCGGCGTGGATGGGCCTGCTCTACATCATCCCGATCGTCAACATCGTCTTCGCGATCATCGTCGCGCTGCGCGTCGGCAAGGGATTCGCCCAGGGCGCGGCGTTCTCCGTGTTCCTGCTGTGGCTGTTCGCGTTCGTCGGCTACCTGGTCCTCGGCTTCGGCTCGGCGCAGTACCAGAAGGCCCGCGTCGCCGCGTAGAGCACACGTTCCGGCCCACCCGATCCGCGCATCCGCCGCGGTTCGGGTGGGCCGTCGTCGTAGGGTCCTGCATGCGTCAGCTCACGCCTCGCGAGTGATGGTCACCTTCACGTGCAGCTGCGACTTGAACGGACCGGCGTACACGCCCCGCAGCGGAGGAACGTCGTTGTAATCGCGGCCGCGGCCGACCAGCACGTGCCGATCGCCGATGTCGATGTTGTTCGTCGGGTCGAAGCCCTGCCATTCGCCCGCGAACCACTCCACCCACGCGTGCGACTCGCCCGTGACCGGAACCCCCACGTCCGCCTCGGGCCGCGGGTGGAAGTACCCCGAGACGTACCGGGCAGGGATGCCGACCTCGCGCAACGCGCCCAGCGTGATGTGGGCGATGTCCTGGCAGACGCCCTTTCGCTCCGCCCAGGCCTCGGCTGCCGTCGAATGCACGCCCGTGATGCCGTGCATGTACTCGACCGCGTTGCCTACCGCCATGGAGATCTCGTGCGCTGCGATACCCGGCCGCTCGTGCTGAGCGGCGATCGTCCGCGCGATCTCCGCGATCTCGGGATGCGGGCGTGTGCGGTCGGTCTGGCCGAGCTGCTCGACCGTCTCGATCGACCGCTGCACCTCGGTGCGCAGGCGGGGCCAGGTGATGTCGGCGTGCTCCATCGGTCGCGGGCGGACCTCGACGATCGACCGTGCGGAGATCGTCAGGGATGCGTGCGGTGAGAGCACGTCGAAGGCGGCGACCCGCGTGCCGAAGTAGTCGACGTACTGGTTGACGGACGTCGACGGCTCGATGTCGAGCGAGGAACTCAGCACGAACTGGCTGTCGGTCGAGCTCGGCAGCATGCGTGCCTCGTTGTAGGAGGCGGACACCTCCCCGGGGTAGGAGAACCCCGTCTGATGCTCGATGCGGAGTCGTTTCATGGTCGCCGCCTCAGCGATCGGTGCGCGTGTCGAACCGTCACGAGACCTCTCCGATCCAGCTCGGCTCGGCCTGGGTCGGGAAGAAGCGCTGCTTGATGGCCTCGGATGCCTCGCGCGTGACTTTCTGCACGGCACGCATGTGCTGCGGCAGGTGGTCGAGGATCTCGCTGATCGGACGGTACTCCAGGTCGTTGCGGATCTGCCCGAGCGCCCGCAGCACGGTGTTGGAGTGACCGACGCGATCGGCCCGCGGGTCGATCGCGCTCATGCACTCCTCCGCACGCTGGATCGAGTAGATGATCGAGCGCGGGAACAGCCGGTCCAGCAGCAGGAACTCCGCCGCGTTGCGGGCGCTGGGCATCCCGCGGTACGTCCGCAGATACGCCTCGTACGCTCCGCACGACCGCAGGATCGTCGTCCACGACGGGCCGGACGCCTCGGTCAGCGACCTCGTCGCGAGCAGTCGTGCCGTCATGTCGGCACGCTCGATGCTGCGTCCGAGCGTGAAGAACTGCCACGCCTCGTCCCGGCTGGTCGACGAGTCGACGGTGCCCACGGCGAGCGCGGCCCGCTCACGGACCCATTTGAAGAACTCGTGGGCCTTATCGGCTTGCAGGCGCCGCGGCATCCGGGAATTGGTGGTGTTGAGCGTCTCCCACAGTTCGGTCGAGACGATCTCCCGCGCGCGGCGGGCGTTCTCGCGCGACGCCTGCAGGGCGTACGAGATGGATGCCGGATTCATCTGATCGACGGCGAGCTTGGCCAGCACGTCCTGGCGGCGCACGATCTCGTCGGGGCCGGGCGGGATCGCGCCCATGACCAGCAGAAGCGACCGGCACGCGGTGTCCTCGTCGATCCATGGATCCTCGAGGAGGAGCTGCAGGTGCACGTCGAGGATGCGCGCCGTCCCGTCACTGCGCTCGATGTACCGGCCGATCCAGAACAGGCTCTCGGCGATGCGACTCAGCATTCCCGACCACTCTCCCCCGCGCCGGTTGTCGAGTAGCGCGCGCAGCGCGCGTATCGAGACACGGCGATGCGACTCAGCAAGTCCTCAAACCCTTCTCACCGACGGTTGTCGAGTAGCGCGCGCAGCGCGCGTATCGAGACACGGCGATGCGACTCAGCATTCCCGACCACTCTCCCCCGCCCCGGTTGTCGAGTAGCGCGCGCAGCGCGCGTATCGAGACACGGCGATGCGACTCAGCACGTCCGGGAACCCTTCTCATCGGGACCTGTCACGGTATCCCGCGTCTGCTGCTGCTGCTCCTGCTGCTCGACGCGCGTCCGTGGACGATCCTGCGGAGAATGGGTGGGCGGCGGCTGTCCGTCGTAGATGATCGGGATCGCCGCGGTGATGGTCGCCGCCTGATCCGCCACGAGACCGGCCAGTCCGCTTCCCTGCCCGTATTCGACGTGCGACGGCGCGGAACCGCCGACGATCCACGTGTCCTTCGACCCGCCTCCCTGGCTGGAGTTGACCACGAGCTGTCCCTCCGGCAGGGCGACGCGAGTCAATCCGCCCGGAAGCACCCAGATGTCCTCGCCGTCGTTCACGGCGAACGGGCGCAGGTCGGCGTGCCGCGGGCGCATCCCGTCCTCGACGAGCGTCGGGATCGTCGAGAGCATGACCACCGGCTGTGCGATCCAGCCGCGCGGGTCTGCCCGCAGCCGCTCGCGCAGCCTGTCCAGCTCGGCCGGCGATGCATCCGGACCCACCACCAGCCCCTTGCCTCCGGAGCCGTCGACGGGCTTGACGACGAGCTCGTCGAGCCGGTCCAGCACCTCCTCGAGCGCACCCGGGTCCTCGAGCCGCCACGTGTCGACGTTCTTGAGAATGGGCTCCTCGGCGAGGTAGTACCGGATCAGCTCCGGCACGTAGGTGTAGAGCAGCTTGTCGTCGGCGACGCCGTTGCCCACCGCGTTGGCGATGGTGACGTTGCCCAGCCGTGCGGCGAGCATGAGTCCCGGTGCGCCCAGCATCGAGTCGGCACGGAACTGCAGCGGGTCCAGGTAGTCGTCGTCGACGCGGCGGTAGATCACGTCGACCCGCTGGGGTCCCCGCGTGGTGCGCATGAAGACCTTTCCGCCCACGCAGATCAGGTCGCGCCCTTCGACCAGCTCGACGCCCATCAGTCGCGCGAGCAGCGTGTGCTCGAAGTACGCGGAGTTGTAGACCCCGGGAGTGAGCACCACGACGTTCGGGTCCTCGATGCCGGCCGGTGCGGAGGCGCGCAGCGCAGCCAGGAGCTTGTTCGGGTAATCGCCCACGGGCCGCACGCGCATCGAGACGAACAGTTCGGGCAGCGTCTGGGCCATGACGCGGCGGTTGGAGATGACGTAGCTGACGCCGGAGGGCACGCGCACGTTGTCCTCGAGCACGCGCATCTCGCCGTGCTCGTCGCGGATCAGGTCGATGCCCGACACCTGGATGCGCACGCCGTTGGCCGAGCGGATCCCGGCGGCCTGACGATAGAAGTATTGAGACGAGGCGATCAGACCGGCGGGCAGTACGCCATCGCGTACGCAGTGCTGGCGACCGTACGCGTCATCGAGGAAGGCCTCGAGCGCACGCACACGCTGCTTGACGCCGGACTCGACCCGCGACCACTCGTCGAAGGCGATGACGCGGGGAACAGCATCCAACGGGAATGGCCGTTCCTCGCCGGCGAAATCGAACGTGACCCCCTGCGCGAGGTACGAACTGGCGAGCGATTCGGTCCGCCCGCGCAGCTCCTCCTGGGTCATCTGGGCGAGGGCCTGGTACAGCTCCCGGTAGGCCTCGCGCGACTCCGCGGCCTCGCCCGGCTGCGAGGGGCCGGCGAACATCTCATCGAAGGCCGGGATGCCGGTGGCTGTCTTTCGGGGTGCCAATGTGGACCCGTAGCCGTCGAAGAGATCGCCCATGCGACGACTCTAGTCCGGGCTGTGTTGCCCGCATGTTTCGGCATTCCGCGGCGCTGGAGCCGAGCTGGACCCCCGCCCGGTTCGGTCCGAGCGTAGGCTTCAGCCGTGGCGGGCGGGGCGAGAGGTCGGCGGTTCGCGGCGGCGGCGGCCGGCGTCGCTGCGGCTGTGCTCGGCGTCGGGCTGGGTGAGCTGGCGGCGACCCTCATGTGGCCCGATGCGAGCCCGGTGGCCGTGATCGGCTCGGCACTGATCGATGCCGCGCCGTCCTGGGCGAAGGACACCGCGATCACGCTGTTCGGGACGAACGACAAGCTGGCGCTGATCATCGGCATCGGGATCGTGCTGGTGGGACTGGCAGTGATCGCGGGACTGGTGGAACTGCGCTGGCCCCCGTTCGGAGTCGCCGCGATGATCCTGTTCGGCGGCGTCGGCGCAGTCGCCGCCGTCACCCGCGTCAACGCCGGTGCACTGGATTGGGTGCCGTCGGTGGTCGCGGGCGCGGGGGCCGCCCTGGCCCTGGCCCTGTTGATCGCCCGAGTGCCCGGGCGGCTGAAGGTCGCGCCGATACCGATGACGGAGCGTGCCACCGAGCCCGAACCCGACCCTGCCGAGCAGCCCACCGCTCTTCAGCGACGCACGTTCCTGCTGTGGACGGTGGGCACCATGGCCGTGGGCGTGCTGGCCGCGGTGGGCTCTTCGCTGGCGCGGGCCGGCGTCCACGCGGTGACCGCTGTGCGAGACGCGCTGAAGCTGCCGGCACCCGCTGTCCCGGCACCGCCGGTGCCGGCGGCGGCCGAGCTGGACATCCCCGGGCTGGCGCCGGTGGTGACCCCCAACGCGCAGTTCTACCGCATCGACACGGCGCTCCTCGTCCCGCAGGTCGATCCCGCCGGCTGGACCCTGCGCATCCACGGGATGGTCACCACCGAGGTGACGATCACATGGGAGGAGCTGCTGGCCCTGCCGCTGCAGGAGAGTTACACCACCCTCTCGTGCGTGTCGAACGAGGTGGGCGGCGACCTGATCGGCAACGCGCTCTGGCTCGGGTACCCGATCCGCGATCTCCTCGCGCGAGCCGCGCCGACCGCCGAGGCCGACATGGTGCTGTCGCACTCGATCGACGGCTTCACCGCGAGTTCACCGCTGGAGGCGCTCACCGACGCGCGCAACGCGATCCTGGCGGTGGCGATGAACGGCGAGCCGCTGCCACCCGAGCACGGCTTCCCGGTGCGCATGGTCGTCCCGGGCCTGTACGGCTACGTGTCGGCGACGAAGTGGGTCACCGAGCTCGAGGTCACGCGGTTCGACCTGGGGACCGCCTACTGGACGACGCGCGGATGGTCCGCGCGCGGGCCGATCAAGCTGCAGTCGCGGATCGACGTGCCGCGCAAGGCGCAGGGACTCAAAGCGGGCGAGACAGTCATCGCCGGAGTCGCGTGGCAGCCCACGGTCGGGATCGCCGCGGTCGAGGTGCAGATCGACGACGAGCCGTGGCTGCCGGCGACACTGGCGACCGCCATCTCCGACGACACCTGGGTGCAGTGGATGCTGCCGTGGACGGCTACCGCCGGCGATCACGTGATCCGCAGCCGTGCGACCAGCAAGACGGGCGAGGTCCAGACCGAGAAGCGCACGCGGACGGATCCCGATGGGGCCAGTGGCTGGCCCGAACGCTTCGTCGAGGTCTTCTGAGCCACATCGCACGTACGCATAGCGGTCTTTCGTACGCATGGTGTTTGACGTCGGGGACGCGGGCAGCGATGCTGGGACGGCGGGCCCCCCGGTCGCCGACCGGGAGCGCCACGGCGACGGAGGCGGCATGAGCGAGCGGATCACGGTGGCTGAGGCCATCGGCAGGACCATTGCAGTTCTCGGCGGGGCGCACATCTTCGGCGTCGTCGGCAGTGGCAACTTCCATGTCACCAACGCGATGATCGACGCCGGCATGCCGTTCACCGCGACGCGGCACGAGATGGGCGCGGCGACGATGGCCGATGCGTTCAGCCGGACCTCCGGACGCCTCAGCGTGCTGTCCGTCCACCAGGGCTGCGGCCTCACGAACGCCCTGACCGGCATCGCCGAGGCGGCCAAGTGCCACACCCCGCTGCTGGTCGTCACCGGCGACACTGCCGCCGGCGATGTCACCTCGAACTTCTACATCGATCAGGACGCGGCCGTCGCCTCCGTCGGTGCCACTCCGGCGCGGATCCGCACGGCGTTGTCGGCGGTCTCGGACACGGCCGCCGCCATCCGCGCTGCGGTGTCCGGCCGCGAGACCGTCGTGCTGTCCCTGCCGGTCGACCTGCAAGAGGAGTACGTCGACTTCGATGAGGCCGCGGTCATGCTCTTTCCCGCTCCCCCGGTGCCAGACCCGTCGCCCGAGGAGTTCGGGCAGCTCGTCGGCCTGCTCGCCGCGGCGGAGCGACCGGTCATCGTCGGCGGGCGTGGCGCGTGGGGCGCCAAGGATGAGCTGCGACGACTGGCCACGGCATCCGGCGCCCTGCTGGTGACCTCCGCGGCTGGGCGCGGACTGTTCGTCGAGGACGAGTGGGCGCTCGACATCATGGGTGGATTCGCCACCGAGGGTGCCGCGGAGCTGATCTCGGCGGCCGATGTCCTCGTCGTGTTCGGCGCCGCGCTCAACAAGTGGACGACCCGCAGCGGGGAGCTGCTGCAGACGGCCACGACCGTGCAGATCGATGACCGCCCGGCCGCGATCGGGCTGCACTGCGCGGTCGACATCGGCATCGTGGGGGATGCCGCATCCGTCGCGGCCGCGGCCGCCGACGCCGTGACGGCGCGGGTGCCCGACAAGGTGGGCTACCGGATTCCTGACACAGCGGACCGCGTTCGCCGTTTCCGGTACTGGAAGGACCAGCCGTTCGAACCGAGACCGGCCCCCGGCCGGGTCGACCCTCAGGAGCTCACGAACGCGCTGGATGCGATGCTGCCGATCGAGCGGGTCGTGGTGCCCGACGGCGGCAACGTCAACTGCTACCCGGGGGCGCACCTGCGGGTTCCGGACGAGCGCGGGTACTGCATCCCGCTGTCGTTCCAGGCCATCGGCATGGGCCTGGCCGCCGGAATCGGCGCGGGCGTCGCGCAGCCGGATCGCCTGCCGGTGGTCGGCACGGGCGACGGCGCGTTCCTGATGTCGCTGGTCGAGCTCGACACGGCGGTCCGGCTCGGTCTGGGCATGGTCGTCATCGTCTACAACGACGACGCGTACGGAGCCGAGGTCAACCTCTTCGAGCCGTACACCGACAAGCTCGACCTCGTGCGCTTCCCCGAGACGGACATCGCCGCGATCGCCCGCGGCTACGGCTGCGACGGGATCACCGTGCGCAGCATCGCCGACCTCGACGCGGTCCAGGACTGGATCACCGGTCCCCGCGGCCGTCCCCTCGTGATCGATGCGAAGATCGCCAAATTCCCCTCCTGGCTCATGGCGCGCCGGCATCGCCAACCCACCGACGCGGGCCAGCCGGTGCGCATCTCACACTGACCACCAGTACGCATTGCGACACACGGACCGCATTGCGTACACTTGATCCCGTCGGCCGCACGACCATTTCCCTTTCGCGCCGGCACCGCATGAGACGAGGACGACCATGCCAGACTCACCCAGCGACGCCGCCAGGCCCCTGCGCAGCAACCTCCCACCCACCTCCGCTCTGGGAATCGCCCGGCGTGCGCAGTGGCGATCACTCGGGATTCCCGCCAGCGATCTGCTCAAGCCCAAGGTCGCGATCGTCAACACGTCGTCCGAACTCGCCGCGTGCTACGCGCATCTCGACGACATCGCCGACGCGCTGAAGGTCGAGCTGCGCGCCCTCGGCGTGCTGCCGTTCGAGATCCGCACGGTCGCGCCGAGTGACTTCGTCACCAGCGCGGGTCGCGCCGGCCGCTACATCCTCCCCAGCCGCGACCTGATCGTCAACGACATCGAGGCCGCCGTCGAGGGGGCCAAGCTCGACGCGATGATCTGCCTCAGCTCGTGCGACAAGACCACCCCGGCGCACCTGATGGCCGCGGGGCGTCTGGACATCCCGACCGTGATCATTCCGTGCGGCTACCAGCACTCGGGTCTTGCGGAGGGACGCGAAGCCGACGTCGAGGAGGTCTTCCTGCTCGCCGCGAAGGCGGCGGTGACCGGAGAGTCCACCGAGCACCTCGAGGAGCTCGCCGACGACGCGATCCTGGGCCCGGGCGTGTGCGCGGGACTGGCCACCGCGAACTCCATGCACATGGTCGCCGAGGCGATCGGCATGGCCGTGCCCGGCTCATCGCCGGTGCGCGCGAACAGCGAGCCGATGTGGGACGCCATGCGCCGCTCCGCAGTCGCGCTGGTCGATCTGATCGCGCGCGACATCCGTCCGCGGGCCATCATCACGGACGGCTCGATCCGCAACGCCGTGCGCACGATGCTGGCCGTCGGCGGCTCGATCAACACGATCAAGCACCTCCAGGCCATCGCCGTGGAATCCGGCCTCGACATCGACGTGTGGGAGACCTTCCGCATGCTCGGCCGCGACACGCCCCTCCTGGCTTCGGTGCGCCCGAACGGCCCGTGGCTGGTGGAGCAGTTCGAAGACGTCGGCGGTGGCGCGACCATCCAGCGCGAGCTGCTTCCGCTTCTTGACGGCGACCAGCTCACGGTCACCGGCAAGACCGTCGCCGAGAACGCCGCCGACGCGCGAGCCGCCGACGGCGAGATCATCCGCTCCCTCGAGAATCCGTTCGGCACCGACCCGGCGATCGCCGTGCTGCGAGGCACCCTCGCGCCGGGAGGCGCCGTCGCCAAGCGTCCCGTCCCCGACCCCGGTCCGCGCCGGTTCACCGGGCCGGCCCGCATCTTCGCGAATCGCGAGGAGGCCATCGCCGGCATCTCGAACGGCCGACTGCGCTCCGGCGACGTCGCGGTGATCCGCGGCATCGGCGTCTCGGGCGCGCCGGGCATGGGACTTACCAGCGCGTTCATCTTCGCCCTGCACGCCAAGGGTCTCGCCCAGAGCGTCGCCCTCGTCACGGACGGGCAGTTCAGCGGCCTGGTCAACCAGGGCATGACGGTGGGCGAGGTCTCGCCCGAGGCCGCAGCGCCGCGGGCGCCCCTCGGCCTCGTGCAGGACGACGACATCATCGACATCGACCTCGCCACGGGCAGTCTCGACCTGCTCGTGGATCCGGCCGAGCTCGCCGGCCGCCCCAGCTACCAGCCGCCCGCGGATCGCGACACCGGCGGCGGCATGCTCGACCAGTACGAGCAGCTCGTCCAACCGCTCAGCTGCGGCGCCGTGCTCTGCGCGCGTCCGGCCGGGCCCTGCCAATCGGACGCCTCGGACGAGGCATCCGCGCTTTCACTGACGGAGACCGCATGAGCACCCCCACCATCCACCTGCCCGCCGCCGACGTGCCGGTCATCGGCGAGTACGACGTCGTCGTCGTCGGGGGCGGCCCCGCCGGGATCATGGCCGCCACCGCCGCCGCGCGGGCGGGCCGATCGACCCTGCTCATCGAGCGCTACGGCTTCCTCGGCGGCGCGGGCACCATGGGCGGGCTCGCCACGTTCTGCGGGCTGCACGCACGGATCTACGGCGAGGACCGTCGTGTCATCCGCGGCTACACCGACGAGCTGCTGGAACGCATGGAGGCGATGGACGGCCTCAACGAGCCGCATCTCTCGGTGGACAACCGCATCCAGGCGCTCTCGTACGACATCTCGGTCCTGAAGATCGCCGCCGACGAGCTGGTCCTCGCCAGCGGCGCGGGGCTGCTCTTCCACACGGCCGTGGTCGATGTCGTGATGGCTGACGCCGGCATCATCGACGCCGTCGTGGTCGAGTCGAAGTCGGGCCGCGCCGCGATCCGGGGCCGCTTCTTCATCGACGGCTCGGGCGACGGCGACCTCGCCGCCTGGTCGGGGGCGCCGTACGAGCGCTCCGAGCACCTCATGTACCCGTCGCTCATGTTCCGCATCAACGGCGTGCATCCCGAAGAGGCCGGCGAAGCGTGGAAGACGATCCGCCGGATCATGGAAGAGGCCGAAGAGGCCGGCACTCACAGCTTCCCGCGTAAGAAGCCCATCGTGCGTCCGCAGCGCAACCCGCTGGAATGGCGCTCGAACCTCACTCAGCTCTCCAACGAGGACGGCTCGGCGGTCGACGGTACGAACGTCCAGCAGATGACCCGCGGTGAGATCCAGGGCCGTCAGCAGGTCAAGGACACGTTCGCGTTCATCAAGGCCGTCACCCCCGGCTTCCAGGACTCCTACATCGTCGACATCGCGCCGTCGATCGGCATCCGCGAGACCCGACGCATCGTCGGGCCGTACCAGCTCACCGAGGACGACGTGCTCGGCTGCGCGGACTTCGACGACAGCATCGGCGTGAACGGCTGGCCCGTCGAGGCGCACGTCGTCGGCGACGTCGAGTTCCGCTTCGCCCCCGTCGACTCCCGCGGCTACAACCAGCTCCCCTACCGGATGCTGGTTCCCCAGGTCGTGGAGAATCTCCTGGTCGCCGGACGCTGCGCCTCGATGACGCAGGGCGGTCAGTCCTCCGGACGCGTCACCGGACCGTGCTTCGTGATGGGCCAGGCCGCCGGTACGGCCGCCGACCTCGCGCTGAGCGGCGGCACGAGCGCCGCCGGAATCGACATCCGCGAGCTCCAGGCCCGGCTGACCGCCGCGGGCGCCTATCTGGGCACCAGCCTGCCGACGGGCATCGCCACCCCGGTCCGCTAGCCCGGTGTACCCGGTCTTTGCGCTCGCACTCCGCGCAATGACCGGGTACCGCTAGGCGCGCGGCGTCCGGAACAGCTGCGGGTTCGCACTGCGGTAGGTGCGCGCGACGCGCACGGCGGCGTCCTGGAGCACCGGGACCACGTCGTCGATCATGCTCTGCTCGGACTCGCGCACTGTCGTCGACGAAGCGGCCAGCGCCCCGACCGCCTCCGAGTCCACCAGGATCGGCACGGCCGCCGCGAGCATCCCGGGGTGGAGCTCTTCGACGGAGACATCGAAGCCGCGCTCACGCACCTGGGCGAGGCGCAGACGCAGGCCGGCCTCGTCGACGATCGTCTGCGGTGTGTGGCCCTCGAGGGGCGCGACGCGGAAGAAGTCATCGACGGTCGCGTCGGGCACGTTCGCGAGCAGAACCTTTCCCAGCGCTGTCGCGTGCGCCGGCAGGCGCATCCCCACGCGCACCGCGTCCGGAAGCGGTCGGCGGTCCTCGACGCGGGCGACGTGGATGATGTCGACGCCGTCGAGCACACCCACGCTGCAGGTCTCGCCCGTGCGCTCGACCACCTCGCCCATGAACGGGTAGGCGACCTCGGGCAACGAGGCGGTGGAGAAGTAGCCCGAGCTGAGCTCGAGGATCCGCGGCGTCAAGCTCCACATGCCGTTCTGCGAGCGGGCGTAGCCGAGGTGGGCGAAGGTGAGCAGGATGCGGCGCACCACGGGGCGCGGAAGCCCGACACGCGCGACGATCTCGCTGGGGCTCAGCGCCGCGTCGTGGCCCCCGAAGGCCCGGAGCACCTCGATGCCGCGCTCGATGCTCTGGATTCGATCGCGTGACCTGTCTTCCGCCACTGGTATGCCGCCGTCCCGATACACGCGCGCTTCGCGTTGCGATTCCATCCTAGGGATCGCAACGCGAAGCGACGCGTTATGTCAACTGCAGAGAGCGTGCCCGCGGGATCAGGCCGTGACGTTCCGCAGCCCGTACACGGACTCGTGCCACGGGATCACGAACCGCTTCGCCTCATTCACGATGAGATACAGCACGAGGCCGATGATCGACAGCAACAGGATCAGCGCGAAGGTTCGAGCCGCATCCAGCGAGTTCATCGCGGAGACGACCATGTTGCCGAGGCCGTTGTTGCCGCCCAGATACTCGCCCACGATCGCGCCGATGGTCGCCAGCACGATGCCGACCTCCATGCCGGCGAACAGGTACGGCTGGAGACTGCGCATGTCCAGCTGGAGGAAGGTCTGACGCTTGGTCGCGTTCAGGCTCTGCATCACCTCGCGGTGGCCCTGCTCGACGGAGCGGACACCCAGCAGCACGTTGAGCATGATCGGGAAGAAGGCCAGCAGCGCCGACAGGACGACCTTCGAGGTCAGGCCGAACCCGAACCAGATGACGAACAGCGGCACGAAGGCGACCTTCGGTGCGACCTGGGCGATCACGATGAGGGGTCGCAGGCTCAGTTCCAGCCAGTGCACCTTGCCCAGCACGACACCGACGACGACACCCAGGACTACCGCGATCAGGAAGCCGAAGATGACCTCGCTCACCGTCACGGCGACGGCCGACCAGGTGCGGGGCTCGGAGAGCAGCTGCACGAAGGACTCCGCGACGGCCTGCGGCGGCGGGAAGATGAACGGGTTGACGTTCAGGAGCGTCACGATCGCCCACCAGGCGAAGACGAGGACGATCACCAGTGACGGTGTGACGATCCACGGGAGTGCTTTCAGCATGCGGGGTGACATGGTCATTCCTCCTCGTCGAGGTCGCGACGCAGGATGCGCACGATCTCGTTGAACTCGGGGGTCGTCGTGACTTCGACGGCGCGGGGCTTGGGGAAATCCGCCGGCAGGATCTGGCGGATCCGACCGGGGCGGGGGGTCATGTGGACGACCCGATCGGCGAGGAAGACCGCCTCGGGGATGTCGTGAGTCACGAACACCACCGTCGAATTCGTCTGCAGCACGATGCGCTGAAGCTCGAGGTTCATCCGCTCTCGGGTCAGGGCGTCCAGCGCGCCGAACGGCTCATCCATGAGCAGCAGCTCGGGCTCGGTGCTCAGCGCGCGCGCGATGGCGGCTCGCTGGCGCATTCCGCCGGACAGCTCGCGCGGGTAGGAGCGTTCGAAGCCGGCGAGTCCGACGAGTCCGGCGAGCTCTGCAGCCCGTTCCCGGCGTTCGGCCTTGCCCACTCCGCGCAGCTTGAGCGGAAGAGCGATGTTATCCAGCACCGAGAACCACGGGAAGAGGTTGCTCTCCTGGAAGACGAAGCCGAGCTTCGTCACGGCGGAGGGATCGACGTGGCTGCCGCGCCAGAGCGACTTGCCGTCGACTTCGACGGTACCGGCGCTGGGCGGGAGCAGACCGCCGATCATCCGCAGGAGCGTCGTCTTGCCACAGCCCGAACGGCCGATCAGCGCGACGAACTCGCCGCGCTCGATGCTCAGGTTGATGCCGGCCACCGCATGGGTCACACCGTTGCGGGTGTGGAAATCGCGTCCCACGTCCTTGATGTGCAGCCGCGGCGGCTCGACAGGGGCGATGGGGGATGCGCTCGGCACGAGCGTCTCGTTGGTCATTGGGGGATGCTGCCTCTCATGTCGGTGTCCCGTGCCCGCTCCACCCGCGAGGCGGGTGGAGCGGGCACGGACGGAGTGCGATCAGTCAGCCGGCAGGTAGTCGTTGGTGATCCACTTGAGCGGATCCTGACCACCCTCGAGCAGACCGGACTTGGCGTACGTCTCGTATGCGGCGGTCCAGGCATCGAGGTCGTTCTCCAGCAGGTCGTTCTCACCCTCGGCGTCCACCCAGGTCTGGCTGGTGTACACATCGAGGGCCTGCTGAGCCACGTCGTCGTCGTCGAGCGCCGCGAAGGCGAAGTCGCCGCTGTCGCGCATGATCTGCAGGACGTTCTCGAAGTCGTTCTCCGCGTCGTCGATGACGAACTGGGTCGCCTCTCGGATGGCGGACAGGAACGCCTGGATCTCCTTGACCCGGTCGGGGTTGTCGAGGTTGGCCTGCGTCGTGATCCAGGTCTGCAGGTCGGGTGCATCGCCCAGGTCGGCGGAGCTGATGACCGCGTCGGGGTTCTGCTCGGCCAGGGCGATCGACGTGTCCAGGCTCACGATGTAGCCGGCCAGCTGCTCCTGCTTCACCAGCTCGAACGTCGCGCCCGTGACCGGGACGGCCTGGCGCGTCACCGAGTCGCGCGGGACATCAGAGGCGTCGAGAGCGAGATTGAGCATCTTCTCGCTCGTTCCGCCGATCGAGCCCATGCCGATGACCTCGCCCTCCATGTCGGCAGCCGATTCGATCGGGTTGCTCTCCGCGGAGGCGACCCGGAGGTTCGACTTGTAGGCCATCGTGCCGATCGCCATGATGGGCTGGCCCTTCTCCATGGCGGGGAAGACGTCGACCGTGCTCGCCCGGGTGATCGGGGTCGCGCCGCCCAACAGGGTCTGGATCGCGGCGGCGGTGCCCTGCACCGGCTGCAGCTGAACGTCCAGGCCGTGCTTCTCGAAGTAGCCGCCGGCGTAGGCGAACATCTCGGGCGTGAAGGTGAAGGACTCCAGCGGAAGGAAGGTGACGACCACCATCTTCGTCAGCTTGGCCTCGGGAGCCGCTTCGGTTCCTCCGGGCTCGGGGGCGGAACTCGCGCATCCGGAGAGCGCGAGCGCTCCGGCGGCGAGCGTGGCTGCGATCTTTGCGATCCGGCGCTTCGGGGATCGTGTGGTGCGCTGTGTCACTGCTGTGATCATGCCTGACTCCTGTGTCGGGTTCCACACGCCCGCGGCTTCGCGGGCGGCGGGGTCGAGTCTGCCTACTTCCTTACTCGGGCTCCAGCACTCCTTTCACTGAGTGAAACCCGCATCGTGCCTGTCTCGGTCGAGGATGGTGATCAGTCCGGTATCGCCGTCGACGCGCACGAAGTCGCCGGTGCGGATGGTCTCGAGGGGGTCGGGGGATGCCTCCACGACAGTCGGCACCCGCGTGACGATAGCACCGAGTACTGCCTTGGTCGTGATCACGCGGAACACCATCGCCGCCGGGGCGGTGCCCATGAGGCGGGTGCTCTGGAAGAATCCGGACCATCCCGATGAACCCTTGGCGCCCGGGAAGACCAGTACCTTGCCGGTGAAGCAGACGCCGAACAGCTCGTGCCGCGGCTCGATCACCGTTCCGGTCGCGACGTCGATGCCGCCGAAGCCCGAGATCGCGTCGTGGGTGACCAGGGCCTCGGCCTCGACCACTCCCGGCACGATGCCGCGTCCGCGCAGCTCGATCATGGGCGCAGCCCCCCGCGCCAGCGGCCGGTGACGGCCGCGTCGATGCACTCGTCGAGCGTCCCGAACCACGCTTCGATGCCGAGGATGGCCGGCAGGTAGTGCGCCTGCTTGGCGGAGTCGGTGGCGAACACGCGCGTTCCCGGAGGCGCCGCCTTCGACATGGCGGGGCACGAGTCGGTCAGGACGTGGCCGCCCGCCTGCGTGATGATCCGCGTGTAGCCGTTGCGGTCGGCCATCGTGCGCAGCGCGCGAGGGGTCATGACCCACAGCTCGGTGTCGGCGTGGAGGCGCCGACCCTCCAGCAGCTGCGCGATCCGGGCGACCTGATCCAGCGACGCGTGCGGGCAGCCGAGGAGGACGAAGTCGACGTCGGTGCTCGTGCCCTGGGCGTTGAGGGTGTCGTAGACCCACTGCCGCTCTCGCGGCCCGTAGGCGACCGGCTCGGGGATGTGCAATCCGCCGAAGGCCGCCTCGATCGTCGGCGCCTCAGGGGTGACGCCCGGCATGTGGAAGAGCTCGACCCCGCCGGACGTGGCCGTTGCCGCGCCGAAGTGCTTGAGGTCGGCGAGGTCCGGCTGTGCCAGCGATCCGATCACGGCGGGGCGGGCTTCTTCGACGGTCTCGCCGACGAAGTATCCGAACATCCCCCACTCCTGAAAGTTGTCGACGGCGACGTCGGCGCGCACGACGTGGGTCGCCAGGCGGTTCTCGGGAACATGGTTGCCCCAGTACGGGATCTTGCCGGTGAGACCGGCCGCCCCGGTCGAGGCCGAGCCTTCGCAGTTGGTCCGGGCGCCGAGCACCGAGTTGGCGTAGACGACGGCGGAGGACTCCATCCACGCCACATGCTCGTTGCGAACGGGCAGGTTGCCGACCTGGTACGGGGTGCAGGTTGCGAGAATGTTGACGCCGCGCTCGCTGAAGTAGTTCTCGGCGCTGCCCTGCAGCTCGATGGACGTCGCCGGGTACGCCGTGAGGCCCGCGGCGTCCTCGGAGAAGCCGTGCTGCAGCTGACATGTCGGCACCTTCATGCGCGGGATCTCGATTTCCCGGTCGCAGTCCAGATTGATGACCGCGTACGCGCGGGCCCAGCCGCCCTCTCTCTCGAGTTTGGCCTTCGCCGGCGACGGCTGGGTCATCGTTCCCGCGACGTTGCGCGTGTCCACGAGGCGCTCGGCGCCGAGGGCCTCGCCGTAGCGGATGAGCAGGTCCATCGCCGCGGCGACCGCTTCGCCCTCCGCGCCGTCGCGCATGATGCGTTCCTCGTCAGTGAGTCTCATCTGTTCCTCTCGCGGGCGGCGGAAACCCGCCGCCCGCCCTGTACTGCGGAGGGTGCTATGCGCCGATCTGGCTGTACGAGAACGGATTCTCGCGCGGCGGGTTGAGGGTGAAGATCTCCACGACCGCCGAGACACCCGCGTTGTTTGCGCCCGCGACCATGATCTGGATCGAGCTGCGGTGGCTCAGCACGCGGACCACATCCGGCTCATCCGTCGTCGTGCTCGCGGTGTCGGGCATCGAGTCCGGGTGCTCCGACGACAGGCGCCAGCGGGTCTTGTGCGAGAGTGCGTCCTTGCCGACGGCCACCAGCTCGGAGCGACGCCGCACGGCGTGCTCGAACACGTAGTCGCGCAGGTCGTCCTTGCTCCAGCCCGCCGACGCGAAGACCTGTGCGTGCTCCGGCACGATCACAAGGAGCGCGCTGGTGTACTCGTGGATCAGGGCGCCGGTGCGGCAGATGCTGTCGACGAAGTCGAGGGCGAGCTGCTCGGGCTCCATCGTGTGCCGCGCTTCGATGTGCATCACCGAGCGGATCACGTATGCCGTGACCACGCTGTCGGATGCGTCGAAGCCGTACTCCGTGTGCAGCGCAGGCCAGGGGCTCTCTTCCTCGTTCTCGGCGATGCACGCCGAGTACTTCGCCGGGGTGCCCTGCGTGGCCTGATCCAGCTTGTGCGGGTGCAGACCGAACACGTTGATGCAGCCGAGCCGGATCGCGCGACCGATGGTGGCATTCGCGCGGAAGCCGGAGCCGAAGATGTTGCCCTGGCTGTTCAGGTCGATCTCGTTGCGGATGGGACCGTTCACCACGAGGAACGGGGCGGTGCCGGTGGTGCTCTGCCAGATGCCGCGAGCCGGGTGCGGTTCCTTGGCGATGGCCTCCCAGGCCGCCAGCACGACGGGGAAGTACTCGGGCAGGCATCCGGCCAGGGCCGCGTTGATCGCGGCGAGGCGGACCGTGAGGTGGCGGTTCAGGTGGGTGATCGTGAAGAGCACCTCTTCCGGATCGCGGTCGACGACCGCGAGGAACTGGTTCAGGTAGGACTCGGTCACCGGAACCACCGGCAGGCCGTCGGTCCATTCCTTGGCCCAGTAGTACTCCATCGCCTCGCGGATCCGATCGGCGTCGACCTCGGGTGCCGCTACCTGATCCAGTGCTGTCGTGCTCATCATCAACCCTCAACTCCAAGAATGCGCAGCACGTCCGGCAGCGCGGTCAGCGCGCGTTCGCGCACCTCGTCGGCGGTCAAGCTCGCCATCGGGTGCTTGACCGCGTAGAAATCGAATCCGGGGAACCCCTGCACCGCCGCCATCGCCGCACCG
Organism: Microbacterium terregens; assembly: GCF_039534975.1. Taxonomy (NCBI): domain Bacteria; kingdom Bacillati; phylum Actinomycetota; class Actinomycetes; order Micrococcales; family Microbacteriaceae; genus Microbacterium; species Microbacterium terregens. The sequence goes on from NZ_BAAAWH010000001.1 coordinate 63,943, forward strand.
GACATCAGGAACGAGTCCGAGGTGATGCTGACGGTGGGCACGCCGGCGCGCTCCAGCAGGATGCCGTCGGCGACAGTCGCCGCGCTGCACGAGCCGCAGTCGCCCACGGCCGTGATGACCACGTCGCACTCGCCGGCGATCTGCTCGAGCAGCTCCTGGCTCAGCGGGGTGCCGAAGTAGTCCTTCGTGTACAGGCGTGACTCGCCGGCCTCGTGGTGGTCCTGCAGTTCCCGCGCGATCTCGTTCAACAACATCGTCGCGTTCGGCTTCGTGTTGTCGAGGAGACCGATCGTCAGTCCTCGCAGGCTCACCGGTCGGGGCGACAGCGTGCTGTTCTGCGCGCCGTCCTCCATCCCCGTCGGGTCGAGCAGCAGCTCCTGGGTTGCCATCGCGACACTCCTCTTTCATCGGTTCAACGTCGGATCAATATGGCACCCGGCCATGCGGCATCCCCACCCTCGCTTTCACTAAACGAAAAGACTCGTGCCGCAACCGGTGTCGACACGACAGGATTCGAAGTGTCGTCCCCCCAGAGATTCGAGGATCCACACCGTGCCCACAGCCCTCCCTGCAACGATGCGGGCCGCGATCCTCGTCGGAGACCAGCCGCACCTGGAGATCACCGAGATCGCCACACCGACTCCGCGCGCCGGCGAGGCGCTGCTGGAGGTCATCGCGTGCGGTGTGTGCCACACGGATCTGCACGTGCTCAAGGGCGAGGTCGCCTTCCCGCGTCCCGCGGTGCTCGGTCATGAGATCAGCGGCCGGATCGTGGCGCTGGGCGCGGAGACCACCGACACGCGTGGTCTCGCGGTCGGCGATCTGGTCGCCGCGGGCTTCATCATGCCGTGCGAGAACTGCGACCAGTGCCGTCGCGGACGCGACGACCTGTGCCTGGAATTCTTCGCCCAGAACCGGCTGCGGGGAACGCTCTACGACGGCGAGAGCCGGCTCGCGATGCCGGACGGCTCGTTCCTGGCCATGTACTCGATGGGCGGCCTGGCCGAGTACGCGGTGGTGCCGCTGTCCGCGCTGACGGCGATCCCCGATGGCCTCGACCCGGAATCCGCCTGCATCCTGGGCTGCTCCGGTCTCACCTCGTACGGCGCGGTCTTCCGGGCAGGCGAGGTGTCGCCGGGCGATTCGGTGGCCATCGTCGGCGTGGGCGGAATCGGGTCGAGCCTGATTCCGATGGCGCTGAGCGCGGGGGCCACCACGATCGTCGCGATCGACGTCGCCGATGCCAAGCTCGCCCGCGCTCGCGAGCTCGGCGCCACGCATGTCGTGAACGCGGCCGAGGTCGACCCCGTCGCCGCGGTGCGCGAGATGGTGGGCGGCGTGCGTGTGGCATTCGAGGCGCTCGGCCACCCCGCCACATTCCGGCAAGCGGTCGGCATGCTGGATGACGGGGGCCGCATGGTGGCCATCGGCATCGGAGCCGGAACGGCCGCCGCCGAGGTGGAGATCACGCCGCTGGTGCGGCGGGGGTATCACATCGTCGGGTCGTTCGGCGGGCGCACCCGCACCGATCTGCCCGAGGTCGCCGCGCTGGCCGCGTCCGGGGGCTTCGATGTCGGCGCGCTCGTGACGCGACGCTACGACCTGGCCGAGGCCGATGCCGCCTATCAGGCGCTCTCCCGGGGAGAGATCACCGGCCGTGCGATCATCACGATGGGCGCGCGCAACTGAGAACGCGGCATCCCGCCCGCATCTCACGAGTCTCGTAAATATTCTCAGGTAACCTGACATTCACTTATCCCAGATCATCCAGCAGGACGCACCAAAGGAGTCGGCATGACGGAATCACCCCACGTGTTCGTGACGATCGACGAGGTCGGCGGCATCGTCGGCGCGACGTTCGGACCTTCGACGTGGCGGGAGATCCCGCAAGAGGACATCGACGTCTACGCGCAGCTCTCCGGCGACGACAACCCGATCCACGTCGATGCCGAGGCCGCGGCGAAGTCTCCGTACGGTGGGCGCATCGCGCACGGCATGCTCACGCTGAGCATGGTGGTGCCGCACCTGCGCGAGATCTACCGGGTGAGTGGCACCTCCACCGGAATCGTGTACGGCTTCAACAAGATCCGCTTCCCGAATGCCGTGCCCACCGGCGCCCGCATCCGCGTGCGAGGAGAGGTCGCGAACGTGACCGAGATCTCCGGTGGCTGGCAGGTGGAGCTGGCCCTGACCTTCGAGGTCGAGGGCGCGACCAAGCCCGCCGTCTACGCGGAGCTCATCCTGAGGCACTACCGATGAGCGCCATCAGGCTCGACGGCCAGTCGGCGATCGTCACCGGCGCAGGACGCAGCCTCGGCCGCGCCTACGCCATCGCCCTCGCCGACGCGGGGGCGAGTGTCATCGTGAACGACGTCGATGCACCCAGCGCGGCGGAGACCGTCGCCGAGATCGCTTCCCGCGGCGGCCGCGCCTTCGCCTCGATCGGCGCGGTCGGTCCGGCCGAGACGGCGGAGCAGCTCGTGGCGGATGCCGTCGACCAGTTCGGACGGGTCGATGTCCTCGTCGCAAACGCCGGGGTGCTCCGTGACCGGGTGCTGTGGAAGATGTCCGACGACGAGTTCGACGCTGTCGTCTCCAGCCACCTCCGTGGGACCTTCACCTGCGGCCGCGCTGTCGCCACGCGTCTTCGGGAACAGGGCGAGGGCGGGCGCCTGATCCTCGTCGGATCGCCGGCGGGGCAGTTCGGCAGCTTCGGCCAGACCAACTACGCCGCCGTGAAGGCGGGCATCGTCGCCATGGCGCGCACCTGGTCGCTCGAGCTGGCCCGTGCCGGCATCACCGCCAACGCGGTGATCCCGACGGCCCTCTCCCCGATGACGGCCACGATCCCCGCCTACACCGAGCTGTACGAGCGCTACATGGCCGGAGAGCCGATCCCGCAGAAGTTCCGCCACGACAACGCCCTCGGCACCCCCGAGGACGTCGCCCCGCTGATCGTCTGGCTGGCCTCGGCCGCATCCGGTGATGTCACCGGCCAGGCGATCGGCATCGGCGGCGACAAGCTCACTCTCTACTCGCATCCCGCGGAGCAGGATGCCGAGTATGCGGACGGCGGGTGGAGCGCCGACACGATCGACACCGCATGGCGCGCTCGGTTCGCCGCCCAGGCACCCCGTTCAGGACCACCCGTTCGCGATGGAGGCGACAAGTGACCGCACCCCACTACAGCGATCTCTGGCAGGGGATCGCCCAGGCCGACCCGGAACGCATCGCCATCATCACCCGCCAGGAGCAGGTGACGTGGGGCCGCCTCGCAGCCGAGGCGGGCGCGCTGGCGCGTCACCTCTCCGCGCGCGGCCTCTCGGTCGGCGACGCGGCCGGCATGCTCCTCTACAACCGTCCCGAGTACCTCAGCTTCACGTGGGCGTGCCTGGCGATCGGCGTCGCCCCCGTGGCGATCAACTACCGCTACCGCGCCGGCGAGGTGCGGGATCTCGTCCTGGATTCCGACCTGCGCGTCCTGCTGGTCCCGACCTCGCTCGCGGACCTCGCCCGCGAGGCCGTGGCAGGCATCGAGCCGGCGGTCGAGCTCATCGCCGTCGATGACAGCGCTCTGCACGGCGGCGGCCCGATCGCCGGCGCGACCCGCTACGAAGACATCGTCGCCGCGGGGGGCACACTCCCCCCGCAGGCTCCGCGCGGAGCCGAGCTGCGCCTCTACACCGGAGGCACGACGGGCATGCCGAAGGCCGTGGTGTGGGATCTGGACACCCTCCTGGTGGCGCGACAGCAGTCGACGTGGGGTCTGATCGGGGTGACTCCGCCCACCGATCTCGACGAGGCGATCCAGATCGCCGTCGACCCGGCGACGCCACGCGTGGTCACGCTGCCCCTCACTCCGCTGCTGCACGGCACGGCGCAGTCCACGACCATGGGCACACTCGCACTCGGCGGCACGGTGGTGCTGCACGCCGCACCGCGGATGGACATCGAAGAGGCGCTGCGGCTGACGATCTATTACGACGTCACGCGGCTGATCGTCGCCGGCGATGCCCTGGCGCTCCCCTTCGTCGAGGCTGCGGAGCGACTCGAGGTCGCCCTCTCCGGCGTCAACTCCATCGTGAGCTCGGGCATGCGCTTCAGCGACGACGTCAAGCGACGCCTGCACGCGCTCGGCGACATCGCCATCGTCGACATGCTCGCCTCGAGCGAGGGCGGGCCCTACGCGTTCGGCATCACCCGCAACGCGGACGACCTGCCGGCGAAGCTCATGATCACCCCCGGCACGGTGCTGCTGGACGAGGATCTGAATGAGATCCAGGCGGATGCCGGCGCCCTCGGCATCCTCGCCTTCCGAGGCATCCTGCCCAAGGGCTACTACCAGGATCCCGAGAAGACCGAGAAGACCTTCCCGACCATCCGCGGGCATCGCTACGTCATGCCGGGTGACTGGGCACGCGCGCGCGGCGACGGGTCGGTGGACCTGCTCGGCCGGCTCGCCGCCGTCGTCAACACCGGCGGCGAGAAGGTGTTCCCCGCCGAGGTCGAGGACGCACTCCTGGAGCACGAGGGCGTCGACGACGTCATCGTGTTCGGGATGCCGGATCGCCGGTTCGGCGAGGTCGTCAGCGCCATGGTCGCCCCGATGCCCGGCTCACGCATCGACGTGCCCGAGCTGCTCGCGTTCCTGGATCAGCGACTGGCCGGTTACAAGAAGCCTCGCCACGTCTTCGTCCGCGAGTCGCTGGAGCGCTCCTCGACGGGCAAGGTGGAGCTGGCCCGGGTCAAGCAGGACGCCGCCCGCGAGCTGGCGGAACGGGCGGAGCCGGCCGAGCATGCGGAGGTCGTGAAGTGACCGCCGCGCCGCCCACGGACCTGTTCGGCTACAGCGAGCTGCTGTCCGAACTCGAGCTGGCCAAACTGCAGTCGCTGCGGGACCTGCTCGAGGAACAGGCCCGGCCGCACCTGGCCGACTGGTGGGAGCGGGCCGAGTCCCCCGTGCATCTGCGCGCAGAGCTCGCGGCGCTGCGCTTGGAGGACGATCCGGGTCTGCTCGACGACGACGGCCGGCTGAGCCCGTTCTACGTCGGCTTCCGTCACTTCGAGCTGGCCCGCTTCGACATGTCCATCGGCACCCTCTACGGGGGCCAGGTCAGCATGTTCCGCACCGTCGTGCGCGAGGGCGGTTCGCCCGAGCAGGTGGCCCGGCTGGACCCGCTGATCCCGTCGTTCGAAGTGACCGGGTGCTTCGCCCTCACCGAGCCGCTGCACGGGTCGGACGTGGCCGGAGGCATGGAGACGACGGCGACACGCGAAGGCGATACCTGGCGCATCAGCGGCCATAAGCGCTGGATCGGCAACGCCGCACAGTCCGACATCATCGTCGTCGTCGCGCGGGATGCCGCTGACGGACGCACGAAGGCGTTCCTGGTCCCCCGGAACTCGCCGGGTCTGAGCCTGACAGACATCACCGGCAAGATCAGTCTGCGGATGGTGCGCAACGCGGACATCGTCCTCGACGACGTGCGCGTGGACGAATCAGAGCGGCTGCAGCGGATCGATTCGTTCCGTGACCTTTCCGCCATCCTCGCCAAGCTGCGCTACGCCGTCGGCTGGAACGCCGCGGGCCTTCAGGCCGGTGCCTACGAGGCGGCGTTGGCGTACGCGCTGCGACGCGAGCAGTTCGGGCGTCCGATCGCCGGGTTCCAGCTGATCCAGGAGAAGCTGACCCGCATGCTGGGCAACGCCACGGCGACGCTCGCGATGACGGTGCGTTTGACCGAGCTGCATCGACGAGGCGCCATGGCCGATGAGCACGCCGCGCTCGCCAAGACGTGGTCGGCGGATCGAGCGCGCGAGACGGTAGCCCTCGCGCGGGAGATCTGCGGCGCCGAGGGGATCCGCGTCGAGAACGACGTGGCGCGGTTCTTCGCAGACGCCGAGGCGCTGTACACGTTCGAGGGCACGCACGAGGTGAACTCGCTGATCGTAGGCAAGGCCATCACAGGGCTGAGCGCCTTCACGCGCTGACGCTCAGCCCGGTGCCGACGCGGGTCAGTCGTGGCGGATGCCGCCACGGATGTTGCGGCCCTCGAGGAGGTCGATATAGCCCTGCTCGATGTCCTCGAGGGAGTAGAACCCCGAGATGAGCTCGTCGAGCTTGAGCTGACCCGCCTGATACATGGCGTACTGGCGAGGAATGTCGGCCCGCGGGTTGCTCGAGCCGTAGATGGCGCCCTGGATGCGCTTCTGATAGCGGGTGATGTCCAGCACCGGCACCGGGATGCTGGTCTCCGACGCCGGAGCGATGCCGGTCACGACCACGGTTCCGGCCTTGCGGATCGCGTAGAAGGCGTCCGCGACGTCCTGGCCCGAGACCACGCCCACCGTGACGATCGCCCGGTCGGCGCCCTGTCCGTTGGTGATGCTCTGGGCGAACTCGGTGGCCTCGGCGATCGTCGCGAACGCATGCGTCGCGCCCACCTCGAGCGCCTTCTGACGCTTGAACTCGACGGGGTCGACGGCGATGATCGCGGTCGCCCCGGCGTGCTTTGCGCCCTGGACGGCGTTGATGCCGACACCGCCGACGCCCATGATGATGATCGTGTCCCCGGGGCGCGTCTCGGCGGAGTAGACAGCCGATCCCCAGCCGGTGCCGACTCCGCAGCCCAGGAGCCAGAGCTTGTCCAGCGGGGCATCGGAGGGGAGCTTCACCGCGGAGTTGACATCCACGACGGTGTGGCCGGCGAACGTGCCGAGACCGCACATCTGGCTGACCGGCGTGCCGTCCGGAAGCGACACGCGGTAGCTGTCGATGTCCGTGAAGCGGCTGCCCCGCATCAGGAACGCGCCGAGGTCGCAGAGGTTCGTCATTCCCTCGTTGCACCAGCGGCACTTGCCGCAGCTGGCGATGAACGAGAACACGACCTTGTCGCCGACTTCCCAGCCTGGGGTGTTCGGACCGACCTCCTGGACGATCCCGGTGCCCTCATGGCCGGCGACCATCGGGAGTGTGCCGGCGGTGCTGTCACCGGTGACGAGGTGGTAGTCGGAGTGGCAGAGACCGCTGACGACCATCTTCACCAGGATCTCTCCCTGACGCGGGTCGTCGAGCTCGACGTCGACGACCTCGAACGTGCCGGGCTGCTCGCGGATGATCGCAGCTCGAGTCTTGGTTGGCATGGTCTCTCCTTTGAAACGATGTGCCGGCCGCAGCGCTCTGACGAGCGGATGGACCGGCGGTGCGCGGGTAAGCCTATGTATGCCCGCCCCGGAAAGGCAAGGCATTTGTACCGCACAGCGTACGTCGGTACGCATTGTGGCGCGAAATGCTAGACAACGGTCACTCGATCTGTCACGATCGCAGTGAAACTGGCAACGGAGGCAGTCATGGCAAAATTCACCCGACCCCTGCTCGGCGCAATCGGACTGATCGCGGCGGTCGCACTGACCGCGTGCAGCTCAGCGGCACCGGCAACCACTGAGACCGCGGCCGCAGACACGCCCGTCGAGATCCAGCCGCTCGTGGCCGGCGTCATCCCGGTCACCGACATAGGCCCCGTGTACATGGCGCAGCAGAACGGCGTCTTCGAGGAGAACGGCTTCGACCTGACCCTCCAGCCGGCCGGCTCGTCGGCCGAGATCATCCAGGCCATGCAGTCCGGCCAGGTGCAGATCGGCTACGGCGGCACCACCGGCGTCTTCCAGGCAGTCGAGAACGGCATCGACCTCGTGATCATCGCCGCCGCGAGCGCCACCCCCGACGATCCCGAGAACGGCATCAACGACCTTCTGGTCGTGGCCGACAGCCCGCTCAAGTCCGCCAAGGATCTCGAAGGCAAGAAGGTCGCCGTCAACGCCCCCGGCGGCTACACCCAGCTCCTCGCCGACATCGCCATCAAGGCGGACGGCGGCGACCCCAGCAAGGTCGAGTACGTGCAGATGGGTGTCCCGGACCAGCCGGCGGCGCTCGAGAGCGGCGCGATCGACTCCTTCGTCGCCGGTGAGCCGTTCGGCACGCTCGGGCGCGAAGACAAGGGCTTCAAGACCCTCGCCAACCCGTTCGTGGAGCTCTCGGACCACGCCGTCGTGGCGGGCGTCTGGTACGCCATCCGCGCCGAGGTCGAGAAGAACCCCGAGTACTACGCCAAGGTCGCCGAGACGATCGACGCTGCGAACGCGTACGCGCTGGATAACGACGAGGAGCTGCGCGAGAACATCGCCGCGTTCACGAAGATCGATCCGGCACTGGCCGCACGCATCCGGCTCGGCTCGTACGGCAAGCTCCCCCTGACCGTGGAGAACCTGCAGCCGATCGCGGACTGGTCGCTCGAACTCGGGTACATCAAGAAGCCGGTCGACTTCGACACCCTCATCTGGGAGCCGTGACCGCGGTACAGGAGCGCCCCCGCCTGACGTTCAGCCGGACCCGCTGGTCGACCCCGGTCCTCGGCACTGTGGGCGTGCTCGCCTTCATCGCCATCTGGGAACTCGCGTCCCGCCTGAGCATCGTCAATCCGGACTATCTCCCACCCTTCTCCGTAGTCTTCGCCGAGGTCTTCCAGGTCGTCGGCGGAGAACAGCTGCGGGGCGAGTTCTGGGAAGCGCTGGGCATGACGATGTTCGGGTGGGCGGTGGGGCTCGCGCTCTCCCTGGTTCTGGGCGTCGTGCTCGGCGTGATCCTCGGCTCCAGCCGCTGGATCCGCGAGTACACCCACTCGACCATCGAGTTCCTTCGACCGATCCCCTCGGTCGGCCTCATCCCGATCGCGATCGTCATCTTCGGGGTGCGCCCCTCGGCGACGATCTTCGTGATCGTCTGGGCCTGCTTCTGGGTGATCCTCATCCACGTCATCGCCGGTGTCACCGATGTCGATCCCGTCGCGGACGCGACCGCCCGCAGCTACGGACTCGGACCGCTCGATCGCGCACGCTACGTCGTATGGCCCACCGTCCTGCCGTACCTGATGACGGGGGTGCGCTTGTCCGGCACGATCGCACTGGTGGTCGCGATCACCATCGAGATCGTCGTCGGCGCACCGGGCATCGGAAAGATGATCGCCACCTACCAGTCCGCCGGCAACGTCACCGTCGTGTTCGCGATCGCCCTGCTCGCGGGTGTCCTGGGTCTCGTGATCAACCTGCTCCTGCGAACCCTGGAGAACGCCGTGCTCGCCTGGCACCCGTCGATGCGGGCGGAGGTGGTGGCATGAGAGCGGTGAAGATCGCCTCCGCCGCGCTCGCCCTGCCGATCCTCATCGTCCTGGTGTGGTGGCTGGCAACGCTGAACGAGACCAACCCGTTCGTGCCCAAGCCCGGACAGCTGATCAGCGACCTGTTCACGGTCTGGGTGGGACCGCTTCTGGGCGAGGAAGTCCTGCCGTCGATCTACCGACTCGGCGTCGGCCTCGGCGGTGCGATCGTGGTCGGCATCCTGCTGGGCCTGCTGATCGGCTCCAACCGGTTCGCCCGCAAGCTCACCGGCCCGATCTTCGAGTTCATCCGCGCCGTGCCGCCTCCCGTCCTGCTGCCGGTGCTGCTGCTCATCCTCGGCATCGACGACCGCTCGAAGATCTTCCTGATCTTCCTCGGTTGCCTCTGGCCGATCCTGCTGAACACGATCGACGGCGTCCGATCCGTGGACGCGGTTCTGGCCGACACGACACGCACCTACGGAATGCGCGGCTGGTCACGGCTGCGGTACTTCGTCCTGCCGGCGGCCACGCCGCGGATCATGACCGGCATCCGTCTGGCGCTGCCGATCGCGATCATCCTGATGGTCGTCTCGGAGATGTACGCGGCGCTGGATGGCCTCGGCTACCGCATCATGCTGTTCAAGCAGACCTTCCAGATGGGCCCCATGTGGGCAGGCATCGTCATCATCGGACTGATCGGCATCCTGATCGCCGTGCTTTTCCGCCTGGTCGACCGCAGGGTGCTGGCCTGGTACTACGGACAACGAGAGGTGGAATCCCGTGAGTCGTGAATCACCGGCGCCCGTGACGGGCGGGGCATTGCTGTCCGTCCGCGGACTGCAGAAGATCTATGCGACACCCGGCGGCGCGGTCGAGGCCGTGCGCGACCTCACCTTCGACCTGCACAAGGGCGAGTTCGTCTGCCTGGTAGGGCCGTCCGGCTCCGGCAAGACGACGCTGCTGAAGTGCATCTCGGGCCTCATGGCGCCGACGGCCGGAACCGTCACGCTGGACGGCACGATCGTCGACGGCCCGCCACGCAACATGGCCCTGGTGTTCCAGGAGTACGGCCGGTCGCTGTACCCGTGGATGCGCGTCGCCGAGAACGTGGAACTGCCGCTCAAGGCGGCCGGCGTACCGAAGGCGGAGCGCCAGGAGCGGGTGCGCGAAGCCCTCGAGGCGGTCGGGCTCTCGCATGTCCCCAAGTCCTATCCGTGGCAGCTGTCGGGCGGCATGCAGCAGCGCGTCGCGATCGCGCGCGCCGTCGCCTACCGACCTGAGGTCCTCCTCATGGACGAGCCGTTCGCGGCCGTCGACGCGCAGACCCGCGCCGATCTGGAAGACCTCATCCGCTCGGTGTGGAAGAAGCTCGGCCTGACCGTCTTGTTCGTCACCCACGACATCGACGAGTCGGTCTATCTCGGCGGGCGCGTCATCATCCTCTCGTCGTCGCCGACCGTCATCCTCGAGGACCTCACCGTCGACCTGCCACTGGAGCGCGATCAGCTCGAGACCCGCTCGGATCCACGCTTCGTGGAGCTGCGCCACCACGTCTACGAGCAGATCCAGCTCGCCAAGACGTACACCGGCGACACCGAGGGAATCCGGACGCTCAAGGCCTCCTCCCCCGCGCTCTGACCGGGTCGACACCTCCCCGACCTGCCGACCCGAACGGAACCCCTCCCCGCCATGAAGTACACGACGCTCGGCGCGAGCGACCTGCGCATCTCCCGCATCATCCTGGGCTGCATGAGCTACGGCGAGCCCGGACGCGGTGCTCACGGCTGGTCCCTGGGGCTGGAAGACTCCCGCCCGTTCTTCCGAGACGCCGTCGAGGCCGGCATCACCGTCTTCGACACCGCGAACGTGTACTCGCTGGGTTCGAGCGAGGAGATCACCGGGCAGCTCCTGCGAGAGTTCACCTCGCGCGATCAGGTCATCATCGCGACGAAGCTCGGGATGCCGATGGGTCCTGGCCCGGATGACGCGGGACTGACCCGGAGCGCGATCCAGACGCAGGTCGAGGCATCGCTGCGGCGCCTGGGCACCGACTACATCGACCTGTACCAGATCCACCGTCTTGACCACCGCACCCCGGTCGAGGAGACGATGGAGGCCCTTCACGGCCTGGTGGTCTCGGGCAAGGTCCGCGCCATCGGCGCGTCGTCGATGCACGCCTGGCAGTTCGCGAAGATGCAGTACACGGCCGACCTGAACGGCTGGACCCGCTTCGTCTCCATGCAGGACCAGTACAACCTGCTCATGCGCGAGGAGGAGCGGGAGATGCACCCGTTCTGTCTGGACCAAGGCGTGGGCGTCATTCCCTGGAGCCCGCTCGCGCGTGGTCGCCTCACGCGCGATCACGGTGCGCCCAGCCCCCGCCTCGATCTCGATGAGACCGGCTCGCGCCTCTACCTCCAGGACGAGGAGTCCGACCGGGCGATCGCGGCAGCGGTGGGTGCGATCGCGGACGAACGTCAGGCGTCCCGGGCGCAGATCGCCCTCGCGTGGCACTTCGCCAAGCCCGCGGTCTCTGCCCCGATCATCGGCGCCACCAAGCCCAGCCACCTGCACGATGCGATCGCCGCGCTGGAGATCGAGCTCACGGCCGACGAGGTGCAGCGGCTCGAGGCGCCCTACCGACCCCGCAGGCCCGAAGGCTTCTGAGGCTCAGTTCAGGCGGGGTCGCCGGCCGAGGCCGGGTGACCCCGTCGCGGGACGCGCGAACCCGTCACCGCCAGATGGACTTGATCTCCTGGAAATTGCCGACCGCCTCGGGGCCGAACTCCCGGCCGAGACCGGAGTCCTTGTAGCCGCCGTACGGCTGGTTGAGGTCGGGACGGTATCCGTTCAGCCCGATCGAGCCGGTGCGGATGCGCCGTGCCACGTCGAGCACCGCATCGGGGTCGCCGTACACGGCGCCGGCGAGTCCGTACCGCGAATCGCTGGCGATGCGGACGGCATCATCGACGTCGTCGTAGGCGAGCAGGGTGATCACCGGTCCGAAGACCTCTTCCTGCGCGATCTGGCTGTCCAGGGCCGCACCCGTGACGATCGTCGGCGCGACGTAGTAGCCCTCGTCCGGCAGCGTGGTGTCCCCGGCCAGGATGGTTGCGCCCGCTGTCCGGGCCGCCTCCACCATGCCGGTCACGCGGTCGTAGATGCGCCGCGACACGAGCGGGCCGAGCTCGGTCGACTCATCGAGCGGATCGCCGACCCGAAGGTCGCGGGCCAGGTCCACCAGGCGGTCGCGGACGGTGTCGTACAGGCTGTGCGGCGCGAGCACGCGAGCCATGAGGGCGCACGTCTGCCCGGTGTTGTCGAAAGCGGCGTTGCGCAGGCTCTGGAAGGTCGCATCCAGATCGGCCGATTCGAGCACGATGGCGGCGGACTTGCCGCCGAGCTCGAGCGTGACCGGGACGAGACGGCGTCCCGCGACCGAGGCGATCTGGCGGCCGGCTTCGGATGACCCGGTGAACGCCACCTTGTCCACTCCCGGGTGCGCCACCAGCGCCTGGCCGGTCTCACGGCCGCCGGGGACGATGTTGATCACGCCGGGCGGCATCCCGATGGCGAGGCTGGCGTCGGCGAGGTTGAAGATGTCGAGAGGAGTCTCGGCGGCGGGCTTGATCACGACCGTGCACCCGGCCGCGAGCGCCGGGGCGAGCTTGAGCGTGGTGGATGCCTGGGGGTGGTTCCAGGGGACGATGAGCGCGGCGACGCCGAGCGGCTCGCGCCGGACGATGGAGGTGCCGGGGCGACTCACGTTCGCGCGGACCTCCTCGACATCCGTCTCGCGCGCGACCTTCGCGTAATAGCGCAGGTGACTGACCGGGCGGATGCCGCCCCACGGGCGCGAGAGCGCGACGGGCTGGCCGATCTCGGCGGTGATCAGCGCGGAGGTCTCCGCCCCGCGCCGCTCGAGCTCATCGGCGAGGCGATCCATCCAGTCGGCGCGCTCCGCCGAGCTCAACTGCGGCCATGGACCGTGGTCGAAGGCCTCGCGGGCGGCGCGGACCGCGCGGTCGACATCCTCCGCCGACCCGTCGGGCGCGCGGCCGACTTCGCTGTAGTCCACCGGACTTTCCACGACCACCTGGGCGCTCGTAGAGGGGCTGACCCACTCGCCACCGACAAAGATTCGATCCCGCGACACCGCCATTGACGTCATGGGCGAGAGCCTAGCATCGATGGCTATACCCATAGGTATATCTCGAATGGATGCCGGAGCTCAGCTGTTCGATCCGTCGAAGCCCGCGGCATCCAGCGCTCGAGAGATGGAGGCGGCGGTGAGGCGAACCAGGTGGATCATGTTCTTGCCGTCGGCATCCTTCTCGGTCAGCGCGAGCGAGACGGCGGCGATCACCATTCCGTCCGCACCGCGCACCGGGGCGGCCACACCGATGTGGACGTTGTCGATCTGCCGGTCACTGACCGCGTAGCCGGTGCGCACGATGTCGGCGAGCACCCGCTCCAGCACGGCGCGATCCGTGTAGGTGCGCGACGTGTACGGCTCGAGGTCGCCCGAGAGCACCTGCTCCTGCACCTCCTCGGGAGCGTGAGCCAGCAGCACCTGACCGATGGCCGTGGCGTGCATCGGATAGCGCCCGCCCACGAGCGGCCGTCGCGTGGGGCGGCGAGGACTCTGGAAGCGTTCGATCGAGACCAGCTCGAGACCCTCGCGGATCGCGAGGTGCGATGCGTAGCCGGTCGTCTCGTAGAGGTCCTGGATGTACGGTCGCGCCAACCGCTGCAGCCCGACCGCACGCGGCGCGAGCGAGGCGACCTCCCACAGGCGAAGGCCGACTCGGTACTTGCTCTCGCCGTCCCGCTCCAACGCGCCCCACTCGGTGAGGCGCTGGACGATCCGGTAGCAGGTCGCGATCGGCAGGCCGGTCCGCCGGCTGATGTCCGAGAGGGACTGTCGGATGCGGCCGCCCTGGAAGGTCCCGAGAATCGCGAACGCGCGATCGATCACCGAGCGCGACGGACCGCCTTCATCCTGGTCCGCCTGCTGCTCCGCTGTCACGGTTCCATTATCGTCCCGGCGACGCGCCCGCCCGCGCCGGAGCAGCCGGCCTCAGCCCGCGAGCACGAGGCGCAGCTGCTCGACGGCCCAGTCCAGCTCGGTGGAACGGACCACCAACGGGGGCGCGATGCGGATGGTCTGGCCGTGCGTGTCCTTGACCAGAACGCCTCGAGCGATCATCCGCTCCGCGACCTCGCGGCCGGTGCCGACGGCGGGGTCGATATCGATGCCCGCCCACAGCCCGACCACGCGCACCGCCGTGACGCCGGAGCCGACGAGCTCTGCGAGTTTGACCTGGAGGTGCTCACCGAGCGCGGCCGCGCGACGCTGGAACTCGCCGGTGGCGAGCATCTCGACGACCCGGGTGCCCACCGCCGAGGCCAGCGGGTTGCCGCCGAACGTGGAACCGTGCTCACCGGGGCGGATCACGCCGAGGACGTCGCGGTCGCCCACCACGGCGGACAGCGGCAGGATCCCGCCGCCCAGCGCCTTGCCCAGCAGATACACGTCCGGCACGACACCTTCGCGATCGCACGCGAACGTCTCGCCCACGCGACCGAGTCCGGACTGGATCTCATCGGCGATGAACAGCACGTTGTGGCGCTGGGTGATCTCGCGCACCGCGCGCAGGTAGCCCTCCGGCGGAATCACGACACCGGCCTCGCCCTGGATCGGCTCGAGCAGCACGGCCGCGGTGTTCTCGTCGATCGCAGCCTCCAGCGCCGCGGCATCCCCGAACGGCACGGTGCGGAATCCCGCCGCATAGGGACCGAAGTCGTCCCGGGCCTGAGGATCGTCGCTGAAGCCCACGATCGTGGTCGTGCGGCCATGGAAGTTGCCGCCCGCGACGATGACCGTCGCGCGGTCGGGGGCGATCCCCTTGACGCGGTAGCCCCACGCCCGGGCGACCTTGATGCCCGTCTCGACGGCCTCGGCGCCGGTGTTCATGGGCAGGACGAGGTCCTTGCCGCACATCTCGGCGAGCGCGGCCGCGAAGACTCCGAGCTGGTCGTTGTGGTACGCCCGGCTCGTCAGCGTCAGGCGGGCCAGCTGCTCCTGGGCGGCGGCCAGGATCGCCGGATGCCGGTGCCCGAAGTTCAGTGCGGAGTACGCCGACAGCAGGTCGAGGTAGCGCTTGCCCTCCACATCGGTCACCCAGGCGCCCTCACCGCGCGCGATGACGACCGGCAGCGGGTGATAGTTGTGTGCGACGTGCTCCGCTTCGGCGGTGATGATCGCCGAGGTCGCCGCATCCAGGACCACCGGGACGGTCATGATGTCGCTCCGCGAAGTTCCAGGGTGCAGCACTTGATGCCGCCGCCGCCGAGCAGGAGTTCGGAGAGATCGATCAGTACCGGGTTGTACCCGCGGTCGCGCAGCTGCCGCTCGAAGCCCTTGGCCCGAGGGGAGATGAGGACGTTGCGGCCGTCGCTGGCGGAGTTGAGCCCGAAGACCGCGCCGTCCTCGTCGGACACGTGGATGGCGTCGGGATAGCGCTCGGCCAGAATCGCCTGGCTGCGCGCGTCGAACGCGGCGGGCAGGTAGGCGATGTTCGCGCGCTCCGGTCCGCCGTCGGCCACGCCTTCCACCGGATCGAGCACGGTGAGCGCGGTGTCGAGGTGGTAGAACCGCGGGTCGGTGAGGCTCAGCGAGATGACCTCGCGGCCGAAGACCTCGCCGACCTCACGATGGCTGTCGCCCGTGGAGCGGAAGCCGGTGCCGGCGAGGATGGTGTCGCCGACGAGCAGGAAGTCGCCCTCGCCCTCGTTGACCTCGACGGGGACGCGCGTGTCGAACCCGTAGGCGCGGAACCAGTCGATGAACGGTCCGGCCTCACCGGCACGCTCCTGAAAGCGGAACTTCGGACCGTACGCGACACCGTCGATCACGAACCCGCCGTTGGCCGTGTAGACCATGTCCGGCAGCCCCTCGACGGGGTCGATGAGCTCCACCTCGTGACCGAGTGCGAGGTAGGTGTCGTACAGCGTCTGCCATTGGCGCACCGCCACCGCGGTGTCGGTGGGGTTGGCCGGCACCATCCAGGGGTTGATCGTGTAGCTGACCGTGAAGTGCTCCGGCCGGCACATCAGGTAGCGGCGATGGTGCTGCATGCGGGTGGAGGCGCTGAGCGCGTGGGCGGCGGGCGCCGTGTTCTGCGTGGACATTCTGCTCCTCAGGCAGGGACGGCGGACGCTGTCCAGGGGCCCGGCGGCCCTCCGACCCGCTGCGTTCGCGCAGGATCCGCGCGGGGTGGAAGGGTGCGACTCGAGCACGCCGCCACCCATTCTCGCATGCGCGAGGCCAGGATCCCCGATGGATGTGCCCGGTTGCGACGGCATGCCGGCGACGCCGGCGACAGCATCCGCCCTCAGTCCGTCTGTGCGTGTTCGGCCGGGGGGTATTGGAAGACGTCATCCAGGCCCACGCCGAAGACCAGGGCGATCTGGAACGCGAGCTCGAGGGTGGGCGAATAGCGTCCCTGCTCGATGGCGATCAGGGTCTGGCGGGTGACGCCGATGCGCCGCGCGAGCTCGACCTGGGTGAGCCCGGCGGCTTCGCGGAGCACGCGGATGGAGTTGGTGACCTTCGTGGGCTTGACCATCAGGCGATCCCGCGACGGTAGGCGATGACGCGCGCCACGCTGCCGACGATCGCCGCCAGGGCGAACCCGAAGTACATCGTGTTCGCAATCCAGAACCAGTCGGCTTCGAAGGCGCACAGCACGAGCACGCCGAGTCCGGCGATCAGCAAGAAGCTCTGCCCGACCCGACTTCCCATCCGCGAGATGTCGCGATCGCGGACGTCCGAGGCGCCGACGCCTTCGGGATCGCCCATGCCCGCGAAGATCCCCCACAGGATGCTGAGCACGATGGTGACGACGATGCTTCCGCCGATGGTCCAGAGCATGATCGGCCACCAGACCACGTCGGTGAGCGGTCCGTCCCCGGCCTGCTGGAGGATGACGATCACGTAGATCGCGGTACCGATCGCGCTGACGATCAGACTCGTCCAGGTGTTGCGTTCCTCGTAGACCATGATCCACCCCCATGTCTGGAATATTTGACATTGAGACGGTATCGCGGGCGACGGATAGATGTCAAATATTCTTTACTCATTCGGGCGTGTTCAGCGACGTGCAGCCCGGTCAGCGCCTGACAGGCTGGAGGCATGACGCGCCGGACCGCTGAAGACACTCGCCGCCTGATCCTCGAGGCCGCCATCCAGATGCTGCTGGAGCGCGGGGTGACCGCGGGTGTACAGCACATCCGCCTCCAGGAGGTACTGCGCTCGGTGGGTCTCACGACGGGGGCCGCGTACCGGATCTGGACGGATCAGACCGAGTTCCACCGGGATCTCGCCGTGGAGATGGTCGGGGTTCGGTTCGCGCCCCCCGTCGCCAGCGCGACGGAGGCGATTCAGGACGTGCTCGCCTCGGACGGCTCGATGCACGACGTCGTGCGGGCCGCGGCACTGGATCACGTCACCTACGCATCGAAGTTCCATCTCGAGCCGGAGTCGCGCGACTCGCACGCGTTCATCACCGCCCTGGCCTTGCGCACGGCCGCCGGCGCCTGGCCGGAGCTGCGGGTGGCGAGCGCGGAACGGCATCGCGCCTCGGTGGCGGCATTCACCGAGTTCTACGCGGCCCTGCTGCACCGCTACGGGCGGCGGATGCGGTCACCGCTGACGATCATCGACTTCACCGAGGCGATGGCAGCGCTGGGCGAGGGGTTCGCCATTCGATCGGCCGAGGGGCTCGATCACCCCCGGTACGACATCCCGCAGGACGCCGAGGTGCCCAGCGGGCGGTGGACCCTGTTCGGCATCGCGATCCTCGGTCTGGTGGACGGGTTCACCCTGCCCGCATCGGATGAGGATGCGGCCCCCGGCCGACCGACGCAGAGCGCCGGTGGCCGGGGTCGCTGATCCCCCAGCAAAAGACGCGACGTCCAGGCCCGATACTCGACGGCGCGTCCGTCCCCCCACACACCATCGTGACGGCACAGGGCGCGCACGGCTAGAAAGATAACTTCTTTCTTCTGGGCGGCGCCGGTCTCCCTTTGCCGACCAGGTCAGATCACCGACTCCGACCAGGCGTCGGGGTTGCCGAACCGGTGCGCGGTGATCGTGATCGACTGCTCGTGCAGGAACGGCAGCAGCTCGAGCCTGCCTGAGGTCGTCACCTCATTCGGGTGGATCACCAGGTCCGGATCGCCGCCCACGGCTTCGGCCAAGGCGCTGTGCAGCGCGGCGACCGACGGCGCCGGCCCGACCAGACGCGCGCGCGGTGGGCGGGGACCGGATGCCGGGTCCTCAGCGATCATCCGCTCCAGCCACTGCTCATCGTTCTCGACGAAGACCGCGACGCCCTGCTCGCTGAGCGAGCGTCGCACCGCAGCGGGAAGGCCGACGGGCGCGCTGAGCGTGAAGTCCGATCCGGCGCGCAGACCGGCGAGCACGATCCGCAGAAGCGCCTGCCACGATGCGTCCCCGGTCGCGCGGACCGCGACATCCACCGGCCGGTACCGGAACAGGTTGCGCTCGACACCGAGGCGCGAGACGTCGCGGACCTGACCGAACTCGCGATCCCAGGCCAGCGCGTCCGAAAGCGCGCCGCGGCGCAGCCACTCGAAGGCTTCGTAGTCCAGCGACGGCTGTGCTGCCTCGATGACCGTTGTGATCCGCGAATCCAGGCCCCGCAGGTGCAGGGTCGCCGAGGTCGCCGTCCCGGCGGACGGGCGCCAGGAGCCCAGGCCGATCAGGTAGTTGGGTCCGCCCGCCTTGGCGCCGGCGCCGACGGATGAGCGCTTCCAGCCGCCGAACGGCTGACGCTGGACGATCGCGCCGGTGATCCCCCGGTTGACGTAGAGGTTGCCCGCCTCCACGTCGGCGAGCCAGACCTCGAGGTCATCCGGATTCTGCGTGTACAGCCCCGCGGTCAGCCCGTACGCCACCGCGTTCTGCAGCTGGATCGCGTGCCCGAGCGAGTGCGCGTGCATCACGCCGAGCACGGGCCCGAAGAACTCCTCACGGTGGAAGCGGGATCCGGGTTGCACACCGGCGCGGATGCCGGGGCTCCAGAACCGCCCGTCGAATTCGACTCCGTGATCCAGTGGCCGCGGCTCGACGAGCCAGTGCTCGCCCTCTTCGAGCGTGGACAGCGCCCACGCGAGCTTGCCCTGAGGGGGCTCGATGACCGGTCCGACCTCGGCCATCGGGTCACTGGGCAGTCCGATGCGCAGCGAGGTCGCGGCATCCACCAGTTGACGTGCGAAGCGCTTGGAACGGCCGACCGGACCCACGAGGATGGCCAGCGAGGCCGCCGAGCACTTCTGCCCGGCGTGGCCGAAGGCGCTCTTGACGAGGTCGGATGCCGCGAGATCCAGGTCGGCGGAGGGCATCACGATCATCGCGTTCTTGCCGCTGGTCTCGGCCAGCAGCGGCAGGTCCGGCCGCCAGGAACGGAACAGGGCCGCCGTCTCCCAGGAGCCGGTGAGGATGACGCGATCCACGTCGGGGTGGGACACGAGCTGTTGTCCCAGTGAGCCCTCATCGATGTCGACCAGCGCGAGCACGTCCCGCGGCACCCCGGCATCCCACAGCGCTTCGGCGACCACGGCGGCGCAGCGACGTGCCTGGGGGGCAGGCTTGAACACCACGCCGGAGCCCGCGGCGAGCGCGGCCAGCACTCCGCCCGCGGGAATGGCCACCGGGAAGTTCCACGGCGGCGTGACCACGGTCAGTCGCGCCGGAATGAAGACGGCACCGCTGACCCGGTCCAGCTCTCGCGCCGTCGCGGCGTAGTAGCCGGCGAAGTCGACCGCTTCACTGACCTCGACGTCCGCCTCGGCGAAGACCTTGCCCGTCTCGGAGGCAGCGACCTCGATCAGCTCACCACGGCGGGCTTCGAGGGCGCGTGCCGCCGCCTCGAGCACGGCGGCGCGCTCGCTGGCGGGCCGCGCGCCCCACGCCTGCGCGGCCTGTCGCACCCGGGCCACGGTCTGCTCGAGCGCGCCTGCGTCGGTGATGCGCGCAGCGGCGATCGTCGCGTCACCGGCGGTCGAGGTGTCGACCCGGTCCAGGATCGCGCGGCTCCACTCCCGGTTCGCCGCCAGCGAGGGATCGGTGTCGGGGGCGTTGCGGAATCCCGGCGCACCCCCCGCCCGGCCGTCTGCTTCGCGCGCCGCGTAGACGGCGGTCTCGACGAAGGTCGCGCCGCCGAAGACGCTGGCCGCCGCCGAGGGCTCGATCGGCACCGTGTCGCCCTCGCCCGAGCCGGAACGGGTGATGCCGAGCACGGCCTGCGTCAAACCGCCGGGATCCACCTCGTCCGAGTCGCCGCTTTCGTCGGCCGGAGTGCCATCGGTCCCCGTTCTTTGACCCGCGGCACCGCGCACGAGCCGCTCAGCCGCACCCGGACCCCGCTCCGTCGCCTCGTCCGCCGGCGGTCGGTTCCGATCCTGGCCGCGGTTCGGTCCTGTGCGCAGCGCGGCGTCCGACGAGCGCGCGATCGACGCCAGGAACCGGTCGCGCTCCCGGTCGAACATCGCCGGGTCGTCGGCCAGCTCGAAGGCCGCGGAGAGGAAGTTCTCGCTGGACGCGTTCTCCTCGAGGCGGCGCACCAGATAGCTGATCGCGACATCGAACTCGTCTGGCCGCACGACCGGGACATACAGCAGCACCTGTCCGACCTCGCGGGCCACCGCCTCGACCTGTCCCTGGGCCATCCCCAGCAGCATCTCGAAGTCGATCTCGTCCCGCACACCCCGCTGTCCGGCCAGCAGCCACGCGTAGGCGATGTCGAACAGGTTGTGTCCCGCGACTCCGATCCGCACCGCCGCCGTGTGCTCGGCGCGCAGCGAGAAGTCCAGGCACCGCAGGTAGTTGGCGTCGGAGTCCAGCTTGTTGTCGAACGTCGCGAGCGACCAGTCGTGGAGGACGGCGTCCACCCGCTCCATCGCGAGGTTCGCGCCCTTGACCAACCGGATCTTGATGCGCGCTCCGCCGGCCCCGACCCGCATCCGCGCCCAGGCCGTCAGCTGCTCGAGCGCCGGCAGTGCATCCGGCAGGTAGGCCTGCAGCACGATGCCCGCCTCGAGTCCCTGGAGCCTCGGGTCCTCGAGCAGGCGGGTGAAGACCGCGATGGTCAGGTCGAGGTCGCGGTACTCCTCCATGTCGAGGTTGATGAAGGTCGGTCCGTTCGCCGCGTCCGGTGACGCCGCCGTCAGGTAGAGCGGAAGGAGTCGCTCGATCACCTTGTCGACGACCTCGTCGAACGCCCACATCGAAATGTGGCTCGCGATCGCCGACACCTTGACCGAGACGTAGTCGACATCCGGCCGGCGGATCAGCTCGTGGATGCCGTCCAGCCGGCGCAGCGCCTCCTGCTCGCCCAGAACCGCCTCGCCCAGGAGGTTCAGGTTGAGCCTTGCTCCGCTCTCACGGATTCGTGCGATCGCCGGGCCGAGCTTGTCCGGGCGCGCGTCCACGACGAGGTGCCCGACCATCTCGCGCAGCACGCGACGCGCGATCGGAACGACCGGGGCGGGCAGCACGGGCGCGACGGCGCCGCCGACCTGCACGGCGCTGCGCAGGTACCACGGCAGGAACTTCGGTACCAGCGGGGCGACTCGGCTCAGATTGGATGCCGCGGCCGCCAGGCTCTCGGGGCGCATGACACCGTCGACGAAGCCGATCGTGAAGGGCAGGCCGCTGGGGTCTTTGAGCACGCCCGCCAAGCGCGCGGCGGCGGGGTCGACGTCGGCCTCGGCGCTCTCGGCGACCCACCGACGGGCGAGTTCGATCGCCTGGTCAGCGAGCGTATCGGCGGGCGCGGTGGGCGGCACGGGTGTCGAGTGCATGACTCAAGCATGCGGCATCCGATCGTTCACGAAAAGCGACCATCTATGATCGATACCAATCAGTCCTATCGACTGTTTCTTCCCGAGCGAGGATCGCCGTGTTCGAACTGCGCCGGCTGCGATTGCTGCACGAGCTCGCGCTCCGCGGCACGCTCGCGGCGGTCGCGGACGCCCTGTCGTACAGTCCCTCGACGATCTCGCAGCAACTCGCGCAGCTCGAGCGGGACGCCGGCGTTCCGCTGCTGATTCCCGACGGCAGGCGGGTGCGCCTCACCGAGCACGGTGTCGCCCTCGCGGCGCACGCGTCCCGGGCTCTCGAGCTGGAGGAGCAGATCCGCGGCGAGCTCGAGTCGCTGCAGGCGGGGATCGCTCCGGTCCGCGTCGCGGTGCTGCAGACGGCCGCCCAGGCGATCCTCCCCGTCGCCCTGACACTGCTCGCCGATCGCGAACCGCGGCTGCGCGTCGAGATCGCCGAGGTCCCGCCCGAGGACGGACTCTTCGAGCTGTCCGCCGGCGGGTTCGATCTGGTGATCGCCGAGCAGTACCCCGGCCACACGCGCGCGCACCGCGCGGGACTGGAGCGGGAGATGCTGGGCAGCGACCCGATCCGCCTGGCGCTGCCGCCGGACGATCCCGCCGGCGGCGTCGCGGAGCTGCGCGACCGGGCGTGGGTGATGGAGCCGGCCGGCACCGCGGCGAGGCAGTGGGCGGTGCAGCAGTGCCGCGCCGCCGGTTTCGAGCCGGACATCCGCTTCGAGATCGCCGACCTGACCGCGCAGGTGCGGCTCATCGCCGCCGGCCGCGCGGTCGGTGTTCTGCCCGACCTGGTCTGGGCGGACCTCGATCCCCCGGTCCGGTTGCTGGATCTTCCGGGCGATCCAGCGCGCGAGATCTTCACCGCCGCGCGACAGTCCTCGATGTCACGCGGCGGTATCCGTGCCGTCCGGACGGCTCTGCGCGACGCCTTCGATGCCCGCTCGAGCGCGGCACGGCCGTCCACGGCGGGGTGAGCCGCCCCCGCCACCCGCGGACGGAGGTGCGGACGGAACCCCTCCGCAGGATCAGGCGCGGTCGGGAGAGGACGGACGACCGTCGGTGCGGATGTCGCCGTTCTGATCACGGACGACGTCACGCTCGTTCCGGGTGGAGGTGCCGTCGTCGAACACCGGGTCCCCGTGGTCGCTCCGCGCAGTGCGGCGGTCGTCTGCGGTGCGCCCCGACGCGTCGGTGGTGACGGCCGGGTCGATCTTGTCGGCTTCGCGCAGCTTCTCGGCCTGCTCGGCGCGCAGCTTCGCGGCATCGGAGGCGTGATCGTCGATCGTTCCGGCGGCGCGTTCGGCCTCGACGCTCGCCTGCGCGGCACGGGCCTTGGCCTGCTCGGCCTCGGCGGCAGCGCTGGCGGAGTCCGCCCGAGCCTGCGCCGCCTGCGCCTCGCGCTCACGGGCGGCCATTTCGGTCTTGCGCGCATCCTCGCGAAGGACCTGGGCCTTCTCGTGCTGTGCTTCCAGCTTCTTCGCCGAGTTCCGGCGCGAGAGCACCACGGCCACGATGATGACGATCGCCACCACCACCACGATGCCGACGATGATCCAGATGAGTGTCGAGGTATCCACGAGCTCACTCCTTCGGGTTTGCGGACCGCCCCGGGGTCGGGCGATTCCATAGGACAGGCAAGCGCACCACCGTGACGCATCACAACGCCTTGCGCCGGAGCATGGGGTGAGCTAACGCACACGTAGGGTGAGGGGGTGACCACGGAGGGCGATGACTCGGCAGCCCCACCACGTCAGCGCCTCGAATGGCTCCGCGCGGCATCCGATCGTCTTCCCACCAGCTGGTTGACGGTGATCGCGACCGGGCTGTTCCTGGTCGCCACCGCGGCGTTCGGGGGCCTGGCCACCGCCGCCGAACCCGGCCCCGTCGCGATCGAGCCCGGCCAGGAGCATCGGAACGATCAGTTCGCCGTCACGGTCGAGCGGGTCCTGCTGGTGGACGAGCTGACCGAGGCCGGCGTCTACGTCGACGACGGTGAGCGCGTCCTGGCCCTCGTGGTCACCGTCGAGAACACCTGGACACGGCCGATCGCGGTGCATCCCACGAGCAGCCTGACCGAGTCCGTGCGGCTGGACGGACTCTCCGACACGCCTCCCGATTCGATCGCACGCTACGACGACGGCACGGTGGCGCCGTGGCTGCAGCCCGGGGTGCCCGCCCAGCTCGTTCTGGCGTGGGCCGTGAAGGCCGGTCAGTTCACGGACGCGCAGCCGATGCGCATCACCCTGTCCGACATGACGCTGTACACCGGATCCTTCGTCGCAAGCGGGCAATGGTGGGACGACCCGGCACCCGCCGCGACCATGACGGTGACGCTGGACGACATCGGAGCCGGCGGGTGAGGGCGTGGCTGGCCTGGTCGACCGGCGCCGCGCTGATCGCCGCCGCCTGGGGGATCGCGCTGATCACCCCCTCGGAGGCTGCGCCGGAAGAGCCGTTCCCCGTGGCCGTGCAGATCGGTGAGGCCGGCATGGGCCGGGACCTCGCCGTGACGGTCGTCGACGTCCGCCGCGCCGAGGCGGCTCGCACCGACGAGTGGAGCGCCGCCGGGAACTGGGTCGTGGTGGACCTGGATGCCGCGGCCGTGCTGTCGGAATACGGAAACTCGCTCGCACTGGTGACGCTGGAGACCGGCGGCCGCACCTTCCGGGCGAGCGAGCGGCCCGAGTCGCTCCTGGGCCATGCGCTGTCGGTCGGCGCACCGCTCTCGGGGAGCGTCGCATTCGAATTGCCGGACGAGGCCGCCGGGGGGCCCGCGGTGCTGACGTTCGGCGTCAGCACCGATCCCCGCCTGGACTCGCTCATCGTGCTCGAGATCGATCTGGACGACATCGCGCTCGACGGCGAAGCCGAGCTGATCCCCGTCGACTGGAGCACCCGGTGACGGCCGGCTGGTGGCGGCGGAACGCCCTGTCGCTCGCCTTGGTCGCGGTGCTCCTCCCGGTCACCGCGGGGGTCGTGGCGGTGAACGAATGGTCCGAGTGGGACCTCGGCCACGCCACGAAGCCGATCACCGTGGAGCCGGGCGGTTCCGCGCCTTACGCGGGCGCGGCGATCGGCCCGGCCCGGGCGCGGTTCGCGAACGATCCGGCCGCGCCTCCCGGCACGCGCCTGGTCAGCGCCACGGTGCTGGTCTCACCCGGGGAGGAGCCGATCAGCTGCCTGAGCCCGAAGCTCCGCGAGGAGAGCGGCGCCGGCAGGCAGTGGAACGAAGCATCCGCCGGACTGGATCGCGAGTACGACCCCGACCGGCTCACGTTCTGCGACTCCGATCTTCCGATCCGCTATTCGCTCACGCTGGACTACCTGGTGCCCGAGGATGCCGCGGGACCCTTCGTCATCGAGCTCGAGTCCGCCGCCGGGATCCCGCAGTTCGTCCGCCTGATCGTCGAGCCCTGACCGCGGTTCAGCGAATCGCTGCTCCTCCGGCGGGATCGGCCGCCGCATCGGGCTCCGGCGCAGCAGCAGGTCGTTGCGCCGGGACCGTCGGCGATACAAGGCGGCCGATCACGGCGTCGTAGGCGCTGGCCACCAGCACCACCCGGAGCGGCTCGATGACGAGCGGAACGAACAGGAAGATCAACGGGGCGTTGACCATCCAGAATCCGCCCAGCTCCTGGGGCCCGATCACCCGCGTGATGCCGAACTCGAGCCCGGCGTCGAGGAACAGCACGACGGTGAACAGGAGGATGTACGAGCCGACCAGCACAGGACCCGCACGCCACATCAGCAGCAGCGCCCGTCCGATCGGCTGGAACCGTGAGATCAGATCCGCCCAGAGATCCTCCAGCCGCGCGCGCAGGCGGGATGGGAGCGTGTCGAAGCGCGCACGCGCGCGAACGACGACCGGTGCTCCGAGCTGCAAGGTCTGCGGCGCCACCGCCTGCCCGTAGATGACACCCGCGATCGCCAGCCACGCGATCGGAAGCAGCACGATGCCGCCGACCTCGGTGAGGAGCCACTCCGCGGCATCCCACACCCACGCGATGGGCACGAGCTGCTCGCCGACCCACTCGCGCACATCTCCGAGCCACACCATCGCCTGCCGCGACTGCGCCCACGCCGCGACGATGTTGAGCGCATCCGCGATGAGAGTCACCGACAGGTAGACCCAGAGCACTTCGAGGTACACGGCGATCGCCGCGAACGCCTTCGGAACCCGCGCCCGGTAGCGCTTCCACAGCCATCGCCCGGCGAACGCGGCCACGATGATGGCGATCGTTACGGGCCCGAAGCTGAGCTCACCCACGGCTCCGTCGCCGGCGCGCTGCACGTCGCCGAAGACCTCATCGGCGATCAGGCCGGCGTTGATCTCCAGCAGTCGGCTGAAGTACGCCGCGGCATCCTCACGCAGGTATCCCCAGGCGGCGTAGAACGCGACGAACGGCAGGATGCCGGCCAGCAGGGCGTCGATGAACGCCCGGCGTCGCTCGGACCGACCCGCCGGGATCGGGGCGAGGACCCCGAGCTGGACCATCCCGTCTCTGAGGACGAGCAGCATCGCCACCAGTGCGACCAGGCGCGACAGGATCGCGAGCGGGAACAGCAGCGCGCCCGCGATCGCGCTGTAGGCGCCGACGAAACCCGCGACCTCGATGACGACGTATCGTCCGAGGGTCCCCGCGAGGTACAGCGCGAGCAGTGCGGGCCAGTGCCTCCACAGGAGGAGCCCGGAAACGCGCAGGACGGCGATCATCCGTCCACGCTAGCGGTCACTTCCAGAGGCTCGGCGCCGGCATCCGGGTCGAAGGCAGTGCGGACGCGGCGGCCCATTGCGTCACCCACGGGGCCAGCTCCGGCAGGTTGTCGGGCCGATGGAGCGCACCGAAGAGCTCCTCGTGGGGCACGAGGCCGCCCGTTCGCCGCAGGAATCTCGCCCGGACGATCATCTCCGCGTAGACCTCGCCATCCACCACTGCGCGGTGCATGAGGTACGCGGATTTGTCGTCGTGACCGAGCAGACGAGACTCCACGGTGAACCGCTGCCACAGTTCGAGCGACTTGCGGAAGGTGATCGTCTCGTTCGCGACGACCGCGTACCAGCCCTTCTCCCGGAACACGTCCCAGATGCCGGTCCGCACCAGCAGGTCGAAGCGGCCGAGATCGAACAGCGACCCATAACGGCCGTTGTTCATGTGCCCGAGGATGTCGATGTCGGTCGGGAGGGTGCGCACCCGCACGCGCCCGATCGCGGTCGGTTCGAGCGTCCCGTGGCGGCGCAGCTGCAGCTTGGCGCGCCAGATGGTCAGGACAGTCCGCCAGATCACATTCACGAGATGCGATGGTAGCCATCCGAGACGTGAGCAGCGATTCCGTTGTGGTTCATCGACAGCCGCAGGCGCGGCATCCCGTGTCGGTGAAGAGGGCTACGAGCACCCGAATCCGCGGATTTCTCCTGCGCGCCGCTCGCGCGTAGAGTCTGGCCATGGGAGCCGAACTGCAGACCGACATCGTCGTCCGTCCGGTGCGGGACGTCGACGCTGAAGCGCTCGGACGCGTCCACGCGACCTGCTGGCACGAGACCTACGACCACCTGATCAGCAAGGCGGCGCTGGAGATGGTGTCGCCGCGGCGCCTGGCCGAGCTGTGGACCCACTGGGCCGCTCAAGGTCCGGACTTCCGCATGAGCGCGGCGCTGGTCAACGGCGAGATCGTCGGGTTCGTCGGGTCAGGTCCGGCGCGCGACCGAGATGCGCCGCGCCTGCGCGAGCTGTACTTCATCTACCTGCTCGGGGCCTATCACGGCACCGGCATCGGTCAGCAGCTCTTCGATGCCGCCGTGGACACGACCGAGTCGGTGTACCTGTGGGTCGCCGAAGACAACCCGCGTGCGCACCGCTTCTACACGCGCAACGGCTTCACCCTCGACGGCGCCACGCACACCGAGCCGTTCCTCGGCGAGACGCTGACCGAGGTTCGGTTCGTCCGCTGACGCGACAGCGCTGACGTTCCGATTGACTGAGGTGCTCCAGATCTGGGCCCTCGAGGGCATCCCCGAGGTCGTTCCCCACACGAATCTTTTCGAGGTCATCCTGGATGCCGCGGGTTCGACCCTTCGGGACGGCGACATCCTGGTGGTGACCTCCAAGATCGTCTCCAAGGCGGAGGGTCGCATCGTCGCCGCGGACGATCGCGAGGACGCGATCACCGCCGAGACGGTTCGCGTGGTCGCGACGCGCACCTCGCCCACCGGGCACACCACGCGCATCGTCGAGAACAAGCTGGGTATCGTTTCGGCCGCGGCGGGCGTCGACGCGTCCAACACTCCCGACGGCACGGTGCTGCTGCTTCCGGTCGACCCGGATGAGTCTGCCCTTGCTCTCGCCGCACGACTTCGTCAGCGGCTCCGGATCCGCGTCGGAGTGATCATCTCGGACACCCTCGGTCGCGCGTGGCGCGACGGCCAGACCGACAGCGCGATCGGCGCGGCCGGCGTGGAGGTGTTCGAGGACATGCGCGGACAGACGGATGCCGAGGGCAGGCCGCTCGTCGTCACACTGCCGTGCGTGGCCGACGAGCTGGCCGCCGCCGCGGATCTCGTGAAGGGCAAGGCGTCCCGCCTGCCGGTGGCCGTGGTCCGAGGACGCGCTGACCTGGTCGGCCCGCTCGATCTGCCCGGGGCGCGCGCGATCGTGCGTGATCCGGAGCGCGACATGTTCTGGCGTGGAGCCGACGAGGCGTATGCCGACGGATTCGCCGCGGGCGCGGCATCCGTCGAATCGGTGGCCGAGTAGCCCGCTGCCCCGCTGGGGCTGTGCCGTCGGCTCCGCTGTGGGCTGTGCCGTTCGCTCCGCTGTCACAAGATGCCGCCGCGACCCGCAGAATGCGACAGTGGAGCCCTGAGGTTGGGCCGTTCGCTCCGCTGTGGGCTGTGCCGTTCGCTCCGCTGTGGGCTGTGCCGTTCGCTCCGCTGTCACAAGATGCGGCGCGACCCGCAGAATGCGACAGGGGAGCCCCCGGGGTTGGGGCTGCGCCTCGGCTCCGCTGTCGCAAGATGCGGCGCGACCCGCAGAATGCGACAGTCGAGCCCCGAGGGTGGGCTGCGCATCAGCTCCGCCGCGGGCTGCGCCGTTGGCTCCGCTGTCGCAAGACGCCGCGCCACCCGCAGAACGCGACAGTCGAGCCCCCGAGGTTGGGCTGCGCATCAGCTCCGCCGCGGGCCGCGCCTCGGCTCCGCTGTCACAAGATGCCGCGCGACCCGCAGAATGCGACAGTGGAGCCTCGGTTGAGCGGCGCCGTTGGCTCCGCTGTCACAAGACGCCACCGCGACCCGCAGAATGCGACACCCGAGCCCCGAGTGCGGGCGCTACGGTTCGCGGCGGTGGCTGCGCTCAGCGCTCGGTCTCGAGGAACGCCAGCTGCGCGTAGGTCGAGGCCTCTGCCGCGAAGCGCACGCCGGGATGCGTGTGCGGATAGACGAAGTCCGTCACCTGCGTGACCACGTCGGCGTCGGACGTCGGCGGCAGATCGAGCGTCCGCAGCGCCGCGGACACCTGCGCCAGGCGCTCGCGACGGTGCTCCAGGTAGGAGTCGACGACGGCGGCGAGGCTGGGGAGCGCGGGGCCGTGTCCCGGCAGCACGAGGTCCACGCCGGAGAGGTCTCGCAGCTCTCCGAGCGAGCGCAGGTAATCGCGCAGCGACCCGTCCGGACGCGCGAGGATCGTGGTGCCGCGTCCGAGGATGGTGTCCCCCGTCAGCAGTGTGCCGCCCGCTCCGGTGGCGCCGGGAACGGAGTCCTCGGGCAGCAGGAAGCAGACCGAATCCGCCGTGTGGCCCGGCGTCGCGATCACGACGATGCGAGTGCCGGCGGCGTCGATCATCTCGCCGTCGTACAGGGGCGGGGCGCCGATGCACAGGGCGGGGTCGAGGGCGCGCACGACGGCGCCCGTGCGCTCGGCGAATGCCGCGGCAGCCTCGACATGGTCGAAGTGATGGTGGGTGAGCAGCACCAGCGAGATCGGGCCGAGCGCCTCGAGGCGATCGAGATGTGCCGGAGTGTCGGGGCCGGGATCGACGACCACGGCCGAGGTGGCACCCGCCGCGCGGATGACGAAGGTGTTCGTGCCGTCGAGGGTCATCAGCCCGGCATTGGGCGCGAGTACCCGTGTGGTCAGCGCGCTCCAGCGTTCCGGCTCCGTGATGTCCGAAGCCGTGCTGTTCTCTGGCGCTGCGTTGCGATTCGTCATTCGGGTCGGGCTAGCGCCCGCTGACCTTTCCGAACAGGCGTGCGATGGGGGCAAGGACCAGGGGGCGGGCGGCGATCCAGGCGGCCGCGATCACGACGATCGAGGCGATGAAGATCCAGAATCCGGCCCAGTTGTCGGCGTATGCGACGCCATCGACCGAGCCCTGCGCGGCGTACATGTGGTTCAGGTTGCGCAGCGCCCCGGTGGCGAACACGAGCGCGACGTGGACGGTGATGAACGCGACGAAGTACAGCATCACCGGGAAGTGCAGCGCGCGGGCCCATTCGACCGGGTAGATCCGGTTCAGGGTCTTCGCGTTCGCCGGCCAGATCCCACTCATCCGCACCCCGGTGATCACCGCGAGGGGTGCGGCGATGAACACGGTGGTGAAGTACGCCAGCTGCTGCAGGCTGTTGTAGTTGACCCAGCCGTTCTCGGTCGGCCAGTCCAGCGACACGTACTGCAGCGCGGCGCTGATCGCGTTCGGGAACACCTCCCAGGAGGTCGGCACGATCCGCATCCACTGCCCGGACACGAACAGCAGGATCACGAAGATCACGCCGTTGACCAGCCACAGGATGTCCAGGGACTGGTGGAACCACAGCGTCAGGCTGATCTTGCGCTTGCTGTTCCACCGCGGCGACCAGAACGCGGTCGGCCGCTTCTCCGAGCGCACCCGCAGCCCGGAGCGGATGATCAGCACGATCAGGAACACGTTGAAGAAGTGCTGCCAGCCCAGCCACGCCGGGAACCCCACCGGTGCACCCTCGGGCAGGTGGTACTCGCCCGGGTAGGTGGTCAGGAAGTCCTGCAGCGGCTCCAGGCTGAGCAGCCAGCGCACCAGAACGACCGCCATCGCCGCGGCCAACAGCAGCCCCACGCCGCCGACGATCACCGCGCCGGCCCACTGCAGCCGGGTGAACGGGCCGACCAGCTGAGGCTCGGCCGCCGGGGCGGGTTTCGCGCGCCCCCCGGTGCCGGGCCATACGGTCCGGGTGAACGGCAGCGGCACGGACAGGTCGGTGCTCTCGGCCGGCAGCGTCGCGACCGCTGCGGCCACCTGCGCCTGCGAGGGCGCCTGGTCCGGCAGCGTTGCCCCGACGGATGCCGCGGGCACGGTCTCGGCAACGACGAGCTCCGCGACAGGGGCGGGCGCAGCGGTCGTGTCCGGGCGGGCGACCACGAGCGCGGGCGCGAACCCCGCGGGGGGCCACGGCTCACCGCCGGCGACGCGGGGCAGCCCACGGCGCAGCGGCTTGTCCGAGACCTCGGTGCCCCCGACAGGGCTCGCGGATGCCGCGGTCGGCGCTGCAACGGAGGCCGCGGCATCCGGTGCCGGCGTGGTCACCGCGGCCGAGGCCGCAGCATCCGGTGCCGGCGTGGTCACCGCGGCCGAGGCCGCAGCATCCGGTGCCGGCGTGGTCGTCGTCGCGGCGGGGCCCGCAGCATCCGGTGCCGGCGTCGGCCCCGCAGCACCCGGCGTCGGCCCCGCGGCACCCGTCGCGGCCGTGGTCACCGCGGCGACCGGCGCGAGTCCCGCGGGCGGCCACGGCTCGCCACCGGGCACGCGCGGCAGCCCGCGGCGGATCGTTCGAGCCGCGCCCGCCCCCGCAGTCACCTTCGGCGACTCTGCACCCACGGGCCCCGCAGCTTCTGCCTGCGCAGCGCCGGGCGCCGCGGCGGCGGGCGCGTCCGCAGTCACCTTCGGCGCCTTCGCCGCGGTCGGGCCCGCAGCTTCTGCCTGCGCAGCGCCGGGCGCCGCGGCGACGGACGCGACCGCCGGCGCTACGACCTCGACGACGGGCTCCGCAACGACCGCGGCCTCGCCCGCGGGGGGCCAGGGGTCGCCGCCGGGCCGCCGCGGCAGACCGCGGCGCACCGTGCCCGTGTAGGTCGCCATGCGCTCTACGCCTTCCGTGCCTGCAGCGCGGCGATCAGCTGCGGGACCACGGTGAACAGGTCACCGACGACACCGAAGTCGGCGATCTCGAAGATCGGGGCGTCGCCGTCCTTGTTGATCGCGACGATCGTCTTCGCCGTCTGCATTCCGGCCTTGTGCTGAATCGCCCCGGAGATCCCCAGCGCGATGTACAGCTGCGGCGAGACCGACACCCCGGTCTGGCCGACCTGGAACGACTGCGGCACATATCCGGCATCCACCGCGGCGCGCGAGGCGCCCACGGCCGCGCCGAGCGCGTCGGCGAGCTGCTCGACCAGGGCGAACTTCTCCTGCGAGCCCAGCCCGCGACCTCCGGAGACGACCTTCCCGGCGCCACGCAGCTCCGGACGAGACGATTCCACCACCGCCTCATCGACGGACTCCACCGTCGCTGCCCGCCGACCGGATGCCGTCACCTCCAGCATCTGCACCTCGGGCGTCGCGACCGCCTCGGCGCGGGCTTCGACCGCGCCCTGCCGGACCGTGATCACCGGCGCACCCCAGGTCACCGCAGAGTCCACCTCGTACGCGCCGCCGTACACCGAGTGGTTCGCGACCACGCCCTCGGCATCCCGGGACACACCGACCGCGTCCACGCACAGCCCCGACCTCGTCCGGGCCGCATACCGGCCCGCGACATCGCGGCCCTCGACCGAGTTGGAGATCAGGATCGCGTCCGGGCGGACCAGATCCGCCGCGGCGGCCAGCGCATCCACCACCGGCACGGTCAGCCCCGCACCCGGGGACGCGATCAGCACCTGCGCCGCGCCCAGAGCGGCCGCGGCATCCGCCACCCCCGCCGTGTCCGAAACCAGCACCGCCACCGGCGTGCCCACCTGCGCGGCCGCGCCGAGCAGGCCCGCGGCGGACTTGGCCAGCTCCCCACCCGGCGTCACATCCAGCAGCACCAGAACCGCATCGTCCGCAAAAGTCATCTCCGCCACCCCTACACCAGCCGGTTCTGGACCAGGAACTCCGCGAGCTTCTGCCCCGCGTCGCCCTCGTCGACGATCTTCGTACCCGCCTGCCGCGGCGGCTTCTCCGACAACCCCAGCACGATCGACCGGGACGCGCCCGCATCCTCCGGCTCGATCGCCAGATCCGCCAGCGACAACGTCTCGAACGGCTTCTTCTTGGCCGCCATGATCCCCTTGAAGTTCGGGAACCGCGCATCCGGCAAACGCTCCGTGATCGAAATCACCGCCGGCAGCGCCGCCGACACCCGCATCGTCGCGGCATCACTGGCCCGCTCCCCCGACACCGTCCCGTCACCGATCACCACGCTGTTCAGCGCCGTCGCCGCCGGCACATCCAACAACTCCGCCACCATCGAGGCCATCACCCCGCCGGAACCATCCGTGGACACATTCCCGGCGATCACCAGATCGAACCCGGTCCGGCGCACCGCCGCGGCCAGCACCTCCGCCGTCAAACCCAGATCCGCACCGACCAGACCCTCATCCGCAACATGCACCGCCGACCCCGCCCCCATCGCCAGACCCTTCCGCACCGTCGCGGCAGACCCCGCCGGAGCCATCGACAACACCACGATCTCGGCATCCGCATTCTTGTCCGCGTAACTCAGCGCGACCTCCAACGCCCGCTCACCGATCTCATCCAGCACCGTCTCGCTCGCCGCACGATCGGCAAGCCCCGTCTCCAGGCTCAGCTTGCGGTCGCCATACGTGTCCGGGACCTCTTTGACCAAAACGACGATCTTCATCGACAGCTCCTCACGCCACCGGCGAGTCTAACGTGACGTTGAGCAATGTACCCATTCGCGGGCATGGCGCCCCTATTCACCTCACCTAAGGGGCAGTATGTATACATTCGGCTGCCCCGAAACGGCCGAATACGGCGCGCGGAGCGTTGCGAGCGAGTATGTGGATACGGTGGAGCAGAAAGGGAGGCGACCGATGTCCAGATCAGAACCCCTCCCCGTCGACCCGATCGCCGAGGCGAAACGCCAGTGGACGGCGCACGGCTGGGCGGACGCCGCCTCCGGCATGTCCGCGGTCACCTCGATCATCCGGGCCCAGCAGCTCATGCTCGCGCGCATCGACGCGGCGCTGAAGCCTTTCCGGCTCTCCTTCGCTCGCTACGAGATGCTGCGGCTGCTCGGCTTCACCCGCGCAGGACGGATGCCGATGGCCAGCGCCATCGCGCGGCTGCAAGTGCATCCGACCAGTGTCACCAACACGGTCGACCGCCTCGTGCGCGACGGGCTCGTCGAACGCGAGCCGCACCCTGGCGACGGCCGGGCAGCCATGCTCGTGCTGACGCCCGCCGGCCGGGATCTGGTGGAGCGCGCCACGGACGCGCTCAATGCGAAAGTGTTCGCCGATCCCGGCTTGTCGGGCGATGACACGGTCGAGCTCGTCCGGATCCTCGCGCGGTTCCGCAAGGATGCCGGGGACTTCGCCGAGCCGCGCCCGCTGCCCGACCCGCTGTAGCGCTTCCCCCCCTAGCCCGCGAGACCGGATGGGCGCCACGAGACTGGTGTCGACGCGCTCAGTCTCGTGGCGAACATGCTGTCTCGCGGTCTCCGATCGGGCGCGACTCAGCGGTTCGTGAAGTCGGGGGCGCGCTTCTCGCGGAAGGCCGCCATCCCCTCCTTCTGATCGGCCGTGTCGAACAGTCCCGCGAACACGTGACGTTCGAAGCGGATGCCTTCGGCCAGCGTCGACTCCAGCGCGACATCCAGCGCCGCCTTCGCCGCATACAGCGACGGAAGCGACTTCGACGCGATCGTGTCCGCCGCCTTCCCCGCCTCCTCGAGCAGGTCCGCGGCCGGCACCACGCGGGACACGAGGCCGGCGCGTTCGGCCTCCGCGGCATCCATCATCCGTCCGGTCAGCACCAGGTCGGCCGCCTTGTAGTACCCGACCGCGCGCACGAGCCGTTGCGAGCCACCCATGCCGGGGATGACGCCGAGGTTGATCTCGGGCTGACCGAACTTCGCCGTGTCGGCGGCGATGATCAGGTCGCACATCATCGCCAGCTCGCACCCACCCCCCAGCGCGTATCCCGACACCGCGGCGATCACCGGCGTGCGCACCGCGGCGAAACGCGCCCACCCGCCGAAATGATCGCTCATGACCATGTCCAACCCCGACTTGGCTTCCATCTCCTTGATGTCGGCTCCGGCGGCGAACGCGCGCTCCGAACCGGTCAGCACGATCGCGCCGATCCGCTCGTCCGCATCGAACTCGGATGCCGCGGCCACGATGTCGTGCATCACCTGCGTGTTCAGCGCGTTAAGCGCTTCGGGACGGTTCAGGGTGATCCACCCGACGCGCCCCCGCGTTTCGACCAGGATCGTCTCGTACGTGGACGTGTTCTCAGACTCGGTCATCTCTCTCCTCGCTCGGTGGTCGCTTCGCTGCTCGCCCCGCCGGCTGGCTCGCAGCACTGGCTGGCTGGACTCGCTGGTTGGCTTGCCTGCCGCAAACTGCGCTTCTCGGTGGCTTTTGTGACAGGCGAGCCGATCGAGTCTCGCAACCCCCGGTGCTCGCCTGTCCCAAGCTGCTGCCTTCGCCGACATTTCGTGACAGGGGAACCAAATCAGACCCGGCTCCCCTGTCGCAAACTGCGGCTGCGGCGGCGGTTGGTGACAGGGGAACCAAGGGCCGGGCTCAAGCGCTCTCGGCGCGGATCGTGTTGATGATCCCGGAGAAGTCCTGCCCCGCCCCCTCGCCGTCCGCGAACTCGCGGTAGATCTCCCGAGCGAGGCGTCCCATCCGCGCATCCACCCCGGTCAGCGCGATCGCCTGCTCGGCCAGCCCCAGATCCTTCGACATCAGCGCGCCCGCGAAGCCGGGCTGATAGTCACGGTTCGCGGGACTCGTCGGCACCGGGCCCGGCACCGGGCAGTTCGTCGTCAGCGCCCAGCACTGCCCCGACGCATTGGACGCGACATCGAACAGGGCTTGATGCGAGAGCCCGAGCCGCTCGCCGAGCACGAAGGCCTCGGCCACCGCGATCTGCGAGACGCCCAGGATCATGTTGTTGCACACCTTCGCCGCCTGCCCGAGTCCCGCACCGCCGCAGTGCACGACCCGGCGTCCCATCGTCTCGAGGATCGGCCGGGCCGCCTCGAAGTCCTCGTCCGAGCCGCCCACCATGAAGGCCAGAGTCGCGTTCTCGGCGCCCACCACCCCACCCGAGACAGGCGCGTCGAGGGCTCGGTGCCCGGCGGCGGCGGCCAGTCCCGCCGCCTCCTGCGCCTCGTCGACGGCGATCGTCGAGCAGTCGATGAACAGCGTCCCCGGCGCGGCGACCGCGAGCAGCCCCGGTGTCTGGTCAGACCCCCGGTACGCCTCCAGCACATGCCGGCCGCTCGGAAACATCGTGATCACGAGCTCGGCGGATGCCGCGGCATCCTGCCCCGAGTCGGCCACCGCAAGCCCGGCCGCACCTGCGGCGTCGATCGCCGCGGGGACCACGTCGAAACCGACCATGTCGTGCCCGGCTTTCGCCAGATTCCGCGCCATCGGCAGTCCCATATGGCCCAGGCCGAGGAATGCGATCCTCATCGTGCTGCCCCCCGTTCGAATGAGTCGCTCATCGCTGGGTCCCCAGCAGCTCGCGCCCGATGATGACGCGCATGATCTCGTTGGTGCCCTCCAGGATCTGGTGCACCCGCAGGTCGCGCACGACCTTCTCGATCCCATACTCGTGCAGGTAGCCGTATCCGCCGTGCAGCTGCAGGGCCTCGTTCGCGATGCGGGAGCCGGCATCCGTCGCGAAGCGCTTGGCCATGGCGCACTGCATCGCCGCGTCCGGCGCCTGCTCGTCGATCGCGAGTGCGGCGTCGCGCACCAGGGCGCGGGCGGCGCGCAGCTCGGTCGCCATGTCGGCGAGCGTGAAGACCACGGACTGCTTCTCAGCCAGCGGCTCGCCGAACGTGAAACGCTCGTGGACGTACTGGACGGCCCGGTCCAGGGCCCACTGCGCACCGCCCAGCGAGCAGGCGGCGATGCTGATCCGACCCCCGTTCAGCGCGGACATCGCGATCTTGAAGCCCTGCCCCTCCACGCCCAGAACATCGGATGCCGGAACCCTCACCTCGTCGAGGATCACCTGTCGCGTGGGCTGGGCATTCCAGCCCATCTTCTTCTCGTTGGCGCCGAACGACAGCCCCGGTGCGTCGGCGGGCACCAGGAACGCCGTGATCCCCCGCGCACCGGGCTCCCCGGTACGCGCCATGACGACATAGACGGATGCCTCGCCACCGCCCGAGATGAACTGCTTGACGCCGGTGAGGGCGTACGAGTCGCCGTCCTTGATGGCACTGGTGGTGATGGCCGCGGCATCCGACCCCGCGCCGGGCTCGGTGAGGCAGTAGCTGCCGAAGTCCGTCATGGCGGTCAGCTGCGGCAGCCACCTCTGCCGCTGCTCGTCGGTGCCGTAGGAGTCGATCATCCACGCCACCATGTTGTGGATCGTGACGTACGCCGCGATCGAGGGGTCGGCCTTGGCCAGCTCTTCGACGATCGCGACCGCGTCGGCGCGGCTCAGCTCCGATCCCCCGACGTCTTCACGCACATAGATGCCGCCGAGCCCGAGTTCGCCCGCACGGCGCAGCACGTCGCGGGGAAAATGCTTGCGCTCATCCCAGTCCAGCGCATGCGGCGCGATCTCGGCCTGCGCGAAGTCGCGGACCGCCGCGACGATCGCATCGCGCTCGTCCGTGGGGGAGGTGGGCATCGTCATGGTCATCACTGCCTCCGTTGGCGGATCATCCTGGTGAAGATCGACGTGCCGACATTGGCACTATGCCCATTTTACATGGACACCCAAGTATTTGCGAGGACCACAAAGAACCGCCTCTCTCTGCGTTCACTTGTCGTGGATGTACGCCGGGACGGCCGTTTCGTGTACATCCAGGACAAGTGAATTGAAGGATGCCGCGGCCTGCCGCGGCCGCCTGTCGGGCGCAGGAGGGGGGCCGGTCAGGGCGCATGACGGGGGCCGGGTTCCCGCCTGTTCACTTGTCGTAGATGTACACCGGGACGGCCGTTTCGTGTACATCCAGGGCAAGTGAACAAGAAGCGGCGCGCGCAACTGGCGCGCGCCGCACCCGCTCAGCCCCGCGATCCGCTCAGCCCCGCGATCCGCTCAGCCCCGCGATCCGCTCAGCGCCGCACGATCAGTGCCCCAGGACCCGCTCGGCGCCGGCCCGCTCGGCGCCGCGCGCTCAGCGCCGCACCACGCGCGCAGTGCCGGCCGGCTCAGCGCCGGCCCGCTCAGCGCCGCCCGATCCGCGACCCGCTCCCCGCTCAGACTCAGGACCCGCTAGAGCCGCTCGATGATCGTGGCGTTGGCCATGCCGCCGCCCTCGCACATCGTCTGCAGGCCGTACCGCCCCCCGGTCGCCTCGAGATTCGCGAGCAGCGTTCCGAGCAGTCGCGTGCCCGACGAGCCGAGGGCATGACCGAGCGCGATCGCGCCGCCCCACGGGTTGAGCCGGTCGGGGTCCGCGCGCAGCTCGTTCGCCCACGCCAGCGGGACCGACGCGAACGCCTCGTTCACCTCGTATGCATCGAGGTCGTCGATCGACAGGCCGCTGCGCTCGAGGATCCGGCGTGTCGCGGGGATGGGTCCGGTGAGCATGTACACCGGGTCGTCACCGACGACCGCGAACGCGTGGAACCGGGCGCGCGGGGTCAGCCCCAGCTCGATCGCCTTCTCCTCGCTCATGATCAGCGCGGCGGAGGCCCCGTCGGTGAGCGGCGAGGAGTTACCCGGCGTGATCCGCCAGTCCAATTCCGGAAAGCGTGCGGCGAGGTCGTCCGTGCGGAACGCGGGATTCAAGCCGCGCAGTCCGTCGAGCGTGGTGCCCGCACGCACGGTCTCGTCGGTCGTGACCACGCCGCCACCGTCGGCGGCCACCGCGAGCAGCTGCGAATCGAACAGACCTCGGGATGCCGCATCCGCCGCCCTGCGATGCGACTCCGCCGAGTAGGCGTCCAGCACATCCCGAGACAGACCCCATTTCTGGGCGATCAGCTCGGCGGAGACGCCCTGGTTGATCAGGCCGTCGGGGTAGCGCTCGTCCAGCAGCCGCGACCGGGATCCCCCGGCACGCGATGAGCCGAGCGGCACGCGGCTCATCGATTCCACGCCGCCCGCGATCACGATGTCGTAGGCGCCGGCGATCACTCCCTGCGCGGCGAAGTGAGCCGCCTGCTGGCTGGACCCGCACTGCCGGTCGATCGTGACTGCCGGGACGGTCTCGTCGAAACCGGCGGCGAGCACCGCCTGACGCGCGATGTTCATCGCCTGATCGCCGACCTGACTGACGCACCCGAGCAGCACGTCGTCGATCTGCCGCGATTCGAGCCCGTTGCGCTCGAGGATGGATCGCAGCACTCCGGCAGCGAGGTCGACCGGGTGGACGCTCGAGAGCGCTCCTCCGGGCTTGCCTCGGCCGGACGGCGTTCGGACGACGTCGACGAGAACGGCGGTGGGCATGTCAGCTCCTCAGTGATGGATGTTCGGCCGTGCTCAGCCCGTCGCTTCGGCAGGCCTTTCCAGGGTGACCTCGGCCTCGGCATCCGGAACATAGCCCGGGATGTGCCGCTCGTCGGGACCGTTGTAGGCCGACAGCGGGCGGATGAGGGCGTTGGATGCCGCCTGTTCCATGATGTGCGCGGTCCAGCCGGTGACGCGCGACGCGACGAACAGGGGCGTGAAGGTCTGCGTGTCGAACCCCATCAGGTTGTACGACGGACCGGACGGGTAGTCGAGGTTCGGGTAGATGCCCTTGCGCGAGACGAACTCGGACTCGAGCGTGTCGTACAGCGCCGCCAGGTCGGGGGCGTCGTAGTGGTCCACGAGCGTGTCGAGCGCGGCCTTCATCGTCGGGACGCGCGAGTCGCCGTGCTTGTAGACGCGGTGTCCGAACCCCATGATCTTGCGCTTCTCGGCGAGCGCCGTGTCGAGCCAGGGCGAGACGTTCTCGGCCGATCCGATCTCGTCGAAGATGTGCATGACAGCCTCGTTGGCCCCGCCGTGGAGGGGACCCTTGAGCGCACCGATGGCACCCACGACGGCCGAGTAGAGGTCGGCGATGGTGCTCGTGATGACTCGCGCGGTGAAGGTAGAGGCGTTGAACGAGTGCTCGGCGTACAGGATCATCGAGACGTTGAACGCATGCGCGACGACCGGGTCCGGGATCTCGCCGAAGGTCATCCAGAGGAAGTTCTGCGAGTAGTCCAGGTCCTCGCGGGGATCGATCAGTTCCTGCCCCCTGCGGCGGCGCTGGTCGTAGGCGACCATGGCGGGCAGCTTCGCGAAGAGGCGCTTGGATTTGGCGAGGTCGGACTCGCGGGAGTTGTCGAAGGCGGCGGGATCGGATGCGCCGGCCAGCGAGACCGCGGTGCGCAGGACGTCCATCGGGTGCGCCGTCAGCGGCACCAGGTCGATCGCCTGCTTGACGTTCTCATCCAGCGTGCGGTCCGCGCGCTCCTCGGCAACGAACGCGGCCAGCTGCGCGTCCGTCGGCAGTTCGCCGTACCAGAGCAGGTAGGCGACGGCCTCGAAGGACTGCGTGGCCGCCAGCTCCTGCACCGGGTAGCCGCGATACAGCAGGCTGTTGGTCTCGGGATTGACCTTGCTCACCGCGGTGTAGTCGACGGTGACCCCGGCCAGGCCCTTCTTGATGTCTGGTTCAGTCATGCTCTGCTCTCTTCGGACGACCCTCCCCTGTCACAACACGCCCGAATGGGGAGCGGATCGTGACAGCTGAGCGGTCAGGTCAGCGGGTGATCTGGAAGTCGAACACCGAGGTGTCGAAGTGGTTGTAGCCCTCGTAATCGATCAGTTCGTAGAGATCCGCACGGTGCTGCATCTCCCCGAGCGTGGAGGTGAGGTGGCCCTCATCGATCAGCGTATCCAGCCCACGGCCGGCCGCGCCCATCGCGATGCGCAGCAGCGACACCGGCCAGATGACGATGTTCACCCCGACGTTGCGCAGCTGGTCGACCGAGAACAGGTCGCTCTTGCCGAACTCGGTCATGTTCGCGAGGATCGGCACGTCGACCGCGGCGCGGACAGCGGCGAACTCCTCCAGCGAGCGCATCGCCTCGGGGAAGATCGCGTCGGCCCCGGCATCCACCAGCGTCTTCGCCCTGTCGACCGCGGCATCCAGCCCATCGACCGCGCGGATATCGGTGCGCGCCATGATCAGGAAGTTCGGGTCTCGGCGGGCGTCGACGGCCGCGCGGATGCGTTTGACGGCGGTGTCCTGGTCGACGACCGCTTTGCCGTCCAGGTGGCCGCAGCGCTTCGGGTTGACCTGGTCCTCGATGTGCGCGCCGGCCAGGCCGGCGTCCTCGAGCGTCTGGATCGTGCGGGCGACGTTCATCGGCTCGCCGAAGCCCGTGTCGGCGTCGATGATCGCCGGCAGCTCGGTCATCCGCGCGATCTGCTGCCCGCGGCCGGCGACCTCGGTGAGCGTGGTCAGGCCGATGTCGGGCAGGCCCAGGTCGGCGGCCAGGACAGCACCGGAGATGTAGACGCCCTCGAACCCCTTCTGCTCGATCAGGCGCGCGCTCAGCGGGTTGAACGCGCCCGGGAAGCGCAGCAGCTCGCCGGAGGCGAGCCGCTCGCGGAACAGCCGGCGCTTCTCGGCGGCGGGCGTGGTGGCGTACAGCATCAGTTGCTCCCGTCCGGTTGTGCACAACGTCGCCGATGCGCGGAGCGCGGGCGGGTTGCGGCCCTCGCGCGGGCCGTGCGGCTGCGGATCAGCGACGTTGTGCACAGACGCATGTCAGAACAGTCCCTTGGGGGCCGGGGCGTTGGCCAGGACGCCGCGCTTGGCGACGATCGTCAGCTGCTGCACCTCGTCGGCGCTGAGCTCGGGCAGGCGCTCGGCCAGCTCGAGGAAGCGCTCGATCTCCTCCGGCTCCAGCACCGGCTCGGCGAGCATCCGGAACTTGCGGATGTAGTCCTCGCGGGCGAACGGGCGCGCGCCGAGCGGGTGCGCGTCGGCGACGGCGATCTCGTCCGTGATCTCGCTGCCGTCCGCGAACCGGATCACGACGCGGCCGCCGAAGGCCTTCTCGTTCGGGTCCTCGGAGTGGTAGCGGCGCGTCCACTCGTCGTCCTCGGCGGTGGTGACCTTCTGCCAGAGCTCGACCGTGTCCTCCCGACCAGCGCGTTCGGGTGCGTAGGAGTCGACGTGGTGCCAGGCGCCGTCCTGGAGGGCGACGGTGAAGATGTACGGGATGGAGTGGTCGAGCGTCTCACGAGAGGCGGTCGGGTCGTACTTCTGCGGGTCGTTGGCGCCCGATCCGATCACGTAGTGCGTGTGGTGGCTCGTGTGCAGCACCACCGACTCGATGTCCTGGCCGTCCGGCCCCTTGCCCTCCCGCAGCGATGGATTCTCGTTGCCGAGCTTGCGGGCCAGGTCGATCCACGCCTGCGCCTGATACTCCGCCGAGTGCTCCTTCGTATAGGAGTCCAGGATGCCGCGCTTCGGCTCGCCGTCGGCGGGAAGCGGCACCTCGTACGTGGCGTCGGGTCCGTCCAGCATCCAGGCGATCACACCGTCTTCGCCCTCGTAGATCGGGCTGGGCGAGGTCTCACCGCGCATCGCGCGGTCGACCGCCTCGACGGCCATCTTGCCGGCGAACGCGGGGGCGTGCGCCTTCCACGTGGAGATCTCGCCCTTGCGCGACTGGCGGGTGGCCGTGGTGGTGTGCAGGGCCTGGCCGACCGCCTGGTAGATCGTCTCGACCGGCAGGCCGAGCAGCGTGCCGATGCCGGCGGCGGCCGACGGGCCGAGGTGCGCGACGTGATCGATCTTGTGCTTGTGCAGCGAGATCGCCTTGACCAGGTCGATCTGGATCTCATACCCGGTCGCGATCGCACGCACCAGCGCCGCGCCGTCCGACCCGACGTGCTGCGCGACGGCGACGATCGGCGGAATGTTGTCGCCCGGGTGCGAGTACTCGGCGGCCAGGAACGTGTCGTGGTAGTCGAGTTCGCGCACGGCGACCCCGTTCGCCCACGCGGCCCACTCGGGGCTCGTGCGCCGCTCGATGCTGCATCCGAAGATGGTCGCGCCCTTGCCGCTGATCGACACGGCGTGATCGAGCGCCTGCTGGCGGGCGGCGCTCACGGGCGCGCGCGTGATGGATGCCGCGGCCACGGCCGCGTTGTCGATCACGCGGTTGATGATCATGTCCACGACGTCGGAATCGACCTCGACGGGGTCGGCTGCGACCTCGGCGATGCGCCAGGCCAGCTGTCCCTCACGGGCGAGGTCTTCGTCGCTGCGGTGGACGCGGAGGTGGTGGTTCACAGTCATGCTGCTCCTTCGGTGATTGAGCCTGCCGAAATCTCGGTGTCGTCGTTCTGCGCACCCTCGACGGACGCGAGGATCGCGGCCAGCGCGTTGTGCAGGTGCACGTGGGTCGCATGCGCGGCCAGTTCAGCGTCGTGCGCAGCGATCGCCGACGCGATCAGACGATGCTCCGCCACGGATGCCGCCAGCCGGCTGGGATTGTCGCGTGCGAGTCGCCGCACCCGCACGAGGTGGGTCCGGACGGTCCGCAGCGCAGAGGAGAGGTAGTCGTTGCCGACCGCGGCGTCCAGCTCGCCGTCGAAACGGGCGATGAGCGCGTAGTACGCGTCCAGTCCCTGCTGCCCGTTCAGGCGGG
This sequence comes from Microbacterium terregens, assembly GCF_039534975.1. Classification (NCBI taxonomy): domain Bacteria; kingdom Bacillati; phylum Actinomycetota; class Actinomycetes; order Micrococcales; family Microbacteriaceae; genus Microbacterium; species Microbacterium terregens. Next base: position 107,837 of record NZ_BAAAWH010000001.1, read on the forward strand.
CTCCGGCGAACTCGTCGGCGAGCGCGGCGAAGGCCGCGGCGTCGGCCCGCTCGGCCGCCACCCGCGCTGCGGTCTCCTCGAGCGCGCGGCGCAGCCCGAAGAGGGCGCGGATGTCGTCGGCGTCCACGTCGGTGACGACGGTCACGCGCGCGGACTGCTGCGTGACCAGGCCGTCGGCGGCCAGGCGGCCGAGGGCTTCGCGCAGGGGTGTGCGGCTCACGCCGAGGCGTACCGCCTGCTCGACTTCGCCCAGCACGGCGCCCGGCGCAAGCGCGCCGGATTGGATCTCGTCCAGCAGCGTGCGGTAGGCGCGGTCGCTTGCTCTCATCACACGCCTCCTCACCCAGCCTGAGGCCTTATTGTATACACAGAAGGCTGATCGCTGCACCTGAGCGAGTGACGGCGGCTTTTCCGTATACACTGGCCGCAGCGCCCAGCCCTCCCGCCGCACCGCTCGCGAGCGGTGGTGCAGGCTCGGAAATGGCTGCTGCTCGCCGTCTCGGGATCAGTGCGGCCGCAGGGGATCCGGGCACGAGCGCCGCCCCGGCCGAGCCGGCGCGGACGTAACCTGGATGCGTGGCAGAGGTCCCGGCCGGCGACGCTCCGCACGCCGAGCGCAGCGAGCTCGATGTGCTGCGCAGGCGTGCGTACGGACCGGATGCCGACATCTTCGACGATCCCCGCGCGGTGTCCCGCCTGAGCGCGCTCGAAGAGCGCGCGCGGATGCGCCGGGAGCTCTCGGCAGCGGCATCCGACGAAACCGGCCGACCCCCCGTCCCCACGATCGCCGCGCCGGAGACGCCGGCACCGGATGCCGGGGTCGTCCCCGCATCCGTGCCGGTCGCACGGTCGACCGGTCGGCGGCCACGCGGGCATACCGCGCTGCTGGCGGGCACGGCGGTCCTCGCCGTCGTGCTGGGTGCGGCGGCGTGGGGTTCGCATCGGTTCGAGACGCTTCCGTCCGGCTACGCCAAGACCGCGGCGGTCGCGCTGGAGAACCGGGCATTGTCGTACGAGGTCGGATACGAGCGGTACCTCGACGGCCTGCGCGATCAGCTGCTGGCGGCGCCGGGGATGCAGCAGATCGCCGGCCGGCTCATCCGCGAGCAGCTCCGCCCGTACGGCGCGCTGTACGGGCGGAGCGTGGGCGTCGGGCCGACCGTCGATGCGCAGATCTGCATGGTCGTCGTGGGCGACCCGGAGCCGTCGATCGCGTGCGTCCCGGTCGACGGCGCACGGTCCGATCCCGTGTCGGTGGTGCTGCCGTCCGGTCACGCCGGTTCGGCCGGCGAGAACACGGCACCCGAGAAGCCGGTCAGATACACGCTCCTGCCGAGCGGCGGCGTGGTCGCCGTGCCGGCATCCGCCGTCCCGCCGCCGGGATGGCAATGAGCCCAGCGCGGTGAGGCGCCCTGCCCGCCGGGTCGGCAGTGAGCCGACCGCGCTCAATCCCGGCCGATGACCTCCAGCGCGTCCGCCAGCGCTTCGGCGAACCGATCGATGTCGGCGGGCGTGTTGTAGAAGTAGGGCGAGACGAGAACCCGCCCCTCCTTGTCGGAGACGGAGACTTTTCGCCGCGCCATCTCACCTGCGACGCGGGTGGAGTCGGGAACGTCGAATCCGATGATCCCGGCGCGCGCGTGAGCCGGGGTGACCGGGGCGATGCCCAGCCCGCCCAGGGCCTCGATCGTTCGCGCGGTGAGGTCCTCGACCTGACCGTGGATCCGATCCCAGCCCAGTTCCTCGAGGTACCCGAGGGTCGCATCGAGCACGTACAGCCCCGGGACGTTCGGCGCGGCGTAGGCGAAGGACGTGCTCGGCGCCGGATTGGCGTAGCTGCGGAAGATCGGAGTCAGCATGCTGCGCGCGCGTTCCCGGAAGACGCCCACGGCGGTTCCGAAACCGGAGAGCATCCACTTGAACATGCCCGCGCCGTACACGTCGACGTACGCAAGGTCGACCGGCGTCGCTCCGAGGGCCTGGATTCCGTCCACGATGAGCAGTGCGTCCACCTCGCGGCACGCCTTGCCCAGCCGTGTCAGGTCCACCTTGGTGCCGGTCCAGGGGTGCACGTGCGAGACGCTCAGCACACGCGTCCGCGGGGTGAGCGCGTCCAGCAGCTGCTGTTCCCGATCCGAGTTCGGATCGGGTTGCACCCGCACGTATGTCACGCCCTGGGCCTGTGCCGCCTCCCACGGGAGGACGTTGCACGGGTACTCGTCGGCCATCCCGACGATGGTGTCGCCCGGCTGCCAGGCGACGCTGTGCGCGGCGAGGTTGATCACCTCGCTCGTGTTGCGGAAGAAGCCGACCTCGTCGACGGGAACCGAGAGCAGCCGCGCCATCCGCTCCCGTGCGCTCACCACCGGCACCTGCCACAGCGACTGCGCGTCGCAGCCGAGCCCGGCGACGTCGAGGTAGTACTGACCCGCCGCCGTCGCGGCGCCGGGAAACGCCAGTCCCGTGCCCGCCGACTGCAGGTACACCCAGTCCGGGCGGTACGGGAAGTCCCGTCGCACCCGCTGCGTCCACTCGTCCGTACTCATTCCCGACATTCGATCGACCATACGAAGCCGGAGCGCGCGGGGCGACCGGTCTTCCGCCCCAAGGCAGGCTCGTATTCGGCATCCGGCGGTTCGGGTAGCGTCAGCCGGACCCCGGACCGCCACCATCGCGCGCCCCGCCTGAGCTGCCCAAGGAGACCCCCATGAGGAAAGAGATCCGCGCCGAGAAGCTGCACCCGCCGATCGGTCACTACACCGACGCCGTGGCTCACGGAAACCTCCTGTTCCTCTCCGGATGCGGTCCGACCGACAACGACCTGGCCGTCGTCGGCGGCGATGACGTCGTCGAGCAGATGCGACAGGTGCTGGCCAACATGCGCACCGTACTCGAGGCGGCCGGGGCGACACCGCAAGACGTCGTCTCGATCACCACGTTCCTCACCGACATGGACGACCGCGGGAAGATCGCGCCGGTGGCCGCGGAGTTCTTCGGCACCGCTCGGCCGGCGAGCGCGACCGTCTCGGTCACCGCGCTGGCCGTCCCCGGCGCCAAGGTGGAGATCAAGGCCGTCGCGTCCATCCCGAGCAACACCTGAAGCCGTCGCCGTGCTGAACCTCGACGAGTGGGAGACGCGCGCCAAGGTCGACTTCCCCTACCGCGAAGGACGCGTCTACCTCAACTCCGCGGGGGCGGGGCTGCCCTGGCCGGGCGCGCCGGCGGCCGCGGCCGAGTACTACTCGCACCTCGCCACGTGGGGTGCCCAAGCGCAGCCCGAGTGGATCCGTCGCGCCGAGTTGGCGCGCGCCCACGTCGGGCAGCTGCTGCGAGTGCCGCCCACGGATGTGACGTTCCTGCGGAACACCAGCGACGTGATGAACCTCGCGGCCAACAGCGTGTCGTGGCGGCCGGGCGATGAGGTGGTCGTCGCCGCCGACGACTTCCCGTCGGTGGTGCTGCCCTGGACGAAGGCCGAAGCGGCCGGCGGAACCCTGCACCGGGTCGTGATCGACGACGAGCGGCGGCGCGAGGATCTGCTGCTCGCGCAGATCAACGCCCGCACGCGGGTGGTCGCCGTCACGCACGTGCATGCGGTGACCGGCGCCCGCCTCGACCTGGAGCGACTCGGACGGGCCTGCCGCGGGGTGGGGGCGCTCTTCGTCGTCGACGGGATCGAAGCACTCGGTGCGATCGACGTCGACCTCACCTGGGTGGATGTCTACGGTGCGGCGGTGTTCAAGTGGATGCTGTCGGGTTTCGGACTGAGCATCGGCGTCTTCGCGGAACGCGCGCGCGAGCTGCTCACGCCCGCCTACCGCGGCTACCGCAATCCACCCCCGAGTCAGAGCTTCGAGTACTCCGATCCGAACTATCCCGGCCTTTACGTCCTGGATGCGACCCTGCAGTACCTGGATGCGCTCGGGTGGGACGAGATCCACCGCAGGGTCGCCGACCTGACCGCTCTCGTGGACGCCACGGTGTCGGCGCAGGGGTTCACACCGGTGACGGATGCCGCGGCGCGGGCAGGGATCATCAGCTTCGGCGCCGACGACGCCGAAGGACTGGTCGCACAGCTGCAGACCCGCGGGATCGACGTGGTGCACAAGAGCGGACTCGTCCGCGTGTCACCGCACTTCTACACCAGTCGCGAAGACATCCGGCGGTTCGGAGCGGCCCTCGCGGACAGCGTCGCGGCGACGGGGATCCGCCCGGTCGACGCGCGCCGCCCCGCGGCAGCAGAAGCTCAGGCGCCCGCTTCGCTGAGCTGACGCTCCAGCGCGTCCAGCGCGGGGCGCTGTCCCTTCACCAGCCGCTCACGCGCGGCGTCCCATCCGGTCCACTCCACGCGGTCCACCTCGGGGAAGGGCTGCATCCGCCCCGAGCGCGGGGGCCACTCGAGCTCGAACGTCCCGAACTTCAGGTCCTCGAGGGCGAACGCTCCGCCGTCGGCGACGAAGACCGTCACCCGCTTGCCCGATGCGTAGGGGAAGGTGCCCAGCTCGGCGTACGGCACGTCGGGCGCGGGGACACCGAGCTCCTCCGCGAACTCGCGCAGGGCGGCATCGAGCGCCGCTTCGGAGTCGGAGTCGTACTCGCCCTTCGGGATCGACCAGGCCGCGGCATCCTTCGACGCCCAATAGGGCCCACCCATGTGCGCGATGAGCACCTCCGGGGCGCCCTCGACAAGGCGGTAGAGGAGGATGCCGGCGCTGGTCACAGCCATCGGCTCGCGCCTCAGACGCGTGAGGCGGGCGAGACGGAGTAGGTGTCCTCGGGATCGGTGACGGCCACGCCCCCCACGGCGGCGTCGATCGCAGCCATCGTGTCGGCATCCAAGGTGACGCCCGACGCAGCCACGTTCGACGCGATCTGCTCCGGCCGCGACGCGCCCACGAGCGCGGCGGCGACGTTCGGGTTCTGAAGCACCCAGGCGATCGCCAGCTGCGGCATCGTCAGGCCCACCTCGTCGGCGATCGGCTTGAGGCGCTGCACGGCCGTCAGCACGTCGTCCTCGAGGAAGCCCTGGATGAAGCGGGAGCCGTTCTGATCCGTCGCGCGCGAGCCCTCGGGTGCGGGCTGCCCGGGCAGATACTTGCCGCTGAGGACGCCCTGCGCCATCGGCGACCAGACGATCTGCGAGATCCCGAGCTCTTCGGAGGCCGGGATCACCTTGCCCTCGATCACGCGCCACAGCATCGAGTACTGCGGCTGATTGGAGATGAGCTGGATGCCGAGATCCTTCGCGAGGGCAGCTCCGGCTCGCAGCTGCTCGGCGGTCCACTCCGAGACTCCGACGTAGAGGACCTTGCCCTGCCGGACGAGATCGGCGAAGGCCTGGAAGGTCTCCTCCAGTGGGGTCTCGTAGTCGTAGCGATGCGCCTGGTACAGGTCGACGTAGTCGACGCCCAGACGCGAGAGAGAACCGTTGATGGCCTCGAGGATGTGCTTGCGCGACAGCCCGCCGTCGTTGGGGCCCTTCGGCCCGGTGGGCCAGTAGACCTTCGTGAAGATCTCCAGCGACTCGCGGCGCTGCCCGGCGAGTGCCTTGCCCAGCACCGTCTCGGCGCCCGTGTTCGCATACGTGTCGGCGGTGTCGAACGTCGTGATCCCGGCATCCAATGCGGCGTGAACCGTGGCGATCGCGTCGGTGTCGTCCACCTGGGATGCGTGCGTCACCCAGTTGCCGTAGGTGATCTCCGAGATCTTGAGTCCGCTGTTGCCGAGATATCGATAATTGACCATTGCTCAACGCTACCGGGGGTGACGGCCCGGGCGCCGGGTTGACGCGGGTCCCGGCCCGTGCTGTCCGGTCGCGGGGTCAGCGTCCCGGAGCGCGCCGGCGGAAGGCTCCGCTGAGGCTCCGCAGCAGCAGCAGCATGCCGCCGAGGCCGAGCACGCTGCCCAGGAAGGAGAAGGCCGGCACGCCCTCGGTGATCTCCGGCCCGACATCGGACACGGCGAGGAAGAAGCCCGTGGCCACCAGCGCGATGCCGACGAGCGTCGCCGTCACCTCGCCGAGGACCGAGTCCAGCCAGCGACGGTCGTCCGCACTCTCCAGCGCCCGCACCCGCACTTGGAAGGTGCCGTCCTGCAGGGCCTGGGTGATGCCCTCGATCCGCCGCGGGAGTCGCCGCAGCTGCTCGGCGACGATCGCAGACTGCGCCTGAATACTCAACGCCACCGCGCGCGGGGACGCGAGCTGCAGGGCGATGTGCGGTGCGCGCGAAAGCCCCCGGCCGACCATGTCGTAGCCGGGCACGAGGCGGCGCAGCGAGCCTTCCAGAGAGATGAGGGTGCGGAAGACCAGCAGCAGCGACGGCGGCATCGCGAGGCGATGCCTGCGCAGCACGTCGATCAGCGCGCTGAAGACGTTCTCACCCACTTGCGCATTGGCGACGCGGGTCAGGATGGCCCCGATGTCATGCTGCAGAATGGTCTGCTCGACGCTTCCTCCGGACACCGGTGCGCAGAGCAGCAGGATGATATCGGTGGTCGACACGTCGTCGTCGTTCGCGATCGCGACCAGGAGCGGGGCAAGAAGCCTGCGCACGCTGCGCTCGATGATGCCGATCGCGCCGAAGTCGATCAACGTGACCGTCCCGTCCCGCGCGAGGATCAGATTGCCCGCATGCAGATCGGCATGGAACACCCCGCGCACGGCGATCTGCTCGAAGACCGAGTCCACCACGCCTTCGACGACGCGGTGCGCGGCTTCGGGCGGCAGCGCGTCCGGCGTGAGCCGGCCGAAGGGGATGCCGTCCGCTCGCTCCAGCACCAGCATCCGGGATGTGGACAGATCGCGGTACACAGTGGGGATGTTCAGCGTCGGGGAGTGCGATCGCTCGATCGCGCCGCGGATCATCTCGGTGTTGGCCGCCTCGACGCGGTAGTCGAGCTCTTCGCGCAGAGCCCGCGCGAACTCTGCGGCCAGCGCGCGCGCACCATAGTCTCGTGCCCACTCGGTGCGCCGCTCCGCGTCGGCGGCCAATCGCTCGAGGATGTCGAGATCGGTCGTCACCTGCGCGCGGGCACGCGGACGCTGGATCTTGATCACGACCCGCGCCCCGTTCAGGAGCGTCGCGGCGTGAACCTGAGCAACGGATGCCGCCGCGATCGGCGTCTGATCGACCTCGGCGAACACCTCTTCCAGGGGACGGCGGAGTTCCTGGCGGATCGCGGCTTCTGCCTCGGCCCACGGGATCGGTGTGGAGTCCATCTGCAGCGTGGACAGCGCCTTGATGAACTGCGGCGGCAGCACGTCCTCGCGTGAGGAGAGCACCTGACCCAGCTTGACGAAGGTCACTCCTGCCTCATTGAGCGCGCGGACGAGCGCCTCCGGCAACTCGTCGCTGTAGCCCCTGGCGCGGTTCTGGTACAGCCCGATCCCGTGGCGCGAGGCGATGACGAGGATCTGCGCGTAGCGCCTGGCCCGATCGCGGCGCCGAATCGCATCGCGGATCACCGCGATCGGATTGCGCATCGGCCGAGTGGGCACCAGGAACTCGCTCACGACGATGACGGCCACAACGATCGCGAACACCCAGCCGAGGATGAGCGCCGAGATGACGGCGACGATCGGCCACGCGACGAGGAACTTCCCGTCCGCGTAGACGTGCGACTGCTCCAGCATCCAGAACACCAGTGGGATGCTCAGCGAGAACACGACGAGCGAGGCCACCAGGCAGCGCACCCAGCCGACGGGTGTGTCGAGCAGTCGGCGCGACACCCAGGTGGCGGCGGCGGCGAACGCGAGCGCTACCAGCGCAAATGCGAGCCAGGCGGGCATGCCTGAGATTCTGTCAGGACTCGGGCGCTCGCGCGCCCTTGTTCGTCAGTCCTCGGCGGGTGTGACCGCGGCGGCGGCCTGATCCTCGGTCGTGGCGACCAGCTGTCCGCACGCGCCGTCGATCTCCTTGCCACGGGTGTCGCGGAGGGTCGTCGGGATTCCGGCATCGTTGAGCCGGCGGACGAACTCGTTCTGCACGCTGACCTCGGACGCGGTCCAGATCGAGCCCGGCGTCGGGTTGAGCGGGATCGGATTCACGTGGACCCAGCCCCGGCCGCGCGCGTTGAGCTTCTCGGCCAGCAGGTCGGCGCGCCATCCGTGATCGTTCATGTCCTTGATCAGCGCGTATTCGATCGACACGCGCCGACCGGTCTTGTCGAAGTAGTTGCGCGCCGCGTCCAGCGCCTCGTCGACCTTCCAGCGGGAGTTGACCGGGATCAGCTCGTCCCGCAACGTGTCATCGGGCGCGTGCAGCGAGAGCGCGAACGTCACCGGGATGTCCTCGTTCGCAAGCTTGATGATCGCCGGCACGAGCCCGACCGTCGACACGGTGATGCCCCGCGCACTCATCCCGAGCCCGTGCTTCTTGTCGGTCATGACGCGCACGGCCTGCATCACGCGCGCGTAGTTGGCCAGCGGCTCGCCCATGCCCATGAACACGATGTTGCTGACCCGCTCGGCGGAGTGGTCGTCCTTCTTCTTGCCGCCCAGTCCCCCGTCGGCGATGAGCCGGTTCGCGCGCACGATCTGCTCGACGATCTCGGCCGCCGACATGTTGCGCGTGAGGCCTGCCTGGCCGGTCGCGCAGAACGGGCAGTTCATGCCGCACCCCGCCTGGGACGAGACGCACAGCGTGATGCGTCCCGGGTAGCGCATGAGCACCGACTCCACCAGCGCGCCGTCGTGCAGCTTCCACAGGAATTTGATGGTGTCGCCACGGTCGGTCTCGAGCCGTCGCACCTCCGTCAGCAGTGGAGGCAGCATCCCGTGGACGAACTCTTCGCGGCCGGCGGCGGGCAGGTCGCTCATGGCGGCAGGGTCGTGGGTCCAGTGCGTGAAGTAGTGCGTCTCGAGCTGCTTGGCGCGGAACCCCGGCATCCCGAGCTCCTGCACCTTGGCCACACGCTCTTCGGGCGTCAGATCGGCGAGGTGCACCGGGGGCTTGCCGCGCTTGGGACTGGCGAACTGCAGGAGGGGGCGGCCGGTGGCGTCCTTCTTCTGCGACCAGCCTTCGGTCTTCGGCCGCACCTGGGTTACAGCGCCGGCCGCAGCCGTCGCCGGACGCGCCTGACGAATGGGGGTCTCGGGCGTGGCGGTCATGGTCCCAGGGTAGGCGACCCACCTGCGCAACGGCTGGCGGACAGCCCGCCGGGCGCGGGTGGACGGCTATCGTGTGGATGTGGTTCCGCCGGACAGTCTCGCCGCCTTCGTCGTCGCCTCGATCGTGCTCATCGTGATCCCCGGCCCGAGCGTGCTGTTCACGATCGGACGCGCCCTCGCGCTCGGGCGCATCGGCGGGCTGCTGAGCGTGCTCGGCAACGCGCTCGGGCTCCTGCCGGTCATCGGACTGGTCGCACTCGGCGTCGGCGGACTCGTCGCGCAGTCCGTGATCCTGTTCACGATCGTCAAGATCGCCGGTGCGCTGTACCTGATGTTCCTCGGAGTGCAGGCGATCCGGCACCGCAACCGCGCCGCAGCGGCGGCAACGGCGGGCGCGTTGCCGCGCTCGCACTGGCGACAGCTCGGCGAGGGTTTCGTGGTGGGCATCACCAACCCGAAGACCATCGCATTCTTCGTCGCCGTGCTGCCGCAGTTCGTCGACCTTCAGTCCGGCTCGGTGCCGCTGCAGATGCTCGAGCTCGGGCTCATCTTCTTCGTGATCGCCCTTCTCTCAGACGCGGTGTGGGCGCTCGCGGCGTCGGCCGCCCGTTCCTGGTTCGGCAAGTCGCCGAAGCGCATCGCGGCCCTGTCGGCCACCGGCGGCGGGCTCATGATCGGCCTCGGCGGCATCCTGCTGCTCACCGGCAACGAGCACTGAGCCGCGCCCGCGGCCGCGAGACTGGATAGACGCCGCGAGACAGAGTGCGTTCACCCCCGTCTCGTGGCGTCTATCCGGTCTCGCGGTCAGAAGGGTGGGCTACAGGAAGATGTCGGGGAACAGGCGGGCGTCGGGAGTGCCGGGTACCGCCGCGTACGGCGCGAAGTCGGTGATCCCGGCATCCGTCAGCACGTCCTCGACGATGAGGGTCTGCCCGGTGCACTCGCCTGCCGGGCGGATGAGCACCTGATAGGCCGCATCCGCGTAGATCTGCGGTGTGCGGCTCGCGGCCATCACCAGATCGCCGCCGAGCAGATTCTGCACCGCCGCGGTCGCGATCGTCGTCCGCGGCCAGAGCGTGTTGGCCGCGATCCCGTCCTTCGAGAACTCCGCGGCGAACCCGAGCGTCACCATGGTCATGCCGTATTTGGCGAGGGTGTAGCCCGTGTGCGCGCCGAGCCACTTCGGGTCCAGGTTCAGCGGCGGCGAGAGCGAGAGGATGTGCGGGTTCTCGGCATCGCGCAGCATCGGAACGGCCGCCTGCGACAGCATGAAGGTGCCGCGCACGTTGACGTCCTGCATCAGGTCGTACTTCTTCGCGGTGAGTTCGAGCGACCGCGACAGATCGATGACGCTCGCGTTGTTCACCACGATGTCGATGCCGCCGAACTCGCCCTGGGTCTTGAGCACCGCCTCGGTGATGTCATCGTCGTTGCGCACGTCGCCGACGATCGGCAGCGCATTGCCCCCCGCTGCCCGGATCTGCTCCGCCGCCGAGTGGACGGTGCCCTCCAGCTTCGGGTGCGGTGAGTCGGTCTTGGCCAGCAGTGCGATGTTGGCGCCGTCGCCGGCGGCACGCAGCGCGATCGCGAGACCGATGCCGCGGCTGCCGCCGGACATCAGGATGGTCTTGCCTGCGAGGGGCTTGTCTGTCATCGGGGAGTCCTTCCGGTCGGAGAGCTGGGGCGCGGTGCCTCAGCGTCCTGCAGTCTTCGTTGCCTGGGCCGAGTCACGCGGAGTGCGGGATGCCGCGGCGAACGCTGCGACGCGCGCTTGGGCTTCGGCCGTTTCCAGCGCGGCCCCGATCGTGCGGGCCTCGTCCTCGAGCTGCTCGACGACGGTGCGTTCGGGTGCGGCTCGGACCAGGCGCTTCGCCTGCCCGTAGGCGGCCGTCGCGCCGGCCAGCCAGAAGCGGGCGACGGCCTCGGCGCGGGCTCGCACCTGGTCGGGTGCGACGGCCTCCGCCACCAGACCCCACTCCACCGCTTCGGCGGCGCTGAGCAGGCGATTCTGCAGCACGAGCTGCAGTGCGCGGCGCTGTCCGACGGCCCGACCCAGGTGGGCCGTGACGGACAGGTCGGGGGTGAGCCCCATGTTCGCGTACAGGCTCCCGATGCGGGAATCCTCGCCGACGATCGCGTAGTCGGAGGCGAGGAGGATGCCGAGACCACCCCCGGCAGTGGTGCCCTGCGCGGCCGCGACGACGGGCGTGGAGGATTCGGTCAACGACAGGATGCCGCGGTTGATGACGCCGGCCAGCTCGGCGATGCCGGCTGCGGAGAGCCCGCCCGCGGCCATCGAGAGGACGTCGCCGCCCGCGCAGAAGGAGGGCCCTTCGGCATCCAGCAGGATCGCCCCGACATCGTCGCGGGCGACAGCCTCGGCGGTGATCCGCTCCCACGACCGTGCGGTCGCCTCGTCGAAGGCGTTCAGTCTCGCGGGGCGGTTGAGGGTGATGCGGCCGAGACCGTCGACGACGGAGAACAGGATGGGTTCGGACATGGGGGCTCCTTGGCTGGGTGCCGTGCGGATCATCGGGGTGCCATGCGGATCGCGCCATCCAAGCGGATGGTCTCGCCGTTGAGATAGTCGTTCTCGACGATCGCCATCACCAGGTGCGCGTACTCGTCGGGGCGTCCGAGCCGCTGAGGGTGGGGCACCTGCTCGCCGAGGGAGTCCTGTGCCGCCTGCGGCAGCCCCGCCAGCATGGGTGTCTCCATGATTCCGGGCGCGATCGTGAGCACGCGGATGCCGTACCGCGCCATCTCCCGCGCGATCGGGAGGGTCATGGCGTGCACGCCGCCCTTGCTCGCGGAATACGCAGGCTGCCCGATCTGGCCGTCGAACGCGGCGACGCTGGCGGTGTTGATGATGACGCCGCGGTCGCCGGAACCGGCACCGACCGCCGCGCCGACGGGCTCGGAACGGGCCATCACGGCGGATGCCTGCGCGATCACGTTGTACGTGCCGATCAGGTTGACGCGGATGATGCGCTCGAACGCGTCCAGGGGCGAGGGATTCCCGTCCCGGTCGAGCACCTTCGCGGGAGGCGCGATCCCCGCGCAGTTGACCACGACGCGCAACGGCCCCGCGGCCGCGGCCACCTGCACCGCTGCGGCGACCTGGCCAGGATCCGCGACATCGGCCGCCGCGAAGGCGCCCCCGAGCTCGGCGGCGACGTCGGCGCCTGCCGAGGTGGGCAGATCGATGATCGTGACCGTCGCACCGGCCGCGGTCAGGCGACGAGCCGTCGCGAGCCCCAGGCCGCTCGCGCCGCCGGTCACGAGGGCGGAGGCGCCGGTGATGTCCATGTGTTCTCCTTCGAACCTGCCGCGCGTCGAACCCGGCACTGAGTTCCAGCATACGTGGGACCGAGTTCCGCCACAGGTGGATCGAGGGGGCTGGCCGCACGACCAGGCTACCCGCACGGCCCGGCGGTCGCCGGGCGCAAGGCCGTCGCCCCGGGCGGCAGAGGCGCGTGCCACGCGCAAGGATGGCGGGTCACCGCTGGACCACATGATCATGGCGGCGATGAGCACGAGTGGAACCACGGGCCGGGGTGGAAAGCGCCCTCATCGACGCGTACGGCATCGCGCCCGATCATGTCCGCCTCGCGTACTGCCGCGAGCGGCCGAACGCGACCTGAGGTCGCTACACCGGCCCGAGGATGAAGTTCCACGCCCCGGTTCGCACGGCGACCGTCACCGCGGTCGCGGAGATCGCGGCACCGGCGGCCAGCAGCATCCACTCTCGCCAGCCGAACCGGGACTCGCGCGCCCACGTCCGTGAGCCGTCCCCCCCGAACCGGGACTCGCGCGCCCACGTCCGTGAGCCGTCCCCCCCGAACCCGCGGGCCTCCATCGCCGTCGCCAACGTCGATCCCCGCCGGATCGAGAGGACGAACAGCGCGAACGCCATTCCGACGACCCTGCGCACGCGCCCGGTGTCCGCGACCCCGCGGGCGCGTCGGGCGAGGGCGAGCGCGCGCCAGTCGTCGGTCAGCAGCCCGAGAAGCCGCATGCCCGCGAGGGCTCCCAGTACGAACCGTGCCGGGAGCTTCAGCAGCTGAGCGAGGCCGTCCGCCAGATCCGTGGGATCCACGGTGACGAAGAGCACGACCGCGGGCAGTCCGATCGCCAGCACGCGGAAGAAGGTGGCGAGGGCGAGCATCAGCGAGCCTTCGCTGATGCGGACCACGAACCACTCGGCGTAGACCTCGCCGCTGGTCGCCCCGTAGAGCGCGATCGTGACGCCCGCGAGAGGGGCGGCGATCCAGATCGGGACGGTGCGCAGCCAGAACTCGCGCCAGCGCAGCCCAGCCGCCAGCAGCAGCGGCAGCTCCAGCACGAGCGCGACGGCGGCCGAGACCGGGTCGATCGTCAGCACGAGGGGCAGTGCGATCAGCAGCGCCGCGCCCAGCTTGGCCACCGGATTCAGAGCCGCGATCGGTCCCCGCCGCACGGGGGTATCCACCCGCGTCACTGCGTTGCTCCCACCGCGAGCCGCCGCGCGCGCAGCGCGTCGAGCACGGTCTGGTCGTGCGTGATCGCGACCACTGCGGCGCCGCCTTCGCGGTCGGTGCCATCGCGCAGCCCCGCGATGATGGCGACGAGCTCGGCCCAGGTCACAGCATCCTGGCCGAAGGTCGGCTCATCCAGCACGAGGACCTGCGGACGCGTCGCGAGCATCGCGGCGACCGTCAGCCGCCGCTTCTCACCGCCGGACAGCGTGTACGGGTTCGCGTCCGCGAGCGGCGCGAGACGCAGGCGCTCCAGCAGCTCGTCGACGCGCGCGGCGGTCTCGGCCGCCGGCAGCCCGAGCGCACGGGGACCCACCTCGAGCTCGGCGCGGACGGTCGTGGTCAGCAGCTGATGCTCGGGATCTTGGAAGACCGTCCCGATTCGGGTGAGCAGACCGCGCGAGGGCCACGCGATGGGATCGCCCCTCATCCCCGCCGACAGCCGTGCGGATGCCGACACGCGGCCGGCTTCGGGTGGGATGAGTCCCGCGAGCGTCAGCCCGAGGGTGGACTTGCCCGCACCGTTCGGACCGACGATGCCGAGCACCTCGCCCGCGTTCACACGCAGGTCGAGGGGACCCGTGACCGGAGTGCCGCGCACGCGGGAGACGGTGAGCGACGCCGCGGTCAGGAGCGTGGGTCCGGGGCTGTGCGCCGGGGGCGGTGGGAACGCCGGGGGGATGCCGGGCACCCACACCCCGCCGGCGGCGAGCTCCCGCCCGCGCGTCCGGAGGACCTCATCGGGCGAGCCGTCCGCGAGGACCCCCTGCTGACCGGAGGCGGAACCGCCCAGGACGAGGACGCGGTCGACGAGCGGCAGCCAGACATCCAGCCGGTGCTCGACCACCACGAGCGTCGCGCCGGTCGCATCCAGCGCGCGGCGCACCGCGTCGCGCACCTCGACGACTCCGGCCGGATCGAGGTTGGCGGTCGGCTCATCCAGCAGGATCACGCCGGGCTGCATGGCGAGGACCCCGGCCAGCGCGAGTCGCTGCTTCTGCCCGCCCGAAAGCGCCGAGGTCGATCGGTCCAGCGGGACGTCCAGCCCCACCGCGTCGAGCGCCGCACGCACCCTCGGCCAGATCTCGGAGCGCGGCACGCCCAGGTTCTCGCAGCCGAACGCGACATCGTCACCGACGCGGGCGAGGATGGCCTGGCTGTCCGGATCCTGCAGGACCATACCGGCGCGGCCGCGCACCCGCGCCGCCGCCTCGCCCGCCAGTGTCAGCTCCCCCGTCTGCTCGCCCTCGTCGTCACCGCCGAGCACGCCCGCGAGCGCATGCAGCAGAGTCGACTTGCCCGAACCGGATGCTCCCAGCAGGAGGACGTGCTCGCCCGGGGCGATCCGGAACGACACGTCCTGGAGCGCCCACCGCAGGCGCGTCGCGTAGCGCCAGCCCCACCCGTGAGCCTCGATCGCCGCGGGTCGGGCGACGCCGACCCCGGCGGTCACGTGAGCGGCGACACGCTAGACGCGCCGCGTTGTTTCGCGACCCGAGGCGAATCGCCCCAGGGCGCCCGTGGCCGCCAGTCCGCGGGCGACGAACCACGAGCCGGCGCCGGCGATCAGCGCGCCCGAGATCGTGGTCGCGACGATGTACACGATCGTGAAGGTGGTGTCGGCGCCGGCATACCAGAGGATGCGGTCGTTGATGCCGCACGCGAAACCCGCTCCGGCTCCGGCGAGGATCGCCACCGGCAGTCGCCAGACGGCATAGGCGAACAGCAGGAAGACCAGTTCGGCACCCAGGCCCTGCACCAGCCCGGAGGCGATCGTCAGAGGTCCCCACTGGTTGCCGATGAGCGCCGAGATGACCGAAGCGACGACTTCCGTGTACAGAGCCGCTCCCGGTTTGCGGATGATGAGCGCGCCGAGCACACCGGCGACCAACCATGGCCCGGCGAGCAGTCCCTGCACACCGGGCAACAGGGGCTTCAGAAGCGCGCTGGGCGCCTCATAGCCCACGTTCCAGAGCAGGAACACCAGTGAGCAGGCGACGGCGATGACGCTGGCGACGACGATGTCGACGACCCGCCACCGCCAGACGATTCCCGAGAAACCGCGGCGTGTGGGACGAGATGAGGACGTGGTGGTGCTCATGTAGATCTCCTTCCTGCGCTGGCATGACCCAGATCAGGTTCGACGGTCGAAGCGTGTTCGCTTCCTCTCAGCCCGGCACACCGGACTCCCGTGTTGACGGAACGAGTCTATAGCCCGGCGCGACAGGGGGTAATTTGGGCGGGTGACTCCGGATGACGACGCCACGCCTACGCGACGTTCCGCACGCCGTGCGGCGCAGGCGCAGCGCGCCGACGCGCGATACGGGAACGGCTCACTCGACGCGGCCGAACCGCAGACCGTCGCGGTGTCCGGCGCTCTGGCCCAGGTGACCGCAGCCACTCCCGGAGCCTCGTCCACGCCGGCTCCCGCGGTCGGCGCGTCGACGGCCGTCGCGGCCGGATCGGAGATCGGCCCCACGAGCGCGTCCCCGCGCCGGACCGCCCCGTCCCGGACGAGCAGGCGGGTCGCGTTCGGCTGGGTGGACGAACGGACCCTCGCCCTCACACCTCCCGCTGCCCGGACTCTCGCCGTACCGGCATCCCCGTATCTCGCCGTCGAGCCGGAGCTGCTCGCGGACGTGCCGCGCCGCTCGCTGTGGCGTGCCGGCGTCCTGGTGCCGATCGCGATCATCGCGCTTCTGCTCGGCGCGTACTCCGGAACAACGCTGTTGTGGCCGCTGCACGCCGTGTCACCGACGGTCGAGGCCGCCCAGATCCAACCGCTCGCGGCGCCCGCCGCCGTGCTCAGCTGGCCCGCAGCCGGAAGCGCCTCGGTGTCCGTTGCGGGCATCGACGGGCTCGCCACCTCCACCGTCGAGCCCGCACCCATCGCGAGCATCACGAAGGTCGTGACGGCCCTCCTCGTGCTCGATGAGATGCCGCTCGCCCTCGGCGAGCAGGGCCCGGACTTCCGCTTCACCGCGAGAGACAGCAGCGCGTACTGGGGCTACCGCGAGAACGGCGAGTCGGCGCTGGATGTCCCGGTCGGCGGCTCGCTCACGCAGTACCAGATGCTCGAGGGCATGCTCATCGGCTCTGCCAACAACTACGCCGACCGGCTGGCCAGCACCCTCTGGCCCACCGACGCAGTGTTCGCCCGTGCCGCGAACGGGTGGTTGAGAGCCCACGGCGTCCCGGGCGTCACCGTCGTGGAACCGACGGGACTGGATCCGGGCAATGCCGCCAGCCCGGACGCGCTCATCGCGCTGGCGCAGCGGGCGATGGCGCATCCGGTGATCGCCGAAATCGTCGCGAAGCCGGCGGTCGAACTGCCCGGCGCCGGGCTCGTGGCGAACACCAATGGACTGCTCGCCGATCCCGGAGTGGTGGGCATCAAGACGGGCTCGCTCGACTCGTTCAACCTGCTCTCCGCGAAGGACATCGTCGTCGGCGAGACCACCGTGCGCGTCTACAGTGCCGTCCTGGGCCAGCCCGACGACGACGTCCGTCTCGCCGTGTCGCGGACGCTGTACTCCGAGGTCGAACTCGCGCTGCAGCCGACTCCTTCGGTGGTGAAAGGCACGGTCGTCGGGCACGTGACCACCGAGTGGGGCGAGAACGTCGCCATCGTGACCGAGGACGACGCGAGCGTCATCCTCTGGAACGGTTCGATCGGCGCCGTCACGACGGACGTCGCCCTCGGCGACGCACGCGAGAAGGGTGCGAGCGTCGGGACCCTCGCGGTTCGCGGTCCGCTGGATTCGACCAGCACCACGCTCGGGCTCGCAGCCGACATCGAGCCGCCGAGCCCGTGGTGGCGGCTCACCCACCCGCTCGATCTGTTCGGGCTGAACTGACCGCTGTCAGCCCGATGCGGCGCGCACTGCCGTGCCGCGCCGGTAGTTCTGCACGAGGATCAGCACGCTCACGGCGAGGACCCACGCGGGAAAGATGAGCGTGACCCAGAGGCTGAGCGTCGTCACGACGAGCAGGACGACGGCGACCGCGTACGTCACGAACGCGAGCCACCGCGGCATGACGCCGGTGCGCAGCCACATCGTGGCCAACGAGATCAGCAGCACCCCGGCCATGCGCAGCGCATAGATGTTGCTGACCTGCAGCATGAGCGCACGACCGAACGTCGTGATCTCAGCCCGCGTGCCCGCATCGCTGAAGAACGGCACCGTTGCCACGATCCCACCCGCGATCGCCGCTGAGACGAACACCATCGCCAGGAACAGGAGGCCGCTGCCGATGAACACGGAGGAGAACAACTGGTCCTCGGACTCCTTGAACCGGTCGCGGACGACTCCCATGAACCAGAGGAATGCGATGCCGGCGAACGGCACCAGTCCGAGCCCGATGCTGATGCGCGTCGCGGCGGCCTGATCAAGCCAATCGGGGTCGCCCGAGAGCGTTTCTGGGAGAGCCGATCGCATGAGCACCAGCGCCGCCGTGAACAGCACCGCGAACAGCACACCGGCGATCGCGGCCGCGCGAGGCGAGCTCAGCGGGCGGCGTTCGGTCGACCCTCTTCCGGACATACGAACCCCCTCCGACGGCATCCCGCTGCCGTGAGCTAGACAGTATTCCTCCGCGCCTCCGAGTGACAGACTGTGCGCAACACTCCGAGGGCGCCCTCGTTGCGGGCGCAACGATCAGGGGAGAAGAGCATGTCCGATCAGGCTCAGTCCACGACGATGACACCGCCGGCGCCGTCCGATTTCGACGGCCGACGCGCCTTCGGCAGGGCCGCGCGCATCCGAACCCCTCGCACCAGCCACGCGGTCTGGTCGCCGCCCGCAGATCGTGCCGACCCGGTGTCGCTGCTCGAAGAACAGGCGACCTCGCGCGTGCCGGACCTCGTGCCGGTGCGCCACGGTCGCATGATGGTCTCGCCCTTCACCTTCTACCGGGGTGCGGCGCTCCTCATGGCAGCCGACCTCGCCACGACGCCGAACAGCGGCCTGACCGTCCAGCTGTGCGGTGACGCGCACCTGTCGAACTTCGGACTCTTCGGCAGCGCCGAGCGCCATCTCGTCTTCGACATCAACGACTTCGACGAGACGCACCCCGGGCCGTTCGAATGGGACGTGAAGCGCCTCGTCGCCAGCTTCGAGATCGCGGGGCGGCATCGCGGCTTCGACGATAAGGATCGCCGCGCGATCATCCTCGCCGCCGGGCGGGCATACCGGGAACGGATGCTGGCGGCGGCCGAGTCGACGGTCCTGGACGCGTGGTACGACCACCTCGACGTCGACACCATGCAGGCGTGGCTGCACGACGAGCGGCAGGCGGAACGCGCAGCGAAACGGCAGGTCAAGACCTTCGATGCCGTCGTCGCGAAGGCGCTCACGAAGGACAGCATGCAGGCCTTCGCGAAGCTCGTGACCACGGATGGCGGGCAGATGCGGATCATCGGAGACCCGCCGCTGATCGTCCCGGTCGAAGACCTCCTCGACGACACCGACATCGACGATCCCGAGAAAGCGGCGCGAGAGATCCTCGCGTCCTACCGGAACACCCTGTTCGCATCCGCGCGGCATCCCCTGTCCGAGTACACGTACGTGCACATGGCGCGGAAGGTGGTCGGAGTCGGCAGCGTCGGCACCCGCGCGTGGATCGTGCTGATGCGCGGGCGGGACGAACTCGATCCGCTGTTCCTGCAGGCGAAGGAGGCTCAGGCCTCTGTCCTGGAGCGGTTCCTCGAGCCGTGCGAGTACGACAATCAAGGCGAGCGCGTCGTGCGCGGGCAACGCCTCATGCAGGCATCCAGCGACATCTTCCTCGGCTGGCAGCGGGTCCGGGGCGAAGGACGGATCGAGCGCGACTTCTACGTTCGGCAGCTGCACGACTGGAAGGGCTCACTGGATGCCGAGAAGGCCGTCCCGCGCGGGACCCTGTTGTACGCGTGGATCTGCGGTGAGACCCTCGCGCGCGCGCACGGCAGATCCGGGGACCGCGTCGAGATCGCGGCGTATCTCGGCAAGTCCGACGCCTTCGAGGAGTCGATCGCGGCCTTCGCCGAGGCCTATGCGGATCAGAACGAGGCCGACTACCAGGCCTTCACCGCCGCCGTCGCGGACGGGCGCCTGCGGGCGGTGCACGGGCTCTGAGTCAGAGTCGGATGGGGAAGGTGAACAGCACCACCAGACCCGTCAGTGCGATCGCCCCGGCCACCCCGAGAACGATGCGCGCGGCCAGCAGCGAGATCCCGCGCTGTGCGATCGCGGCCAGGAACAGCACCAGGGCGAACAGCACGGTCATCAGCGAGTAGTTGTCGCCCTTGTCGTTGAAATCAAGCGCGTCGGCTTGCAGCGCGCCGGCCCGCGCCGTGGCCTTCTTGCCTTCCGTCGTCCCCGGCGGCACGTACTCCGGCATCACGAACGGGCCGCGCTCCTTGCGGCCGTCGGCTTCCCACGCGTCGAAGGCGACGGCGAACTCGGGTGAGAAGCGGTCCTGGATGTAGGCGGCGAGCTCAGGTTCGCCGTTCACCTCGGCCAGCACCCACTGCGCGTAGATCGCGAGATCGATGCTGCGGGCATCCCGCGCCTGGCTGTCGAAGTCGGACGCCTCGATGCGCGCCGCGGACGCCTCGCTGAAAGCCACCGACGAGTCGCCGCCCCACTTGGCGGATTCGAAGCCGCACCACGCGGTCAGCACGGCAACCAGCGACAGCAGGATGATCGCCACGAGTTCGTGGGACTCGTTGACGCGACGGGTCGGCCGGGCGGGTTCCGCCTCCATGACGGCAAGGGTATGGCAGGAGCCGCCGCGGGGTCAGTCCCCTTCGTCGGGGTCGCGTAGCCGAACCTCTTGCTGGGAGCGGGTGCGGGTGCCACGATCGCAGTGCAAGCGCTCGCGATGAGGTCGATCGTGCGCACGGTCGACGTGTTTCCGGCGATCGCGACGGCATCGATCGCCGTCCGGTCGCACGGGCTGGAGACGGCATCGCGGATGCCGGGACCCGAGGAAAGGAAACCTGATGACAGAATTCACGTTCGGTCCGGTCGAGCTCTATCTCGTCGGTTTCGAGGGCGAACGTCCGTCGCCCGGCGTGATGAGCGCCTTGCTGGACCTCATCGAGAACGGGCTGGTGCGACTGCTCGATTTCGTCCTGGTGACGAAATCGCTGGACGGCGATGTGACGGTGACGGAGATCGAAGAAGAGTCGGCGGAGTACGGCCTTGGCGAGATCGAGTTCCTCGCTGCGGGAATCACCGGGGACGAGGACATCGAGGAACTCGCCGAACTGATCCCGCCGGGGGCATCGGCGGCGCTCGTCGCCCTGGAACTGGCGTATGCACGCACGCTCACCGAACGGCTCGCAACATCCGGCGGGGTGGTTCTGCGTGCCGAGCGCATTCCCGCCCCCGTCGTCAACGCGGTCCTCGAGGCCGCGGAAATGAACTGAGGAGAAGAAGATGCCAATTCGCAGAATGGGTCGTCCTGGTCTGATCGGCATGGCCGCGCGCACCGCCGTGGTGGCCGGAACCGCGACCGCCGTGAGCGGGAGCGTGCAGCGGCACCAGCAGGAGAAGGCGCAGACTCAGCAGGATCAGCAGCAGTACGAAGCCGCTCAGCAGCAGGCGCAGGTCGACGCGGCGGCGCAGGCGGCCGCGGCGCAATATGCGCAGCCCGCACCTGCGGCCGCGCCGGCGCCCGCGGGCGGGGTCGACCTGGTGGCCGAATTGCAGAAGCTGGGGTCGTTGAAGGATGCCGGCATCCTGACCGACGCCGAGTTCACCGCCGCGAAGGCGAAGCTCCTCGGCTGATCACGGATCCACGCGCAACGGAGAGCCGGGCTACGTCGACGTGATCTCCGCGGCGCCTTCGGACGCGGCATCCGTCGTCACGGGCAGTGCGTGGGCGGCATCCGCCGTTACCGGGACCGTCCCGGTCTGATCCGGTTGCGCGTCCAGGTCGGTCGCTGCCTGCTCGAACTGCGACTGGTACAGCCGCCAGTACGCGCCCTGCGCGGCGATGAGCTCCTCGTGGGTGCCCTTCTCGACGATGTCGCCGTGCTCCATCACCAGGATCAGGTCGGCGTCGCGGATCGTGGAGAGCCGGTGGGCGATGACGAACGACGTGCGCCCTTCGCGAAGCGCCGCCATCGCGTGCTGCAGGAGCAGCTCGGTGCGGGTGTCGACCGAGGAGGTCGCTTCATCGAGGATCAGCACGGACGGCTGCGAGACGAACGCACGGGCGATCGTGATGAGCTGCTTCTCACCGGCGGAGACGTTCGAGGCCTCCTCATCCAGGACCGTGTCATAGCCGTCCGGGAGCGAGTGCACGAAGCGGTCGACCCTGGTCGCGGTCGCGGCCTCGACGATCTCTTCGTCGGTCGCCGCGTCGCGGCCGTAGCGGATGTTCTCGCGGATCGTCCCGGCGAACAGCCACGGATCCTGCAGCACCATGCCGGTGCGGGATCGGACATCGTCGCGGGTGAGGGCCGCGATGTCCTGACCGTCCAGCAGGATGCGGCCGCCGTCGAGTTCGTAGAACCTCATGATGAGGTTGACCAGCGTCGTCTTGCCGGCGCCGGTCGGACCGACGATCGCGACGGTCTGGCCGGGTTCGACCCGGAACGAGAGGTCGGTGATCAGCGGCTGCTCGGGCGAGTAGGAGAAGCGCACGTTCTGGAACTCGATGACGCCGTCGCCGTCGACCGGCGCGGGCGCGTCGGGGGCGTCCGGTTCCTGCTCCTCGGCGTCGAGCAGGTCGAAGACCCGCTCGGCCGAGGCGGTGCCCGACTGGATGACGGCGGCCATACCGCCCAGCTGTGAGAGCGGCTGCGTGAACTGCTGCGAGTACTGGATGAACGCCTGTACGTCACCGAGCCGCAGTTGTCCGTTCGCGACCATGAGCCCGCCGAGGACGGCGATGCCGACATAGGTGAGGTTTCCGACGAACATCATGCCGGGCATGATGATGCCCGAGAGGAACTGGGCCTTGAAGCTGGACTGGTACAGCTCCTCGTTCTCGGCCTGGAACTTCTCGAGCGAGTCGGCCTCGCGACCGAAGACCTTCACGAGCGCGTGACCCGAGAAGGACTCCTCGACGCGGGCGTTGAGACGCCCGACCTTGCGCCACTGCATGCCGAACGCCTTCTGCGAGCGCGGTCCGATCACACCGAAGATCACCGCCATGAGCGGCAGCGACACCAGCGCGACCAGGGCCAGCTGCCAGGAGATCGAGAACATCATGATCAGCACGCCGATCACGGTCAGCACCGATGTGACGACGCTGGAGAGGGACTGCTGCATCGTCTGGGTGATGTTGTCGATGTCGTTGGTGACCCGTGAGATCAGCTCGCCCCGCTGCACCTTGTCGAAGTACGACAACGGCAGCCGGTTGATCTTCGTCTCGACGGATTCGCGCAGACGCCACATCGTTCGCACCATGATGATGTTGATCACGTAGCCCTGGACCCAGCTCAGGAACGACGAGGCGACGTAGATCGCGAGCACCGCGACGATGACCATCCGCAGGGCTTCGAAGTCCACGCCGGTGCCGACGGTGAAGTCGTTCATCGCACCGATCATGTTCGCCAGATCGGTCTGACCGGCGGAGGTGAGTGCGTCGACGACCACCGCCTGCGAGGTGCCGTCCGGGAACTGGGCGGCGAGGGCGTTCGAGGCGACACCCTCGAAGATGATGTTCGTCGCCTCGCCGAGGATCTTGGGTGCGATGACGGCGAGGAAGACGCCGATCGCTCCGAGGATCGATACGAGGACGAACGCGAGCGCGTGCGGACGGAGCAGCCCGATCAATCGCCCGAAGCTCTTGCCGAAGTCGGCCGCCTTGCCGGGCTTGACGCTGTCCCAGTCTCCCGACGTCTGACGGGCCTGCTCAGCGAGCTCGAGTTCGAGGCGCTCTTCCTCGGTGAGGGTGTCCGGAGTGCTCATACCTCCACCCCCAGCTGCGACTCGACGATCTCCCGGTAGGTAGCGCTGGTCTCCAGGAGCTCGTCGTGCGTCCCCACGCCGACCATGCGGCCGTCCTCGAGCACGACGATGCGATCCGCATCCGTGATCGTGGACACGCGCTGGGCGACGACGATCTTGGTGACCGCGGGCAGCTCCCGCCACAGCGCCTGTCTCAGTCGGGCGTCGGTGGACAGGTCCAGCGCGGAGAACGAGTCGTCGAAGATGAGGATGTCGGGCTGATGCACGATCGCCCGGGCGATCGCGAGGCGCTGGCGCTGACCACCGGACACGTTCGTCCCGCCCTGGGCGATGCGGGCGTTCAGCTGCCCCTCCATCTCCTCGACGAAATCCTTGCCCTGCGCGATCTCGAGAGCCTTCCACAGGTCTTCGTCGGTCGCCTCTTCACGCCCGAAGCGGAGGTTGGACGCGACGGTGCCGGAGAACAGGAACGGTCGTTGCGGCACCAGCCCGATGCCCTTCCACAGGTAATCCAGGTCGGCCTCCCGCACGTCCACTCCGCCGACGCGCGCCGCCCCGCCGGTCACATCGAACAGCCGCGGGATGAGCGAGACGAGCGTCGTCTTACCCGATCCGGTCGAGCCGACGATCGCCACCGTCTGACCCCGCTCCGCCTCGAACGTGATGCCCTGCAGGACAGGCGATTCCGCCCCGGGGTAGGTGAACTCGACGTCGTCGAAGGCGACGGTGCCGGGCGTGGGGAATGCGGTGACCGGGCTGGCGGCGCGGGTGAGTGTCGATTCGCTGGCGAGCACCTCGCCGATGCGCTCCGCCGAGACCGCCGCGCGCGGGATCATGATCGTCATGAAGCTCGCCATGAGCACGCCCATCAGGATCTGACCGACGTACGCCATGAAGGCGAAAAGCGTTCCGATCTCCACCGTGCCGGCATCGACCTGGATCGCCCCGAACCAGATCACGCCGATCACGGTGACGTTCAGCACCAGCATGGCCACCGGGAAGAGCAGCACGAACAAGGACCCGACCTTGCGGCCGACCACCATGATGTCGGTGTTCGCGACGGCGAAGCGCTCCGCTTCGATGTCCTCCCGGACGAAGGCGCGCACGACCCGCACGCCGGTGAGCTGCTCGCGCATGACCCGGTTGACGGCGTCCAGCTTCTTCTGGAAGCTGCGGAAGAGCGGCACCATGCGGCTGATGATGAGCAGGACGAAAAGCAGCAGGAGGGGCACGGACACGGCGATCAACCAGCTCAGCCCGACGTCCTGCTGAAGCGCCATGATGATGCCGCCGATCGCGAGCAGCGGCGCCGTGACGAGCATCGTGGCGCCCATCATCGCGAGCATCTGCACCTGCTGCACGTCGTTCGTGTTGCGGGTGATCAGCGAACCGGGACCGAACTTCGACACCTCGCGCTCGGAGAAGCCGCTGACCTTCTCATAGACATCGAGCCTGATGTCGCGACCCGCCGCCATCGCCGCACGCGCGGCGAAGTAGGTGGCGATGATCGACGCGACGATCTGGCCGAGCGAGATGACCAGCATGAACGTGCCGGTGGACCAGATGTAGGCGGTGTCGCCGCGCGCGACGCCTTGATCGATGATGTCGGCGTTCAACCGCGGCAGGTACAGGGATGCCATGGCTGCGATGAACTGGAAGATCAGGACGCCGAGCAGGAGCCAGCGATACTGCTTCAGATAGCGGAAGAGGAGTTTGCCGAGCACGAGATCTCCGAATGAAAGTCGAGAGAAAGGTGGCGGGGCGGCGCCACCGGTCTACCCTGCCACGAACTTGCGACACGCTCACCCCCTGCGCCGCTCCGTACGCTGAGGGCGGAACGGCAGTGGGAACCTCAGACGAACCGGACGGCCTGCTGCAGTCGTGTGCGGATGTCGAAGATCTCGTTGCCACCGATCGAACGCGCACCGGGCACGCCCTGGCGGAGCACGTTCGAGAGCGCACCGCGGGCGACGAGCACGACCGGAGTTCCGCGCACTCGGCCGAGGTCGGTGACCGCCTGGACCAGGTCGTCGTCGGGCAGCACGATGACGGCGCCGCCGAACCGGACACCGGCCGCCCGCGCGAGGACGCGCATGCGCGCCAGCAGGTCGGCGACCGGAGTGCCGGGTACCCCGTCACCGGTGAGCTCGCCTCGCCGAACGCCCACCGGACCGCCGAAGTCCTCGGACAGCACGGCGTACAGTCCCGAAGGACTCAGCACGATGTGATCGAGCTTGTCATCTCCCGTCCCGCCGCGGACCGGGGCGGCCACGTCGTGCCACACCGTGTACCCCATGCCGAGTTCGGAGACCACGCGCGCGGTGGCCTCCTCGGCGAGCGCGTCGGCCAGCATGCGACGCAGATCCCGCGGCGCCGACCGCACCAGCGCCGGGTCGTACGGATCGTCGATCGTCACGCCCCGGCCGGCCCACTCACGGATCAGGGTGAGGTATCGCTCCCTGCGCCATCCGCCCGGCTGCCCGTGCGAGCGCGCCTTCGGCCTCGTGTCCGCGGGGCGCGCGGGCGCGCGCCATCCCGCCCATTCCGGAGCGGGGGCGTCGGCGAAGCCGTGCCCGCGGTCGTACGCCGCCCGCGCGGCGGAGGTGCCCACGAGCTCCCACGCCCGCTGCACCTGGACGAAGACCGCGGCATCCCCACCGGTGTCCGGGTGGGTCTGGCGAAGCCGCAGCCGGTACGCGCGCCGCAGCGAGTCCTCGTCGGTCGTGGGCTCGACGCCGAGCACGTCGTAGGCCGACGCGGACAGCGGGCTGTCGAACACGCGGACCCCTCCCCTGGCCGCGCACGCGGCCGGATACAGGCTAATCGCTGCACACCACCACGGGCCGCGATCACCGAGAGATCGCGAGGATCCCCTTTCGCGCGATCACGAGGCGCGAGCCCGGCACCCCGCGTTGCGGCAGGCGCCTCAGCGGCGCTCGTTGCGTCGCGCGTACGCGGCCGCGCTCCGGCTCGACAGGGCGAGCAGGATCAGGATGTCCAGGCTCAGCGATACGAAGGTGCCCTGGATCGTGACCTCCTGCCCCTGGGCCCACCACGCGGTGAAGGCCGTCGAGATCGACAGCGCCGAGATCAGCATCACCAGGACGCGCGGCCAGTTCAGGCCGCGGTAGATCAGGTACGCCAGCAGCGCGTCCACCGCGAGCACCGCCGCGCCGAAGCCGACCACGATCCACAGTGTGAGCTGCTGAATCTCCGGCGTCAGCGCTCCGCCGCCGTCCCAGATGTCCAGCTGGTCGGCGATCCCGTCCCACCCTGCGATGAGGGCGACGAGCACGAGGATGCCGGCGATCACCCGGAACAGCACCAGCACGAATCCCGCGATCGTCGCGGTCGGACGCCGCATCCCCGGGTCGTAGCCGGTGGGCTTGAGCAGCTGCTCCGCAGGTTCGAAGGCGGGCCGCTTCTCGGGGGCAGCGCCGGGAACGGGCTGCGGCGCGGTCACCTGGTCACCTCCGCCAGGGCTCGCACATCGATGATCGGGAGGTCTCCGTCGGTGCGGATCGAATCGCCTCCGCCGTTTCGCGCGTGGTAGCCCGTCGAGAAGTCCTTGATCACATCCACGCTCACCCTCGGATCGGCCGCGGTCACCGTCGCGACGATGTGGTCGCGCTCGACGTCGGTGTCGGCGTCGATGCGATGCGTGATCTGAAGCGTGAACAGCGAGAGTCCGACGCTGGTGTCGAAGGTGCCCGCCGCGACCCAGTCGACGCGACGCCCGCCCGGCAGGAGCCAGCCTTCCGGGCACCGCCAGAACCGGACGTGGTGACGCTGCGCGGGATTGCCGTCCACTTCCTGCTGATACGCGAAGTCCTGCTGGCGTCCGAACAGGAACAGCGGGCTCACCGGGGCCTGGTGGTAGCTGCGGCGGGCCAGCGTGGAGGTCACGATCCGCCAGGACGAGGCGAGCGTGACCGGGTCGGCTCTGGTCCACGCCGCTTCGTCCATCGCGCGTTCGATCTCGGCCCGGTCGCCGAGGAAGGCGAGGTTGACCGGGTCGCCGAGCAGCCCGTCGCTCGTGCGCGCCCGACCGATGAAGTAGTCGGGCACGTAGATCGCGGTGAGGATGCGGTGCAGGCGCGGCAGCACGAGGTAGGCCAGCAGCCCCCAGAACGCGATGGCGAAGACGATGCCCCACCAGCCGACCTTGAATGACTCGGTGAAGCTCAGGAAGGCCAGCCACACCGCTGCGACGCCGGCGAAGACGAAGAAGAACCAGTCCACGGCGATGCCGAGGGAGTACCGGCCGGGCCGGGGCTTCTTCACCTTCACGCTCGTCCCCCTAGCTCCAGAGTGCGATCCGCGGCCGATAGGCGAGGGCGGATGCCGCGGCATCCGGAGCCAGCTCTTCGATCGTCCCCGGCTGCCAGCGCGGTGCGCGGTCCTTGTCGACCAGCTGCGCGCGGATGCCCTCCACAAGATCGGGCTGCGAGGTCGCGAACCACATGACCAGCCCGTACTCCTGGGCGAGGGCGGCGCGCAGGTCCGGCAGGTCGCGGGCGCGACGCACCGCGTCGAGGGTCACCGCGAGACCGGTGGGCGACAACTCGCCCAGAAGCGCCGCGGTGTCGGATGCCGCGGCTTCGGGTCTCGCCCGCAGCGCGTCGACGATGTCCGCGACCGTCGCCGCCGAGAAGGCGTCGTCGATCCAGTCGCGGCTGCGCTCGAGGGCGGACACCGCGGGCGTCCCATCGCCCATGTCGGCCGTCAGGAACCGGGCGACGCGTTCCTGCGCCGTTCCCGCCCCGCTCCGCAGCGCATCGCGCAGAGCGGGGAGGTCGGCCGAGGGCACGAAGTGGTCGGCGAGGCCGACGGCGATGGCGTCCGCGGCATCCATCGTCGTCCCGGTCAGCGCGAGGAACTCGCCGAGGCGTCCGGGGGCGTGGGCGAGCAGCCACGTGCCGCCGACGTCGGGCGTGAAGCCGATCCTGGTCTCCGGCATCGCGAGCCTCGACCGCTCGGTGACGATGCGGAGCGCGGCATGGCCGGCCAAGCCGATGCCGCCGCCCATCGTGACGCCGTCCGCGAAGACGACGATCGGCTTCGGGTACTCGGCGATCCGCGCGTTCAGAGCGTATTCGGCCCGGAAGAACCGGCCGGCCCCGTCGGGATCGCCGGAGCGGATCTGCTCGTAGAGTGCGCGGACGTCACCGCCGGCGCACAGACCGCGGTCGCCGGCCCCGTCCAGCAGCACGGTGTCGATGTCGGGGTCGTGCTCCCAGTCGTCCAGGGCGGCGGCGAGGTCACCGATCATGCCCAGGTTCAGCGCGTTCATGGCGCGCGGACGGTTCAGGGTGAGATGGCCGAGGCCGCCGGACGCTCGCACGAGCACGGGCGCCTCGGTCGGCAGGGCAGGGTCGGTCACGATCGCAACGTTACCGCCCGGGGGCGCGAGGCCTCGCCGTGGGATCCGGGGATCGCGGTACCGGAGCCCGGTTCGTGCGAGGACCCACGGTTTCCGACAGGATAGAGGACGACTGACCGACGACGAGAGGTTCGCATGCCCGAAGGACAGGTGCTGGAGTTCTCCGGGATCACCAAGCGTTTCGGTGCTGTGACCGCGGTCGCCGACCTCTCCGCCCGCGTCGAGCCCGGGGTGGTCACCGGATTCCTGGGGCCCAACGGCGCCGGCAAGACCACGACCCTGCGGATCCTGCTCGGCCTGGTCCGGCCCACGGGCGGCACGGCGATGATCGGCGGCGTTCCGTATGCCGCGCTGCGCGAGCCGTTGCAGAGCGTCGGCGCGGTGCTCGAGGCATCCAGCTTCCACCCCGGCCGAACGGCCGCGAACCATCTGAAGGTCTACGCGCAAGCGGCCGGGCTGTCCACGGCGCGGGTCGACGAGGCGCTCGGCGTCGTCGGACTCGGCGACGTCGGCGGCCGCAAGGTCGGCGGATTCTCCCTGGGCATGCGGCAGCGGCTCGGGCTCGCTTATGCCCTGCTCGGCGATCCCGGCGTACTCGTGCTCGACGAGCCGGCCAACGGCCTGGATCCCGAGGGGATCAAGTGGATGCGCGGCTTCTTGCGCAGCCTCGCCCAGGAGGGTCGTACGGTCCTGGTCTCATCGCACCTGCTCGCGGAGGTGCAGCAGACCGTTGATTCGGTGCTGATCATCGCCCAGGGCCGCCTCGTCTATCAGGGCGCGCTCGAGGACCTGGCCGACCCCAGCGAATTCGCCACCGTCGTGGACGCACCCGACCGCGCGGCACTGGTCGCCGCTGTCGAGGCCGAAGGCGCCTCGTTCGAGCTTCTCCGCTCCGGGCTCACCGTCCGCGGACTGGACCCCGTCGCGGTCGGTGAGATCGCGGCATCCGCCGGCGTCGCGCTGTCCTCGTTGCAGCGCCGCGGACCCGCCCTCGAGGAGGTCTTCCTCGACCTGGTCAGCGGAGCCCGCGTGCACCCGACCGCAGCGTCCAGCGGGACGTTCGGCGCGGTCGCGGCGTTGACGCCCATCGCGGGAGCGGATGCCGACACCGAGGCAGCCGCTCACCCCGTCCGGGCAACGGAAGAGGTCGCTCCGGCGGGGATGGGGGTCGCTCCGGCGGGGGTCGCAACGGCGATCGAGCGTGCCCCCGACGCCCCTGACGACGATGCGGATGACGCGGATGACGCTCCGGCACCACCGGCGCCCGCCACCTACGCCGTCGCCAGCACGGGCGTCATCGACATCGTCCCCTTCGACGCCGGCGACCCCGAGACCGACGCCTACGCCGACGGCCTCGCGCTCGATGCCGACCCGGACGTCGAAGCGCTCGGCGCCATCGATGCGGAGCTGTCCAGTGGCGAGGACCGGCGGCCCGACACCGTCGCCGCCGGGTTCGACACCGACGTGGCGGTCGCCTCCGGGGTGTTCAGTTCCGAGGCACCCGACATCGAACGTCCGCTGAGCGAGCCGGAACTGGCCGACGAGTCCGGCGTCATCGAACGCCCGTGGGAGAACTACGTCAAGACCGAGGCGGATGTCGAGGCCGACGCCTTCTTCTCCAGCTTCGCTGCCGAGCAGAAGGCCGAGCGCGCCGCCTCTCGGGCACCGAGCACGGCGGCCGCCGAGGACACGCCGGACGCGGCATCAACCGATGCCGTCGAAGACCACACCGACGAGGGGGGTGAGCGGCGATGAGCCTGGCGAACGCGACACGCTCCGAGGCCACCAAGCAGTTCACCACGTCGATCTGGTGGATCCTCGCGATCGTCCTGGTCGCCTACGTCGGCTTCACCGCGACCGTGCTGGGATTCGTGTTCTCGGCGGCGGCGACCGGTTCGCTCCCCGGCGAGGGCCCGTCTCTGCCGGCCGAGGGGCTGTCGGCGACGCTGTACAGCGCGGCGACCGCGATCGGCTACGTCTTCCCGCTCCTCATCGGAACGCTGATGGTCACGACCGAGTTCCGCCACAAGACGCTCACCCCGACGTTCCTCGCCACACCCAAGCGCGGACTCGTGCTGTGGGCGAAGATCCTGGTCGGTGTCGTCCTGGGCCTGGTCCTGGGTGTGATCGGCGTCGCGTCCTCGGTGATCCCCTCGGCCGCGTTCCTGGCGGCGTACGGCCTGGAGACCGATTTCTCCTCGGGCGACACGTGGGCGCTGTTCGGCCGCATGATCCTGGCGTTCATGCTGTGGGTGCTCGTCGGCATCGGCGTCGGCGCCCTGGTCCGCAATCAGGTGGGCGCTATCGTCGGCGTGCTGGTGTTCACGCAGTTCCTCGAGCCCGTCGGGCGGGCCGCGGCCGGCTTCGTCGACGGTCTGAGCGACATCACGCGCTTCCTACCCGGAGCGGCCAGTGACGCGCTCGTCGGAGCGAGCCTGTTCACAACAGCGGGGGCGCCGGGGATGCCCGCACAGGAGTCGCTGGCGTGGTGGATCGGCGGCCTTGTCCTGCTCGCCTACGCGGTCGTCCTGCTGGCACTCGGGCATCTGTTCAGCTGGCGGCGCGACGTCACCTGAGGCGGGGCGCGCGAGGACGTCGCCGCCGGTCAGACCGCGGCGGCGGGCTTCGGCTTGGCGGCCCGCGGCTTCTTGGCAGGTGCAGGCAGAACCGGAATGGCGCCGGTCGCCAGGTCCACGACATCCACCGCTTCGGTGTCGACGTCGAGTCGCAACGCCTGGACGAGCTGAAGTCCGTTCCGGGTCGTCAGGATGATGCGGGAGTAGTCGGGGTGGCCATTCAGGTCGATCACGACACTCGGACGCCGCCTGCGGATGATCGCGAAGTCGTCACCACCGGCGGACTTCCACGTGCCCATCGCCAGAACGCCACGAACGTGGGTACCGGGACTGGGGACTCCTCGAAGCCACGTCCACGCGTCATCGGTGAGCTGGACTTTGGAGATGGTGGACCGTTCGATCGCCACATTCCCCTTGCGGAATGCCAGCGCCCGCTCGACGCCCGACAGCACGATCTCCAGCTGGGTGGAGTCGAGCAGGAGGGTGACCATGCCACTAGTCTGCCAGCGCGCCCGCGCGCGGGTCAGGCGTTTTGCTTACAGACGGACAACGATCGCGCCGCCCCGTCCGCCCCGGCGGTGCGAGACTGGGACGGTGACCCTGCTGGAACCGGCTCGAGCCGTCGATGGATCGATGATCCGCGGCGCGCTGAGCCGAGCCGCCTCCGGCCAACGCCTCGAGGTCGGCGACGCCGACGCGCTGCTGCGCACCGAGGGGCCGCAGTTCGAACAGATGCTGCAGCTTGCCGGCGCCGCGCGGGATGCCGGTCTTGCGGCATCCGGTCGGGCCGGGGTGATCACGTACTCGCGCAAGGTGTTCATCCCGCTCACCACGCTGTGCCGGGATCGCTGCCACTACTGCGTCTTCGTCGACACGCCCGCTCAGCT
The DNA here is from genome assembly GCF_039534975.1 of Microbacterium terregens. Taxonomy (NCBI): domain Bacteria; kingdom Bacillati; phylum Actinomycetota; class Actinomycetes; order Micrococcales; family Microbacteriaceae; genus Microbacterium; species Microbacterium terregens. The sequence continues at coordinate 140,217 of NZ_BAAAWH010000001.1, forward strand.
GCTCAAGCTCCACAAGCCCGCGTACATGTCGCCCGAGCAGGTGCTCACGGTCGCGCGCCAGGGTGCCGCGCTGGGCTGCAAAGAGGCCCTCCTGACCCTCGGAGACAGGCCCGAGGACCGCTGGCCCGAAGCGCGCGCCTGGCTGGACGAGCACGGCTACACGTCCACTCTCGACTACGTGGGGGCGATGGCGCGACTGATCACGGCCGAGACCGGCCTGCTCGCGCACCTCAATCCGGGTGTGATGTCGGCCGATGAGCTGCGGACGCTGCGCCCCACCGCCCCCTCGATGGGGATGATGCTCGAGACGACGTCGCGGGCGCTGTTCGAGCAGCCGGGACAGGTGCACTACGGCTCCCCCGACAAGGACCCGGCGCTGCGCCTGGCCGTGATCGAGGACGCCGGGCGCCTGCGGATCCCGTTCACGACGGGCGTGCTGATCGGCATCGGCGAGACGCTGCGCGATCGCGCGGAGTCGATCGTCGCGATCCGCGACGCGCACGAACGCCACATGGTCGACGGGCGGGGCCACGTGCAGGAGGTGATCGTGCAGAACTTCCGCGCGAAGCCCCGCACGGCGATGCAGGCCGCCCCGGATGCCTCCGTCCTGGAGTACGTCGCGGCGGTCGCCGTCGCGCGACTCGTGCTCGGTCCGCACATGCGCGTCCAGGTGCCGCCGAACCTGTCGGATCCGGCCGAGTTCGAGCTGCTGCTGCAGGCTGGCGCGGACGACTGGGGCGGCGTCTCGCCGCTGACGGCCGACCACGTCAACCCGGAACGACCGTGGCCGCATCTGTCCGATCTCGCCGAGCGCACCGCCGACCTGGGATTCGAGCTGCGTGAGCGCCTCACCGCCCACCCCGAGTACGTGCGCGACGCCGCGACGTGGATCGATCCGGCCCTGCACACCGCCGTGGCTGACCTCGCGGACCCTGTTTCGGGCCTTGCCGCGGCGCAGGTGGTCAAAACTCGGGGATATCCGGCACCCGAGGCGCCGCACGCCGCCCCTGCCGGCCGTTCCGTCCCGCCGGTTTCACCGCGCGCCGGGGTGAAACGACTGGCCGAGCGCGCCGCGGCAGACCCCCTCGGCCTCGACGATGCCGAATGGGTCGCGCTGCTGCGAGCGGACGACGCCGACCTCGACGTCCTCACCGCCACCGCGGACGATGTCCGCCGGTACACCGTCGGTGAAGCGGTGAGTCTCGTCGTGAACCGCAACCTCACCTCGACCGGGTTCCGCTCCACCCCGACGGGCGAGCGGGCGACCTTCAGCCTCGACGACGTCGCCGCCATCGCGACGGACGCCTGGGATCTCGGCGCCACCGAACTGTGCGTGCAGGGCCGACTCGAGCCCTCGCAGCCGGCCACCGCCTACCTCGACATCGCCCGTGCGATCAAAGCCGCGACGCCGGGAATGCATCTGCACGCCTACCGCCCGCAGGACGTTCTGGACCTCGCCGACCGCGGCGGGCTCGGGCTGGACGGCGCGCTGGCCGCGCTCCGTGACGCCGGGGTCGACACCGTCCCCGGCACGGGCGTGAAGGTCCTGAGCGAACGCGTGCGCGCACTGGTCGCGCCCGGCGACCTCGAGATCGACCGGTGGGTCGAGGCCATCACGGCAGCGCACCGCGCCGGATTCCGCTCGACGTCGGTGCTGTTCTACGGCCACGTCGAGACGGCGGAAGAGCGCATCGCCCACCTCCGCCGACTGCGCGAGATCCAGGACCAGACCGGCGGTTTCACCGAGTTCGTGCCGATCCCGCTGCCCGGCACCGGCGGCGCGCGCGAGGGCGGCGTCCCGCTCGTGCCGGGGCGCGCACCGCTCGACGAGCACCGTGCGATGGTCGCCGTCTCGCGCCTGCTGCTCAGCGGCAGCATCCCGCACGTGCAGATCCCGTGGACCCGCGTCGGGCGCGACGCCGCCGCGATCCTGCTGCAGTCCGGTGGCGACGACCTCGGCGGGACGCTCCTGGACGGACGCGTGCTGCCCGAGACCGGCATCGAGCACGGACTCGAACTGCCGGTGGCGGATGCCGCGCGCATCGCCGCGCGCCTCTTCCGTCCCTTCCGCCGACGCGCGACGGACTACCGAGAGCCGCCCCTCCGCCAAGCTCAGGGGCCGGAGACCTCATGACACGCGTCGAGGTGGCGATCGTCGGCGCCGGCTTCGGCGGACTGGGAATGGCGATCGCGCTGCGCAGAGCCGGCCGAGCGGACTTCGTCGTCCTCGAGCGGGCCGCCTCGGTCGGCGGCACGTGGCGTGACAACACGTATCCCGGCGTCGCGTGCGATGTGCCCTCGCACCTGTACGGCTTCCAGGACCACCCGAACCCGAATTGGTCGGGAGTCTTCGCGCGCGGCGAAGAGATCCGCGGCTACCTCGAAACCGTCGCCGAGCGCGAGAACCTCGGCGATCGGCTGCGGTTGCGCTCCCCCGTCCTGTCGGCGGAATGGGATGCCGCGGCATCCGTCTGGCTCATCGAGACCGGCGGCGACTCCGCCGGCACGATCGAGGCGGAGGTGCTCGTGCTCGCCTGCGGGCGCCTGACCGAGCCGTCCATCCCCGACATCGCCGGTCTCGAGACCTTCCCCGGCTCCCTGTTCCACTCATCGCGGTGGAACCACGCCGCCGATCTGGACGGCGCGCGCGTTGCCCTCGTCGGCACCGGAGCGAGCGCGATCCAGGTGCTGCCCGAACTCGCGCGCGTCGCCGCGCACGTCGCCCTGTTCCAGCGCACGCCGGCATGGATCGTGCCGCGCGGCGCCGCCGACTACAGCGACGAGGACCGCCGCCGGTTCGCGGAGCACCCCGACGCGCTCGCCCGCCTGCGCGCAGACCTGTACGCCGAGGGCGAGGCGCGATTCGCCTCACGCTCGGGGGATGCCGCGGCATCCGCCGCTGCGCGCGCGAGTGCCCTCGCGCATCTGCACGGTCAGGTCGCCGACCCCGCGCTGCGCGCGGCCCTCACCCCCGACTACACCTTCGGGTGCAAGCGGGTGCTGCTCTCGGACGACTTCTATCCGGCGGTCTCGGGCGATCGCGTGACACTGGAGCCCTCCGCTCTGGCGTCGGTGGACGGGCGGTCGCTCACCTCCGCGGACGGCACGGTTCACGAGGCCGACGTGCTGGTGCTCGCCACCGGCTTCGCCTCCACCCGGCAGCCGTACGCCGATCTCGTTCGCGGCGAGGACGGGGTGGCGCTCGCGGAGCACTGGTCGGCGGGTATGACCTCGTTCGGCTCGACCGTGGTCAGCGGCTTTCCGAACATGTTCGTCCTCAACGGCCCGAACGCTTCGCTCGGCCACAACTCGTCGGTCCTGATGATCGAGGAGCAGGCCGCCTACGCCGTGCGCGCCCTGACCGCGCGCGATGCGATCGCCGAGGGCGTGCTCCGGGTCGCACCGGCCGCGGAGCGGGCGTACACCGACGAGATCGCCGCCGCTGCCCGCACGACGCCGTGGATTGCGGGCGGATGCCGCAATTGGTACGTCGATGACCGCTCGGGACGGCTGACCCTGCTGTGGCCCGGGACGGTGGACGCGTTCCACGACCGGCTCGCCCGCGCCGACGGCTCGGAGTTCCTTGCCGCCGCGCAGCCCACCCGCACCGACACGAATGGCACGCCCGTGCAGGGTGTGCCGAGAGGAGCATCATGACCTTCCCCCTCCGCTTCGGGTACAAGGCCTCGGCCGAGCAGTTCGGACCGAACGAGCTGCTGGACTTCGCGGTGCTCGCCGAGGAGATGGGCTTCGACTCGGTGTTCGTCTCGGATCATCTGCAGCCCTGGCTGCACGAGGGCGGCCACGCCCCGGCATCCATCCCCTGGCTGGGCGCGCTCGGCGCGCGCACCTCACGGATCGCGTTCGGCACCTCCGTTCTGACGCCGACCTTCCGGTACAACCCGACGGTGGTCGCGCAGGACTTCGCAACCCTCGGGGTGATGTACCCGGGTCGCGTGATCCTGGGCGTGGGCACCGGCGAGGCACTGAACGAGGCCAATCTCGGCTTCCCGTGGCCGGACCCGCCGGAGCGCTTCCAGCGGCTCAAAGAGGCGATCACCCTCATCCGCCGGCTCTGGTCCGAGGAGCGCGTCACCTTCGAGGGCACCTATTACACGACCCGGAACATCACGATCTACGACAAGCTCGACGAGCCCGTTCCCATCTACATCGGCGCCGCAGGACCCGCGGCGACGCGACTGGCCGGGCGCATCGCCGACGGCTTCATCACGACGTCCGGCAAGGCGCCGAGCCTCTACTCGGACACCCTGATGCCCGCGCTGCGGGAAGGGCTGGAGAAGGCCGGACGCGCCGCGGACGCGATCGACACGCTCATGGAAGTGAAGGTCTCGTACCACCCCGATCCGGCTGTCGCCCTGGAGAAGACGCGCTTCTGGGCGCCCCTCGCGCTGAGCCCGGAGGAGAAGATGGGCGTCGACGATCCGCTCGAGATGCAGCGTCTCGGCGAGCAGTTGCCCATCGAGCGGGCGGCATCGCGTTTCATCGTGTCCAGCGACCCCGATGAGCACGTCGAGAGCATCGCCCGCTACGTCGACCTGGGCTTCCGCCACCTCGTCTTCCACGACCCGGGGCATGACCAGGAGGAGTTCCTACGGACGTACGGCGCCGAGATCCTGCCACGGCTGCGCGCACGGTTCGGAGTGTGACAACAGCTCAGCGCCTGAGAGGGGCTGAGGCCCCGAACGGCTGGGCGGTCCTCATCCCGGTCAAGCCCACCGCGATCGGCAAGTCGCGGCTGGACCTGCCCGGGGCCGACCGCGTGACCCTCGCCCGCGCGATCGCCCTGGACACCATCGCGGCGGCGGCTGCCTGCGCGGCGGTCGCCCAGGTGTTCGTGGTCACCGACGACGGCGCCCTGGTCGCCCTCGCGTTCGACATCCCTGGACTCCGCTTCGTCTCCGAAGACGACGGCACGTCCACCGCCCGCGGCATCGACGCCGCGATCGCGGTCGGCGCTGCGGCGGCGGGCGACGGGATGCCGCGGGCGGCGCTGCTGGGAGACCTGCCGGCGCTGCGGCCCGAAGATCTGCAGGCCGCCCTGACCGCGGCATCCGGGATCGACCGGGGTGTCGCCGCCGACGCCGAGGGAACCGGGACGACGCTTGTGACGGCACGCCGCGGCATCGCGCTGCGGACGGCGTTCGGCACCGACTCGTTCGCGCGTCACCTCGAGCTGGGCTGCCTGCCCCTCGATATCGCCGCTGCATCGACCCTGCGCCGCGACGTCGACACCGCCGCCCAACTGGAGGCCGCGGCGGCCCTCGGCGTCGGACCGCGGACGGCGCGGGTGCTCGCGGCTCAGACCAGCAGGTAGATCGCGCCGACGATGGTGAAGGTGATCACCAGCCGCTCGAAGAGGACCTGGTTCAGCCGCCCCGCCAGCCGTCGCCCGAACAGCGCCCCGACAACGACCAGGGGCACGAGGACCAGGTCGATCAGCAGGCCGGGCACGGTGATCAGGCCCAGGCCGATCGAGAACGGCAGCTTCGCGAGGTTCACGATGGCGAAGAACCACGCGGCGGTACCCAGGAATTCCTTCACCGGGAACCTCGACGCGAGGAAGTACATCGACATCACGGGTCCTGCGGCGTTGGCGACCATCGTGGTGAAGCCGCCCAGGGCGCCGTATGTCGCGGCGGCGACGCGGTGCGGGCCCGCGTCATCGACCGGTGCGCGCATGCGTCTGCGCAACAGCGTGATCGCGATCACTGCCAGCAGCAGGACGCCGATCGTCCGTTTGACCCACTCGTCGTTCGCGACGGCGAGGAAGAGGACGCCCACCAGGATCCCGACGACCACCGCCGGCGCCAGGCGCAGCAGCGCCCGCCAGTTGGTGTGCCGCCGGTAGGTCAGGACGGCGAAGACGTCGGCGACGATCAGAAGCAGCAGCAGGGTGCCGGTCGACTCCCGCGCCGGCAGGATGGCCGCGAAGATCGCGACGGCGATCGTGTTGGAGCCCGGCACGGCCGTCTTCGACAGTCCCACGATGAGTGCGGCGACCCCCAGAAGCGTCCATGCGAACCACGTCAGTTCCGCCACGTCAGAGATCAGCCGTCGCCAGTGCCGCCTCGGCGAGGGCGGCCGAGGACGAGACGTCGTTCATCCACAGCGGCACCACGGCGGTGCGGATGCCGAGGGCGGAGACGCCGGCGGCGGATGCGGCATCCTCCTCACCTATCAGCCACGCGTCCAGAAGTCCGTCCGCGGACCGGGCGCCGTAGTGCGCTGCCACCGCGGACGCGGACGTCTCGACGCCGATCGCCCGAAGGCAGACGTCGGCCATGCCGCGCACGACACGGCCGCCGATGATGGGCGACACCCCGACGACCACGGCAGCGGTGGCACGCAGCGCCTCGCGGATGCCCGGGACGGCCAGGATCGGCCCGATCGACACCACCGGATTCGACGGGGCGATCAGCACGACGTCCGCCTCGGCGATCGCTTCGAGCACCCCTGGTGCGGGGCGCGACGCGTCGATCCCCGGTGCGTCGAACCGGATCGACTCCCGCGTCGCGCGATACCGGGTCCACCACTCCTGGAAATGCATCGACGTCCCGTCGCGGAGGGCGACCTGCGTGTCCACCTCGGCGTCGGTCATCGGCAGCAGCCGGGCTCCGAGCGGCCACCGCCGGGACATCCGCTCGATCACCTGGGTCGGCGTCCGACCCTCGCGCAGCCACCCGGTCCGCGCGAGATGGGTGCCCAGATCGAGGTCGCCCAGGGTGAACCACGGCCAGCCCGCCCCCCACTCCTGCAGCTCGTGGTTGACGCGTTCGGTGTCGCCCGCCCGGCCCCAGCCGCGCTCCGTGTCGTTCACGCCGGCCAGCGCGTACAGGAGCGAGTCGACGTCGGGCTGCAGGCGGACTCCGGACAGCCACAGATCATCGCCGGTGTTGACGATGATGGTGAACGATGCGGCGGGTGCGGGGGCCGCGGCATCCGCTCTGCGCCGCAGTGCTTCACGCACGCCCAGCGCGAAGCGTGATCCGCCGACGCCTCCGGCCAGCACGACGACGCGGGGCATGGCGGCACCACCCGTCGCGGGGCTCGGGCTCAAGGCGCGAATTCGTCCGCGGCGTGCGGGAGGGTGAAGCGCGAGACCGCGTCGATGAGCGCGTCCACCGTCTGCGACGCGGCGATCACGTCGACGGACAGACCCGCCCGCCGTGCGTCCTTGGCGGTGCGGGGGCCGATCGCGGCGATGACGGTCGACGCGGGGATCTCGGGGAACTGCAGGTGCACCTGCTCCGCGACCGATCCACTGGTGACGAGGATCGCGTTGATGCGGCCGTTGCGAACGTCCTCGGCGATGCGCTCCGTGACCGGAACCCCCACCGTGCGGTAGGCGACCACGCTGCGCACGCGGTGACCGGCTTCGATGAGCAGGCGTGTGAGCACGGGCTTGGCGATCTCGCTGCGGAGAGTGAGGATGTCCCGCGGCTCGGGTTCGAGCGCGATCATCTGCTCGGCCATTCCCGCGGCGGAGTTGTCGCGCTCGGGAACCAGATCGACCCGGTAGCCGACGGCCTGCAACGCGGCGGCCGTCGTCTCGCCCACCGCGGCGACCTTGGTCGATGCGGGGATCGTGGCGCGGTGCGCGAAGAGGACGTCGACAGTGGTCGCGCTCGTCACGGTCAGCCAGTCGAACGCGCCGGCCTCGAGGTCGGCGAGCGCCTGGTCGAGGGTGGCCTGGTCGTTGGTGGGCGCGAAGTTGATCAGCGGTGCGACGACCGGGACCGCGCCCTGGTGACGCAGGTTCGCGGCGACGCCATCGCCCCACGGTCCACCGCGGGGCACGAGCACGCGCCAGCCCGCGAGGGGCTTGGGCATCTGGGGGGCGTGGTTCATGGGATGGACTCTCGTGGAACTAGGTCAGCCGCCCCAACGTTCGAGCAGCCGACGAGCAACTTCGAATCCGTGCGCACCGGATTCGCGCCGTCGGCAGCATCCGCACCATTGCACTGCCTGACAGTCGAGCATACCCCCGCGTCGCGCACTCGCGCTTATCGCGGAGGCCGCGGGGCGGGCGTGGGTCTGCTCACCGGGTGTAAGCGCGCACCGCGGCCCAGACGATCAGGCCGACGGTCGCGGCGCCGGCGACGACGGCCGCCGTGGCTCCGGTGCGATTTCTGCGCGCGAACGCTCGGGCCTGTGTGATCGCGCGATCGGTGACCTTCGCCACGCGACGCGGAACGTTGGCCTTCTCCTCGATCGCGGCGAGGGCCGCTTTGAGCTCGGCCCGTGCCTGCTCGACGGGGTCTGCGATACCGAGCGCGACGGCGGTGCGCGGCATCGGAACCGGGGTGCGGGCGACGGGAACGGGTGAGCTAGAGCTCATCGCGCACCTCCTTGACGTCATGAACGACCGACTGGACAGGGTTCTGGGATCGAGCGACCCGGCGGAAGCGCAGGATGCCCAGCAGTGCCAGCAGCACCGCCACCAGGACCAGCGCCACGAAGACGACAAGCGCCGACAGCCAGGCCGGCCACCACGAGGACAGCCCGATGATGACGAATGCGCCGAGTGCGGCGATCGACCAGAACAGGAAGAACAGGGCCGCGACGATCCAGCCGGCGCCGATCCCGGCGTCCTTGGACGTGCGCCGCACCCACGCCTTGGCGGAGTCGACCTCGGCGACGACGAGGTTGCGGACGAGCTCCGGAACCTCGCCGACCAGTGTGAACAGGCTGTCTTCGGACCGGTCGCGGAATCCGCGAGGAGTGGTCACGTCAGGCTCCGTTGCGCTCGCCGACGGCTTCCGAGATGTCCTCGAAGGTCTCCTCGGCAGCGTCCTTCACGGCGTCGGCGGACTTCTTCGCGGCGGCGCTCACGTCGTCGGCCTGCTCCTTGCTGGTCTTGAGTGCGGCGTCCAGCCGCTGCCCCGGGGTCGTCCCCTTCGAGGACGCCGCCTTCGTGACCTTGACAGCGCTGTCCCAGAGCGTGCTGGGCAGAGCCATCGCCGTCGACTTGGCGAAGTCCTTGACCTTGCCGACCTGTTCCTGCACGGGGTCCAGGTTCCACACCTTCTCTACCTGCGTCTTGATCTGCTCGTAACGCTCACGGCCGGCGCGGGTGCCGAGCACGTAGCCCGCCGCGAGTCCGATGACGAGTCCGACTTTGCCCCTCATGGGGTCTCCTCACGCTCGATGGGCCATTGGGTCTGCACCCAGGGTAACGCCGTATGCCGGTCCCGGCATCCGGTGGCCTTAGGGCCGACCCTGTGCTAGGCGCAACCGGTGCGTGGGACGGCGACGAACCGATCACGCCCGTTCGTCGCCGCTCCCCCACAGGGCGACGCGTCGTACGCGCTCCGCCGCCGCGATCGCGTCCGGCACGACCTGCGCGATGCCCGTTCCGGCGATCGCGGCGCCCACGACAGCGAGCCCGGGAACGGCGTGGATCGCGGCCCGCGCGGCGTCTGCCGCGTCGCGGCGGCCCAGCGCCGAGACCGGGGGCGGTTGGGTGTAGCGCGCACGATGCGACCCGAGCAGGTGCCCGGCATCCAGTGGCTCACCCAGCAGAGCGGATGCCTCGGCCAACGCCAGCGCGGCCGCGGCGGGGTGGTCGAGACCAGCGGTCGCCGGGGACGTGTCGGGGCCGCCGAAGGTGACCTTCAGGACCCGCACCTCGGCACCGGCGGCGCGACGCATCCATCCCCACCGCGCCGTCGAGTCAGACACCGCGGCCGCCCGAGCCGACCCGGGCACCGGGTACACCGCGGTGCGCGGAGGTGCGTCTGCGCGAGCGGCGGCGGACAGCACGAGGGTGACGACCTCGAGGTCGGTGCCCGGCGTGGGGACGAGTGCCGGAACGGATGGGGAGAGCAGTCGATGCGATTCGGTCACGCCCGCCGCGACGATCACCGCGTCCGCGGGGTCGATGCGGATCGCCCCTTCGGTACGCCCGGGAATCTCCTCATCCACGGCGTCGCGCGGCACGGCGTCGGTGTGTGCATCCGCGGTGTCATCCGTGTCCAGGACGACGGCCCATCGCCCGTCGTCGCCGGCGGCGAGCGCGTCCACCGGGGCGTCCAGCACCACCCGCGCACCCAGCTCTGTCAGGCGTTCGTGCAGGGCGTCGACCAGGCGCGACATCCCGCCGTCGATGCCCTCGAATCGGTCGTTCGTCTCGCCGGCCGCGGCCGCTCGCACCTGCGCGACCGCACCGGCGAGCGATCCGGTGCGGGTGAGGGCGCTGCTCAGACCGGGAGCGGCGATCTGCACGTCGACGTCGTCCGGGTGGATCGCGAACGCACCGAGACTGAGCGGGGCGACGAGCCGTTCGAGCACGGCCGCGCCCATCCGCGTGCGCACCAGCCTGCCGAGGCTGCGCTCCTGTCCGATGGTCAGCGGAGGCCGCAGACGGTCCACGTAGGCCCGCCACGTGCCGCGCCACCCGATGATCTGTCGGACGCGTTCGTCCCACGGGTTCTCCGGAATGCCGAGCAGTGTCTCGGCCGGAAGCGGCGCGCTGCCGGTGGTCAGTCCGGCGATCCATTCCGCCCGCGGCGCGACCGGCGCGACCGCACCCGCCAGGCCGAGCTCGTCGACGAGGCTCCGCACCGCACCGCCGCGCGTCGCGTAGCCTTCCGCGCCGAGGTCCACCCGGACACCGCCGACCTCGGTCGTGCGAAGCGCCCCGCCGAGCCGCTCGGATGCCTCGACCAGCGTGACGCGCATCCCGATCTTCGCGCACGAGAGCGCCGCGACCAGCCCGCCGATCCCGCCGCCGACGACGACGACGTGCGTGCGCTGCGCATGGGCGGCGAGTTCGTCGAGCGTCTCAGGCTGGTTCTCCACCCGTTCATCCTCGCACCGCGAGCGCGGTACACCCGAGCCGGACGACGCAGGAGCTAGCTCGTGACCTCGTCTCGAGCCGGCATCAACGCCCGCGCCGCACGGGCCTCGGCGCGCGTGATCGGCGGACCGCCGTTCCCGGAGGCGAGCGGGACAGGGACGGATGCCGCGGCATCCGTCCCGACGGACTCGGACGTGATGCGACCGTCGTGCAGCTCGATCACCCGGTCGGCGCGCTGCACCAGGAGGGGGTCGTGGGTCGAGACGACCGCGGCGATCCCGCGCGTGTGCACGAGTTCGCCGATGAGGTCCATCACCGTCGTCGCGGTGCGCGAGTCGAGCTGCCCGGTGGGTTCGTCCGCGATCAACACGTGCGGGCGCGCGGCGATCGCCCGGGCGATGCCCACGCGCTGCTGCTGGCCGCCGGAGAGCTCGCCCGGGCGCTGGGCCGCGTGATCGGCGAGTCCCACCAGTCGCAGTGCTTCAGCCACGCGCTCGTCCCGCTCGGCGGGCGCGGTGCGCGCGATGCGCAGCGGGAGTTCCACGTTCTCGGCGGCGGAGAGGATGGGGATGAGCCCGAAGGACTGGAAGACGAACCCGAGCTGTTCACGGCGCAGCAGGGCGAGGGACTCCTCGTCCAGCGTGGTGGCCTCGACACCGCCGATCCACACCCGGCCCGACGTCGGTCGGTCCAGCCCGCCGAGCAGGTTGAGCAGCGTGGTCTTGCCGGCGCCGGACGCGCCGCGCACGACGACCAGCTCACCCGGGGCGACCTGGATGTCGACGTCGACGCACGCGCGCACGTCGCCGGCGGGTGATGAGAAGGTGCGGCTGAGCTTCTCGCCGCGCAGCGCCAGGGTCATGCCAGGTCCTCCCTTCCGGCGCCTGCGACCACGGGGCCGCTCGCCGCGACCCGTGCGTCGGACGCGCCCGCGCCTACTGGCCCGGTCCCCGAGCTCGCCGAGGCGTCGAACTCCGGCGCCGGCGACGCGTCGACAGCCTCAGCGGTCGGAGACGCGGCCGCAGTTCCGGATCCGGGCCAGACTCCGACGTGGTCTGCCTCCAGCGCCAGGCGCACGCGGTCGCGCAGGTCCAACGCCGATACGAAGTCGTCGGGCAGCTGCAGTCGGCCGACGCGGTCGACGACCGCGTACTCCTCGGCGATCTGATGCTCGGCGCCGTGTTCGTCCAGACGCGTCGAGCGCAGCACCTCGGTCGAGGTGCGTCCGTCGCGGATCTGCACCGTGCGGGCGACGTGCTCGGAGACGCTGGGGTCGTGTGTGACGATCAGGGTCGTCACCCCCAGCTCGCGATTGACCGAGCGCATCGCTTCGAGGACGTGCACGCTCGTCGTGTCGTCGAGCTCACCGGTCGGCTCGTCCGCCAGCAGCACCCGCGGACTGTTCGCGATGCCGACGGCGATCGCCACGCGCTGCTGCTCACCGCCGGACATCTCCGCAGGGCGCCGCTCCGCACAGTGCGACACCTCGAGCAGATCGAGCAGCCCGGCCACCCGGGCGCGTCGCGCGGCACCTTTCACGTCCCCGGTGATGGCAAGGGCGGCCGCCACGTTCTCGCTGCCCGTCAGGTACGGCAGGAGGTTGCGCGAGGTCTGCTGCCAGATGAAGCCGACGCTGCGGCGGCGGAACGCCACCCGCTCCTTCTCCTTCATCGTGAGCAGGTCGTGCCCGGCGACCCGTGCCACGCCGGCAGTGGGCTGATCCAGGCTGGACAGGATCGACAGGAGCGTCGACTTGCCCGATCCGGATGCGCCCACCACGGCGACCAGCTCGCCCGGATCGACCCGGAGGTTCAGGCCTTGCAGCGCTTGCACTTCGATGCCCGGACCGCGACTGGACGGCACCTTGAAGATGCGCACCAGGTCGGTGCACAGGATGTCGACATCAGACACCGCGTCACCCTGTGAGAGAGCCTGTCGGACCATGGCCGATCATCCTTCCTCTTCGATGCGCAGCACGGCGGCCGCGCGAACCCTGCGTGAAATGAACAGAGCCAGTGCGGTCAGCGCCGCCGCGGCCACGACGAAGCCGCCCAGGGTGCGCGCCAGAATCGCGGGGTCGAGCGCGTAGCCCGGTGGCAACGTCGACCCGGTGAACGGACTCAGGTCGACACCGGCCATCACGACGAGCGGCACCAGCGCCCCGAACACCGTTCCGCCGATGACCGCCGCCGTGGCCGGGGGACCGATCTCCCACAGCGACAGGGACGAGGCCGAGCGCGACGGCGCCCCGAGCGTGCGCAGCAGCGCGAGCGTGTGGGCACGGGGGCCGGCGGCCAGAGCCAGGGTCATCACGATCGCCAGTGCGCTCAGCAGCGCGGCGAGCGCGGTCGCCACCAGGAGCGCCCACCGCACGCCCTGCACGGACGGACCCGAGCGGACGCGCGCGGCCGCGTCGACGGCGGTGTCGATCCGCGGCGTACTGCCGAGCACCTTCCGCAGCTGCGCCTCCACGTCACGGCCGCCCACCCCGTCGTCGAGGCGAACCAGGACCGTGCGGTCGTTGGGGTCCCGGCCGAGCGTATCGGCGGCGTACGACTGGTCGATGGCGACCCAGTCCTCGCGTTCGCCGATCGGCACCGGACCACGGCTGACACCGACGACCTCCGCAGCCACCCCTCCGAGTCCGACCTCGTCGACAGAGCCGATCTCTTCGGCGGTGCCGCTCGACGACAGCAGCGGCACCGGCGCACCGGCCGCCCCCACCAGCGAGACGTCGGGGGGCAGCATCCCCGGCCCGTCACCCTGCACGGTGCGCAACGCCTCCGAGTCGACGACGAACACGGACGTGCCGCCTGTGAGACCCGCGATGTCCAGGGTCGCGGGTGTCGCGCCCGAGATCCCGGTCACGCCCGCGACGCCATCGATCTCGGCGATGCGATCGAGCTTCTCGTCGTTGAACAGCCCACCGGTGATGCGCACGTCGGCGCCGATCTGCGCGCGGGCCGCATCGGCGACCCCGACATCGAGGACCGAGAGGAGCACGGCGCTGGAGACCGCCACCGAGACACCGACCACGAGGGCCAGCACCGGGGTCAGGCCCGTCCGCGGCTCACGCAGGGCGCGAGCGGCACCGAGGAACGCATCGAGCCCCGCACGGGCGCGGGCCCGTGAGAAGACCACGCGCAACGGCAGCGGATACAGCCGCAGCGTGAGCAGACACGCGACGAGCGCGAGAAGCAGCGGGGTGGCCGCGAGCAGCAGGTCGACCCGGTCGCTGTAACCGCGGATCAACAGCAGGATGAGCGCCGCGGCCGCGAGCGCGGCGACCAGCCCTTCTCCGAGAAGGCGAACACGCGAGGCCCGCCGCCCGAGATCGGCGCGGGCCGGTCGATCGGCGGCCGAGGGTGCCAGCGTCATCAGGATGCCCACCGGTGCGAGCGCGATGAGCGCGGCGGGGACGAATCCGATCGGCGCGGGCACGGCTCCGCTGATCAGCAGGACGCCTACCGAAGCGGCCGCTGCGCCGAGGATCGCGGGCAGGACACCGGAGACGGCCCCTTCGACGCCGAGGACGCCGCGGAGCTGGCCGGCAGACGCGCCGCGCGCCGAGAGAAGACGCACGCTCGCGCGGCGCCCTTCGAGGATCAGCCGACACCCGAGCAGCAGCACGGCCGCCGCGACGCCCACCGGACCGGCGAACAGCATCGTGATGACGCTGAGGGTGGCGTTCTGCTGCGCGAGGGCGATCTCGATCTCGTCGGCGACATCCGCTTCGTACCTGAGGCCCAGGATTCCCGGGCCGGCGGAGGCCGTGCCCACGGAGTGCGAGACCGCGGTGAGCTTGCGCAGCGCCGCAGCCACCTGCTCGGCGTCGTCCGACTGCACGGATCCCGCAGTCACCGGGAACCACGTGCGTGTCGACGCGCCGCCGCGGAATTCGCCCGCCAGCCCCAGCAGGGCGGGATCGACGTAGGCCGTCCCGGTCACGAATATCGGCCCGTCGCCCTCCCAGAAGATCTGCGGGATGACCACGGAGGGCACGTGCGGCCAGTAGTCGGCCCTCGGCTCGCGCGGCTCGAACACCCCGGTGAGCAGGTAGTCCTTCGGGCCGGCGAGGCCGACGACGGTCCGCGTCTCTCCGACGGGCCAGAACATCTCCTCGGCCGAGCGGACCGACAGGACGATCTCGATCGCCCCTGCGGGGGCCGCCGGCTCGGGCAGCCGCCCGTCGACGATGTCGATCCGATCCCGGTAGCCGGGGTCGAACGCGAGCGCCAGCTCCAGGACGCGAGAGTAGGACCCGAGGAGGGTCTCGCCCTCGGTGCGACTGACGACCTCGGCCGGCTTCAGCACCTCGGGAAGCGGCGGCAGGGTCGTGGTGCGAATGTCCTCCAGCGCGCCGAGGAAGTCGCTCCAGATCTCCGGGGTCGTACTGCCCCCGTTCGCCGGGATCTGCGGCACCCCCGCGACCTCCGACCCGACATCCCGGATCGGCGAGGACGTGTGGTCCAATCGGTCCCGCAGCGTCGCATCGCCCAGTTGACCGAGCACCATCGGGGCGCCCGTCGCCAGCAGCGCCAGGAGGAACACGAGCAGACCGACCAGCACCCCGCTGCCCGCATGCAAGCGAAGGTGGTGCGCGATCAAGGACCGCGTCGTGACGCGACGGCTCATCGGGATTCCTCTCCCGGGATCGTCGCACGCGCGCCGCGGGCGACTCCGAATGCTTCCGCGACCACGATCAGCGCAAGGCCCCCCAGCAGCAGCCCGACCGCGGCGGCCAGGGGGACGATATCAACGGACACACCACCGGCCAGCGGCAGGACGCCAGGAGTGACCGCCCGCACGAGGGCGGGAACGATGAGCCACGAGACCAGCGCGCCCGCACCCACGCCGAGCACGAGAGCGGTCGCGGCCACGCCGCCGAGTTCGCCGGCGCGCATCGCCGCCTGCTGCCGGGGAGGGACCCCCAGAGCGCGCAGGACACCGAGCTCCCGACGGCGGGAGATCGCGAGTGTCTGCACGATCGCGAACGCGGCGATCAGCGACAGGAGCGCCGCACCGGCCGTCGCTATCCACCACCCGGGCACGAGTGCCCCGACGATTCCGGCGGCGATCCCGGGCCGCGACGTCTCGACACGGCGGTCGTCGAAGACGGCGCTGAACTCGTCGGCGGATGCCGGACCTGCCGCCCAGATCGAGTTCGGCGGCACGATCAGCGCGCCGCGCTGCAGCTGTGACACGAGGAGGTTCTCCATGGGTGCGAACGCGGCGATGATCGTGCGGACTCCGGGGACGGCATCCGTGAACCTCGAGATGACCGCGACACCGCGCCGACCCGACCCGTCGTAGCGGAACTCGAAAACGCCCCCGAGGGTCAAGCCGATGCGTTCCGCGAACGCCGGCGTCACTGCCACCGCAAGAGGCGGCGCCTCCTCGCCGCGCGCCAGGGCTCCGCCGTCGGCCAGCCACATCACCGCGGTGGGCGTGCGCTTGTCGAGGACGACCTCGCCGGTCACATCGAGCGCGGCGCCGCCCACGGCGGCCAGCTCGCGGATCGTGACGGTGGCGGTGCCCCCCGAGACGATCGCCCCGCCGCTGGCGACGACGGCCAGCAGTCGCCACGGCGCTGTTCCGGGCGGGAGCGCGATCTCGGCCGCCGGGGTCGCCGTGCCGCCGTCGGTCACGCGGACGGCGGGCTCGAACGGGACGGTGATCGGAGCCCCGGTCGCGTCGATCAGAATCACGGAGACCGTGATCGGCGGTGAGACCGAAGGTGCCGAGAGGTCGGCGAGGATGCGGATGCCCGTCGCGTCCTGCCCGAGGGGAAGCGGATTCGCGCTGACCGCCCCCTCGACCGAGCTGACCGCCGACAGGGTCTGCTTGTCGATGATGCCGCCCGCGGCCGTGACGACCGGACCGATCGCCGACTGCGGCGCCGCCGTCAGCTCTGCCGTGGTCGCACCCACCTTGACCGCGCTCACCAGCGCGGGCGAGGCCGCATCCACCCCCTCGATCGCTGCGGCGGCGGCGATGTCGCCGGGAGTGACCGGATCAGGCGGCGTGTCGACACGCAGGTCGGCTCCGGAGCGCAACGCGGCCGACTCGCTCGACATCGCCTGCCAGGTCGCACCGTATGCGGACGCGAACACGGACTGCGCGACGGTGAGAGCCACGAGCAGGACCGCCGCGGCGTAGATCGGGAGGCGTCGCGCCACCTGCCGTGCCGGGTACCCGGGAGCGACGCCCGGGGCGGCGGCCGCCGGCCGCGACCATCCCACGGCAAGGATGCCGAACACGGCGAGCGCGGCGATCGCTCCGGCAAGCAGCGTCACCGCCGGGGCGATCGCCACGATGGGATCGAAGCCCGCCCCGCGGGCGAGGGGCAGCTGCCACACCACGAGCACCGCCGCCAGGAGCACGACCAGGACCAGCACCGCGGTCGTGGCCGGAGCCGCGCGCGTGGCGGGACGCCCCTCTCCCCGCCGCAGTGCGACGGTGAAGATCGCGGCGAGCAGGACGGCCGTTCCCAGCGCCCACGGCCACTGCGCAAGCAGGGCGCGCGGCTCGATGCCCGCGACCGTCGCGCTCGCCGCGGCGAGTGAGACCCCGGCGACGGCGCCGGATGCCGCGACCGTCACTCCTTCGCCGGCATCCGTGATCCAACGCTGCGCACGAGACTGACCGCGCGCCTGGAGTGCGGCGGTCTCGTGCTCGCGTGCCGCTGCGATGAGCCGGGCCAGCTGCGCCACCGCGGTGCCCGCCAGCAGGGCGACCAGCACGACCAGCGCAGGCGCGGCGGACGCGAGGGCCACCACGCCGACCTCGATCTGCGTGGCGACCTCGTCGGCACTGACCCCCGGGGGTGGGGTGGTGAACGCCGTGACAGGGCGTGCCAGCCAGGCCAGTACCAGGCCCACCGTCGCGACGGCGACGGCGACGGTGATCGCGGCGCTGACGAGCAGGCCGACTCGTGCCCGGGCGCGGGATGCGAACAGCCGCGCAGACGACAGTGCGGAACGATCGGGCACGGCTCGGTCCTCCGCGGGTATGTGGGGCACTGCAACAATTTAGGAATACCGTAACCCATGGGAGCGCTCCCGCAAAGACGAAACTGCACACTTCGCCTACTTGCGAGCGCACCCCCCTGGCAGAACGTACCGAAAGTCCTCGTTTCCCGCCGCACAACGCCCGCACGCGCGCCCCGGCCGGAGGCGTCGAACCGACTGGTTCGAGCGCGTCGGACGGTGGGAGACTGGCGGGATGACGCTCCACATCACCGGCGACGCGACCGCCGACGGCCTGCTCACCGACGACCCGCTTGCCCTGCTCATCGGCATGCTCCTCGATCAGCAGGTGCCGATGGAGACCGCTTTCGCCGGCCCGCTCAAGATCCAGCAGCGGATCGGAGCGGTGGATGCCGCGACCCTCGCCGGCTACGACCCCGAGAGGCTCGTCGAGGTGTTCACGCAGACTCCCGCGGTCCATCGCTTTCCCGGTTCGATGGCCGCGCGCGTCCAGGCCCTGAGCGCAGCCATCCAGCAGGAGTGGGACGGAGATGCGGCGGCGATCTGGACCCGGGGCGACCCTGACGGCCCGGAGGTGCTGCGGCGGCTGAAGGCCCTCCCCGGGTTCGGGGAGCAGAAGGCCAGGATCTTCCTGGCGCTGCTGGGCAAGCAGTACGGGTACACGGGTGCCGGATGGCGCGAGGCCGCCGGTGCGTACGGTGAGGAGGGGTCGTTCCGCAGCGTCGCCGACATCACGTCCACCGAGTCGCTCACCAAGGTGCGCGAGCACAAGCGCGCGATGAAGGCGGCCGCGAAGGCTCTGAAGGACCAGTGATGCAGCCGACCGGTGGCGACGTCGAGGCTTTCATCGCACAGGTCGCTCCGGCGAAGCGCCGGCGGGATGCCGAGACCCTGGTGGCGGTGATGCGCGACGTCACCGGTCACGAGCCGGTGCTGTGGGGCACCATCATCGGATTCGGCACGTACCACTACCGGTACGAGTCCGGTCGCGAGGGCGACGCGGGCGCGGCGGGCTTCGCGCCGCGCAAGGCGGCGACCACGATCTACCTTCCGGACGGGGTGGCCGCGCACCAGGACGCGCTCGAGCGGCTCGGGCCTCA
Organism: Microbacterium terregens; assembly: GCF_039534975.1. Classification (NCBI taxonomy): domain Bacteria; kingdom Bacillati; phylum Actinomycetota; class Actinomycetes; order Micrococcales; family Microbacteriaceae; genus Microbacterium; species Microbacterium terregens. The sequence continues at coordinate 159,125 of NZ_BAAAWH010000001.1, forward strand.
TACGACGGGTCTGGTCTGCGTCTACATCAAGGATCTCGAAGCCGTCGACCTCGACGTGCTCCGCGGCGTCATCGCGGATTCGTACCGCAGCGCCACGGCGGGCGTCTACACGCAGCGTGCCCGGGAAGGCGGACCCGCGGCATCCTGAACCGTGCGCACGGTCGCGGCGGATCCCACCGTAGACGCCTTCGATCGCCGTTCCGCAGCCCGTTTCTGCGACCTCTCCGCCCGCGCAACCCGCGGCTTCTGACTGCGGAGCACCCCGCGACGGGGGCGCACGGCTGTATCAGGCGCCGTTGAGCCGCTCCGCCAGGTACGCGTGCAGCCCCTCGAGCGGCACACGCTCCTGCGCCATCGTGTCGCGATCGCGCACGGTGACCGCGCGGTCCTCGAGCGAGTCGAAGTCGATGGTGACGCAGAACGGGGTGCCGATCTCGTCCTGGCGGCGGTAGCGGCGACCGATCGCGCCGGCGTCGTCGAAGTCGACGTTCCATTCACCGCGCAGGTCCGCCGCCACCTCGCGGGCGATGGGCGAGAGCTGCTCGTTGCGTGAGAGCGGAAGCACCGCGACCTTGACCGGCGCCAGGCGCGGGTCGAGCTTCAGCACGGTGCGGGTGTCGGTGCCCCCCTTGGCGTTGGGCACCTCCTCTTCGCGGTACGCGTCGACGAGGAACGCCATCATGGCGCGGGTCAGGCCGAAGGACGGCTCGATCACGTAGGGCGTGTAGCGCTCACCGCTGGCCTGGTCGAAGTAGGAGAGACTCTGGCCGGACGCCTCGGAGTGGCTCTTCAGGTCGTAGTCGGTGCGGTTGGCGATGCCCATGAGCTCGCCCCACTGCTTGCCGGGGAACCCGAACTCGTACTCGACGTCGATCGTGCCGGCCGAGTAATGCGCGCGTTCGTCCTTCGGCACGTCGTAACGGCGCATGTGCGCCGGATCGATGCCCAGCTCGACGAACCAGTCCCAGCACGCCTCGACCCAGTGCTCGAACCACTCCTGCGCCTCGGCGGGGGGAACGAAGTACTCGATCTCCATCTGCTCGAACTCACGCGTGCGGAAGATGAAGTTGCCCGGTGTGATCTCGTTGCGGAACGCCTTGCCGACCTGACCGACGCCGAACGGGGGCTTCTTGCGGGCCGCGGTGACGACGTTGGAGAAGTTCACGAAGATGCCCTGCGCCGTCTCGGGTCGCAGGTAGTTCAGGCCCGACTCGTCGTCCACGACGCCGAGGTAGGTTTTCATCAGACCCGAGAAGGCCTTCGGCTCGGTGTACTGACCCTTCACGCCGCAGTTCGGGCAGGGGATGTCGGCCAGGCCGTTCTCGGCCTTGCGGCCCTTGCGCGCCTCGAAGTCCTCGATGAGGTTGTCGGCGCGGAACCGGCGGTGGCAGTTGAGGCATTCCACGAGGGGATCGGTGAAGGTCGCGACGTGCCCGGATGCCTCCCACACGCGCTTGGGCAGGATGACCGAGGAGTCCAGGCCCACCATGTCGCCGCGGCCGCGCACGAACGTCTGCCACCACTGGCGGCGGATGTTCTCCTTCAACTCCGTGCCGAGTGGGCCGTAATCCCATGCCGAGCGGGATCCGCCGTAGATCTCGCCGGCCTGGAAGACGAACCCCCGGTGACGGGCGAGGGCGATGACCTTGTCGAGGCGGGACTGCTCGGCCACGGTGGCTCCAATGGTCGGGTGCGGGGTGCGGATTCGCGAGGGCGCGACGCATGAAAACGGGCGTACGCCGGCATGCCGCAGGTATGGGGCCGCGCGTCAGTGGGTGCAGCGCGGCATCCGTCAATCCTAGCGATCGAGCTGGTGATCGAGGTTCACTGCCGCGTTGATCAACGACAGGTGGCTGAATGCCTGCGGGAAGTTTCCCAGCTGCTCGCCGGTCAGTCCGATCTCCTCGGCGTACAGCCCCAGGTGATTGGCGTAGGTGAGCATCTTCTCGAACGTCAGCTGTGCCTCCTCGAGGCGTCCGGAACGGGCCAGCGCATCCACGTACCAGAACGAGCACAGGGTGAAGGTGCCCTCGGATCCGCGCAGGCCGTCGGGCGAGGCGGCGGGGTCGTACCGGTAGACGAGGCTGTCCGAGACGAGCTCCTCGTCGATCGCGCGCAGCGTCGAGAGCCACATCGGGTCGCGCGGCGAGATGAAGCCCATCACCGGCATCACCAGGACCGACGCATCCAGCACCGTCGTCTCCTGGTGCTGCACGAACGCGCCGCGCTCGGCATCCCACGCCTTCGTCATGACCTGCGTGTAGATCGCGTCCCGCTGCGCGCGCCAGCGAGGGATGTCGGCCGGCCGGCCGCCGGCTTCGGCCAGACGGATGCCGCGGTCCAGCGCCACCCAGCACATGAAGCGACCGAAGGTGAACTTCTGGGCGCCGCCGCGGGTCTCCCACACCCCTTCCTCCGGGCGGTCCCAGTTGTCGCAGACCCAGTCCAGCATGCGCCCGACCTCGGTCCAGCCGACGTGGGGCAGCTGAAGGCCGTGCTCGGCGGCGAGCTGGATCGAGTCCATCGCCTCGCCGTAGATGTCCAGCTGCAGCTGGTCGGCGGCGCCGTTGCCGATGCGCACCGGCGCCGAGCCCCGATACCCGCCCAGGCTGTCCAGCCGCTCTTCGACGAGATCGGACGAGCCGTCGACGCGATACATGACCTTCAGTGGCCCGGACTCGTCGCCTGCGCTCTCCTGGACGCGATCGGTCAGCCACGAGACGAACGCCTCCGCCTCCGCCTCGTAGCCGAGGCCGAGGAGGGCATGGACCGAGAACGACGCGTCACGGATCCACGTGTAGCGATAGTCCCAATTGCGCTCGCCGCCGATCTGCTCGGGCAGGCCCGCCGTCGGCGCCGCCACGAGCGCGCCGCTGGGCGCGTACGTGAGCAGCTTGAGCGTGATCGCGGACCGGTTGACCATCTCGCGCCACCGGCCCCGGTAGGTGGAGCGGTTGCTCCAGTCGCGCCAGAAGCGGGTGGTCTCCAGGAACATCGCCTGCAGCTCCTCGACCTGAACCCGCAACGGCTCGGCGCCGCCGGTCTCGAGGATCACGCCGGTGCTGTCGCCGGCCGACAGGGTGCCGTACATCTTCAGGCCGTCGCCGGACAGCTCGATCCGGCCGGCGCGCTGTCCGTCGTGCGTGATCACGTCGCCCACACGGTGCACCGTCAACGACTGATCGCCGCCCGTGAACTTGATCCCGTTGTCGGGCGAGGCCGCCGCGGTGTGCGCGGCACGGCCGTAGTCGAAGCGGGGTTGGATCTCGCCCTCGAATGACATCGTGCCGCGGACGACGTTGATCAGGCGCGCGATGCGATGCCGGTCGGTCGCCTCGTCGCCGGCGATGGGCATGAAGTCGATCACCTCGCCGACGCCCTCCTCGGTGAGGAAGCGGGTGACCAGGATCGCGGTGTCGGGCAGGTACAGCTGACGCGTGACGTAGTCGTCGGTCGCCGGCCGGATACGGCAGAAGCCGCCGCGGTCCGCGTCCAGCAGCGACCCGAAGATGCTCGGCGAGTCGAACCGTGGCGCGCAGAACCAGTCGATGGTGCCCTGGGTGTCGATCAGGGCTGCGGTCTGAAGGTCGCCGATCAGCCCGTGGTCCGCGATGTTCGGATACTCGGCCATGAGTCCCCTCTCCCCGCCCATCGTGGCATCCCGGCCGGTCGGGCGCACCTATGCGTGTCGACCGGGTTGCGCCGGCCGGCTCACCCGAATCCGCACCAGTCGGCGACCCAGGTGAGGATGGCACCGCGCATGTCCTCCGGCGCGGCCAGTTCGATCTGCCCGGGCTCGCCGTCGAGTTCGACCTCGACGGTGAAGATCGTCCCGCGCTTGTCCTCCTGCACCGCGTGCGGGTCGCAGCGCAGCGGCACGAGCGGAAGATGCACTTCGATCGGTGCGGACGCCGCGGCGACCGAGACGCCGAGCGGGAACGTATCGGCGGTGCTGCCCGGGGTCGCCGCGAACGTCAGCAGGTTGGTCGTCTGGATGCCGACGACCTCCACCGCGCCGCGGCCGGTGGGCGCGATCTCGAGCACGAGATCCGCGGGTCGGCCCGCGGGTGACGGGGTGAAGGACGCGAGACTGAGGGACGCGGCATCCGACACCGCCTCCGCCCGGCACTCCCGCTCGTGGAGCGGGCCGAGGAAGTCGAGCGGGTCGTCGATCGGCGCCTCGGCCTGGGCGTCGGTGCCCGCGGTGGAGTACGCGAACTGCACGGTGCTGTCAGCGTCGTCGGGCGCTGTGCACTCCACCGCCGGGAGCTGGACGCGGATGTCGACGGTTGCTCCGGCGCGCACGAGCGAGTCGCGGTTCAGCACGCGCGCGGCCGGGGTGGTGAAGCGCGGGTCGAGCACCGCGACCGCCCCGACCGTCAGATCCTCGTCGGCGTCGTTGCGCACCTGGACCTGCGCCTGCCGCGCCGCGACGTCGGATCGCAGCTGCACGAGCTGCACCGTGACGCCCGCCGGAAGGCCCGCCGGCGCGGTGGCGTCCGGGCTCGCCGTCTGGGTGCAGCCCGCGAGCAGGACGAGCGCGACGACGGATGCCGCACTCAGGCCGCATCGACGCACGCCGTCCGCGCGCACGACGTGTCGCGGCATCCCGTCCGCGCGCACGACGTGTCGCGGCATCCCGTCCGCCCTTCTCCCCTTCGGTTCACTTGCCCCAGATGTACACCGAATCCGGCTCTGCGTGTACATCCAGGGCAAGCGAACAGGATGGGGAGGCACGCACGGCGCGACCTACCGCCGCACGACCTCGCGCAGCACCGTGAAGTCCTCCAGCGCGACCGGGTCGATCTCGACGCCGAGACCCGCGCCGGTCGGCACGCGAACGTGTCCGTCCTCGAGCACCGCCGGCTCGGTCACGATGTCGCGCGCGTAGAAGCGGTTCGAGGCCGACACGTCGCCGGGAAGCGTGAAACCCGGCAGCGCGGCGAGCGCCGCGTTCGCGGCCCGCCCGATCCCGGTCTCCAGCATGCCGCCGCACCACACCGGGATGCCGGCATCCAGGCACAGGTCGTGGATGCGCACCGCCTCGAGGTAGCCACCCACCCGTCCGGCCTTGATGTTGATGACGGATGCCGCGCCCAGAGCGAGCGCGTCGACGGCGGCCTTCTCGGACACGATCGACTCGTCCAAGCACACCGGGGTCCGCAGATGCCGGGCCAGTGTCGCATGATCGACGAGGTCGTCCTCCTGCAGCGGCTGCTCGATCAGGAGCAGATCGAAGCGGTCCAACTCGGCGAGGGTGTCGACATCGGCCAGCGTGTAGGCCGAGTTCGCGTCGACCTGCAGCGGGATCGGGCCGAACGCGTCCCGCACCGCAGCGGTCTCGGCGACATCGCGGCCCGGTTTGATCTTGATCTTGATGCGCACGTACCCCTCATCGAGGTATCCGCGGACGACCTCGACGAGCGCGACCGGGTCGCGCTGGATTCCCACCGACACCCCCGACGGAACCCGATCCCGCACGGCGCCGAGGTACTCGCCGAACGCCCGCCCCTCGCTGCGCAGCGCCGCATCCAGCACCGCGAGTTCGATGCCGGCCTTGGCCATCCGGTGTCCGATGAACGGGCCGAGCACGCCGGCCACCTCTTCGGGTGCCAGCGTGTGCCGGTCCAGAAGCGCGGGGATCAGCCAGCGCAGCGCGGCGTCCCAGGCTCCCTGCGTGTACTCGCTCGAGTACAGCGGCGCCGCACCCGTGACGATCTCGCCCCATCCTTCGCCGCCGGCCGCGAGCGCGCGGACGATGATGACCTCGCGCACGGTCTCGGTGCCGAACGAGGTCGTGAACGGTGAGACGAGCGGGATCTGCAGGACGCGGAGCTCGAAACCCTCGAGCGTGACGGTGGCAGCGGGTCGGGCGATGGGCATGCGCCCAGGGTAGTGCGGGCGCCCGTGCGGATCAGGGGGCGAACGCGGCGTCGCGACGGACCGGGACGAATGTCGCGCGACGACGACGCGGCTGCTGCCTGCGCGGAAAGCGGCGATGGAGCGCTTCCGCGACCCTGCCGATGTATCCACGCATCTCTGCCTCCTCTGCGCCGCGTCAACGCGACTTCTCCAGCGAAGAGTGGGGGCCCGCCGCCCAGATACATGCTCAGCCGAACGGATCGAGCAGCGCATGGCGCGGTTGCGTGCTGAGGGGCTGGTCACCCCTGAGGGCGATCTGGCGGCCCCCGGCCCTCAGGAGTGACCACACCCTCGGGAACGAACGCCCCGTCACCCGATCTCGGCGAACGCCCCGTCACCCGATCTCGGCGAACGCCCGCACGGGAAATGTCCCGAACCCCTCGACGGCGGGCGGGGCGGCGGTGAATCGGGCGCCACGTGCGGGCACCTCGCCGAGGTTCGTGAGGTGCTCGACCACGTGCACCCCCGCACCGAGCAGCAGCGAATGCGCCGGACGCTCGCCGCCCGACTCGGTGTCGTCGATGTTGACCGAGTCGATCCCGACCAGCGCGGCGCCCGCCTCGACGAGCCACTGCGCGCCCTCGCCGGTCAGGAACGGAGCTCCGGAGCCGTACTCCGGCTGCCCGAACCAGCGATCCCAGCCGGTGTGCAGCAGCACCGCGGCGCCCCGCACGTCGCGGTCGGCGAGCATCTCGGGCCGGATGCCCCGGTTCGCGGCATCCCACGCGTCCTCGAGGTGGAAGACCTCCGCCCGCAGCCCCACGAGGCTCGACAGCTCGAGTCCGGCGAGGTCGGTGCCGCCGGCGTAGCGATGGAAGGGACTGTCGAGGTACGTGCCCGTGTTGCCGATCATCGTGAGGATGTCCATCGCGAATTCCGTGCCGGGCGCGTACTTCGCGCGTGAATCCTCGCGTGTCAGGTGCGGGGTGATGGTCGGGGCGGGCAGGCCGGGGTACGTCACGAGGCCGGCGCGGATCGGGTGGCTGAGGTCGACGATGCGATGCGGCCGGTGAGGATCGACCGCCTCCACGCCCCGGCTGCCGCGGTGCGGCTCTTCCACGATCCGCACGTCGCTGATCGCGACCGAACCGACGAGGGCAAGACCCAGGTGCGAGACGAGCAGCAACTCGAGGTCGTCCGACGAGATGTCGGCCGACGACACATCGAGTCGGAATCCCTCACCGCGCAGTCCACCCCCATTGGCGAAGCGGATGTCGAAGTCGAAGTGGGCGCGGTAGTCGGGCATGCGGGTCAGCATAGGGAGCCGGGATGCCGCGTGCCACGGATTCCGCCGAGGTCGGCAGTCGTGCGCCGGCGTGTGGCAGTGCGCGCCCGACCGCGCGCCTACCGTCGCACGAACAGGTACCCGCGCGCGTCGTCGAAGCCGCCCACAACGAGTCCCTCGCCCAGCCGGGCCAGAAACCCGTCGCGGGTGCGGATACGCCAGACCGCGGCATCCGTCGGCGCCTCACGGCGCATCGTCTCGATGTCGCGCGGCACCGCCACCGTTGCGACGACGTGCTCGTCGGGCGGCGTCGGAACGGGCGGTGCGGCGAGCGCCCACGACACCATGAGCCGGTCGGTCTCGTCGCCCCGGTTGACTTCGTCGTCCATGGGTCCGTAGTGATCGACCAGATACTCCGTCACGCGTGCGCCGAGGACCCGCAGGTTGAAGTGCGCGTTGCGCGCGACGAGCGGATCGAAGGTCCAGGTGATGTGACCGACGTCATGCTCCAACGCCCACTGGCGCTGATGACGCTTCAGTACGCGGCCGAGGCCCTGGCTCTGCAGCCCGGGAAGCACGCCGGTGATGTGGGAGTGCATCGAGCGCGACGCCGGCGCCGCGAAGAAGGCGATGGATGCCCCCACCATCCGCTCACCGTCATAGAGGCCGACCACGTAGTTGCCGGAGTGCTCCAGCGCACGGATGAGGTTCGGCGGCATCGCATCACGATCGCCCGCCCACACTCGGCGCAGGACGACCTCGGCCTCCTGGATCTGCGCGATCGTCTCGAGCGGCCGGATCTCGATGCCAGGCGGGAGAGGTTCGGATGCCGTGTCCCGATCGTCGTGTGCCATGGGCTCAGTCTGCCGCGCGCGATGCGTCCGCGGGAGGCCGGCGGTCCGGGGTCCGCCCGTGCGCGGATAGCCTGAAGTGATGAGATCGGATGAGGACGACCGCAGGCGCCTCACCCGAATGCCCCGGCAGGGGGCCATCGTCGCGGTCCTGGCCGTTGCCGGCCTGTGCTCCTCGTTCATGTTCACACTGGTCGTGCCGATCCAGGCGCGACTGCCCGAGCTGCTGAACGCGAGCCGCGAGGACACCGCGTGGGTGGTCACCTCGACCCTGCTCGCCGCGGCCGTGATCACCCCGATCGCCGGACGACTGGGCGACATGTACGGCAAACGGCGGATCGTCCTGGTGCTGATGGCCGTGATGATCACCGGCTCGGTCATCGCCGCCCTGTCGACCGGAATCGTCGGCGTCATCATCGGTCGCGCACTCCAGGGCGCCGTCACCGGCGTCATCCCGCTCGGCATCGCGATCCTCCGCGACGTGCTGCACGAGAAGCGGGTCGACTCGGCGATCGCGCTGATCAGCGCGACCCTCGGCGTCGGCGGGGCCCTCGGCCTGCCGATCAGCGCACTGATCACGGAGCGCAGCGACTGGCATCTGCTCTTCTGGTTCGCGGCCGGCCTCGGCACCCTCGTCTTCGTGCTCGTCCTGTGGATCGTGCCGGTGAGCGTGCTGCGCACCGCGGGTCGCTTCGACTTCATCGGCGCCGCCGGACTCGCGGTCGGTCTGATCGGCATCCTGCTCGCGATCTCACGGGGCAACGAATGGGGCTGGGGATCCCCCGCCACACTCGCCACGGGTCTCGGCGGGCTCGTCGTCCTGCTGGCGTGGGGGTGGTTCGAGCTGCGCATCCCGGAACCGCTGCTGGATCTGCGCGTCGCCGCGCGCCCGGCGGTGCTGCTGACCAACATCGCCTCGGTCGCGATGGGGTTCTCGCTGTTCGCCTCGAACGTCATCTACCCGCAGATCCTGGAGCTGCCGGTTGCCACGGGCGCGGGCTTCGGACTGTCGCTTCTGGCCGCGAGCTTCATCATCATGCCCTCCGGAATCGTGATGATGGTGCTCTCCCCGGTCGCCGGTCGCCTCTCGCGCCGCACCGGGCCGAAGCTGCTGCTGGTGATCGGAGCCATCGCGATCGTCATCGCCTACGGCTTCACCCTGCTCTTCTCCTCCGAGGTGTGGCACATCCTGGTCGCGAACCTTCTGATCGGCGTGGGCATCGGTTTCGGCTTCGCCTCCATGCCCATGCTGATCATGCGCTCGGTTCCGCAGAGCGAGACAGGCGCCTCCAACGGACTGAACGCGCTGTTCCGGTCGCTGGGAACCAGCTCGGCGGCCGCGGTGGTCGGTGCGGTGCTGGCCAGCTATTCGGTGGAATTCGAGGGGGCGCGGGTGCCGACCGAGACGGGCTTCACGCTGTCGTTCATCCTCGGCGGGACGGCCGCCGTCATCGCGCTCGTCGTCGCGCTCTTCATCCCCGCCAAACGCGCGCCGCAGGAACGGCACCCCTCCCTTCGCGACTGAGTGAGGAATAGCCTGGCGCCATGAGCACTGACGACGGCGTCGAGCAGGTCCCCGTCGGCCCCCCGGACGGCGGGTCGCAGCCCACCACGGATGTCGACACTGCGGCGGATGGCGGTGCCGATCACGACACCCGATTCTTCGGCCAGCCCTGGGCGCTGGCGCACGTGTTCGGCGTCGAGATGTGGGAGCGGTTCAGCTTCTACGGCATGCAGGGCATCCTGCTCATCTACATGTACTACTCTGTCGCCGAGGGCGGTCTGGGGATGCCGGAGGCGATCGCCACGGGCATCGTGGGCGCCTATGGCGGGGCGGTGTACCTCTCCACCATCCTGGGCGCGTGGCTCGCGGACCGCCTCTTCGGGTCGGAGCGCGTGCTGTTCGTCAGCGCGATCGTGATCATGTGCGGGCACATCGCGCTCGCGCTGGTGCCCGGATACTGGGGTCTCGGCATCGGACTCGTGCTGGTGGCGGTCGGTTCGGGCGGCCTGAAGGCCAACGCGACCTCGGTCGTCGGGACCCTCTACAAAGAGGATGATCCGCGACGGGATGCCGGCTTCTCCCTGTTCTATCTCGGCATCAACCTCGGCGCGTTCTTCGGTCCCCTGCTGACCGGTCTGCTCCAGTCGACGTGGGGATTCCACTGGGGCTTCGCTCTCGCGGCCGTCGGTATGGGGCTGGGGCTGCTGCAGTATTCGTTCGGCCGCAAGCAGCTGCCCGCGGCATCCCGTGCCGTTCCCAACCCGTTGCCACCCGCGCGCTATGGTCCGGTCATCGGCATCGCGATCGCGGCGGTCGTCGTCGTCGTGATTCTCGTGCTCGTCGGGGTGATCCGGGCCGACAACCTCGCCGGTGTCGTGATCATCGCGACGATCGTGGCAGCCATCGCCTACTTCGCGGTGATCCTCTCCAGCCGCCGGATCACATCCGTCGAGCGGTCGCGCGTCTTCGGCTTCATCCCGCTGTTCATCGTCAGCGTCGGATTCTGGTCGCTGTACCAGCAGCAGTTCACCGTGCTGACCGTGTACTCCGACAAGCGCCTCGACCGCACGATCTTCGGCTGGGAGATGCCGGTCTCATGGGTCCAGTCGATCAACCCGGTGTTCATCATCGTGCTCTCGGGCGTCTTCGCCGCGCTGTGGACCAAGCTCGGCACCCGCCAGCCGTCGACGCCGATCAAGTTCGGGCTCGGCTCCATCATCATGGGGGCGGCGTTCCTGCTGTTCCTGCCGTGGGCGAACGGCGCGCCCAACAGCACGCCGCTGCTGGCGATCATCGGCATCCTGCTCGTCTTCACGATCGCCGAGCTGCTCATCTCGCCGGTGGGGCTGTCGGTGACCACCAAGCTCGCGCCCAAGGTGTTCCACACGCAGATGATCGCGCTGTTCTTCTTGTCCGTCGCGCTCGGGACGGCGCTGGCCGGCTGGCTCGCCCAGTTCTACGACCCCGAGAACGAAGTGCCGTACTTCACGTTCCTCGGCTTCGTCGCGATCGGGCTCGGGGCCGCGCTGCTGTTCGCGGTGAAGCCGGTGCTGGCGCTCATGAAGGGCGTTCGCTGAGCGGCTCAGCCGCCCAAGTCGATGAGGCAGAGGTCGGGCTGCACGAACGGCAGCAGCCGCCCGCGCGGCGATCCGTCGTCATCGCCCTGATCTCCCGCGAGGATCTGCTCCACGAGACCCTGGTGCACCGAGCAGATCACGTCGGAGTGCCGCCGCGCCGCGTCGCGGAAGGGGCAGGCTCGCAGCTGGACGATCTCGCCGTCGCGTCTCGGATCGAAGCCCAGCCCGTCGAGCACGTCCATCAGCACGGCTCCGCTGTCACCGGGTGCCGCGCCTACGAGCCCGCGACCCCATGACCTTCCCGCTTCGACGGCCCGCCCGCGCCCGCCGTCGTCATCGCCACGTGCGAACGCCGTCGCGAGCGTGTCGATGAGCTGCTCCTGCGCGCTCCGGTCGCGCGTGGCATCTCCCACCGCGGCGAACAGCATGCGGGGCCGTCCCCGCCGCTTCTGCACATCGGCGGAGCGGCGCACGAGGCGCGCCTCGCAGAGGTGCTCCAGATGGAAGCGCACCGTCGTGACGTGAAGGCCGAGTTCCGCGGCGATCGCGTGCGCGTCCCGCGGAGCGGGCGAGCGGGTCAGCGCGTCCAGCACCCGCCGGCGCGCGGGCGATGCCAGCGCCGAGTAGTACGCGGCGTCGGCCCCGTCATCCACGGGTTCGTTCCCTCGTCCGCTCACGGCGCGACCGAACCCCCGAGAGTCGCTGACTCGGCCTCGAATTCTCCGCGGTTGCGGATCGTCTCGAACTGACTCGCCGACCCGCCCTTCATTCGGCGATGCATCGACCCGGCGATACGGGTTGCCTGCACTTTGGCCAGCTCCGCCTTCTCGCCCGCGAACGACTCGTCCACCGCGGAGACCCACAGCGCCAGCCAGCGCTCGAAGTGCTGCTCGGTCAACGGAAATCGGCCGTTCAGTGCGAGATGCACCTGGAGCGCATTGCGCCGGTAGGTGCCGGCGCGGAACAGCACCGTCTCCCAGAAGTCGCACATGATCGGCAGGTGGTGCGCGAGATCCATCTTGGCGACATCGGTGAAGATCGGGCCGATCTGCGGGTCCAGGAACGCACGGTGGTAGAACGCCTCGACCAGCGCGGAGACATCGTCCCGGCCTTCAAGATCTCGCACGCCACCACTCTAGATGATTAAACCGGAGACTTATACGGTAAAAACATGAGCAGCCCGATCCGGAAATCGGGGACGGCCGGCGAAAGCTCTGCTGCCACCGGCGACGCGGAACGACGCCCGGAACGTGACACCGTCACACCCCCGAGTCCCCGGCAGGTCGGATTCACCACCGGCGTCTCGCTGATCGTGCTCGGGGGGCTCATCGCGGCCGTCACCGGTCCCCTGGATCTGGACCGAGGCAGCTGGCTGGCGGCCTATCTCGTGCTCGTCGGCGGTGTCGCCCAATGCGTCATCAGCACGCAGCACCGGCTGGCGGCCGCCCCTCTCACACCGCGGGGTCGACGGTGGATGCTCCTGCTGCTGTGGAACACGGGCGTGGTGATCGTCATCGTGGGGAGCCTCACCTCCGCCCCCTGGGTCGGCGCGATCGGCGGAGTCGCACTCCTCGCGGCGCTCGTCCTCGCCATGGACGGCACCCGCCACGCTCGACGACGCGTCGTGGCGATCCTGCTGCGCATCCTGTACGCCGCGCTTGCGGTGAGCGTCGTGATCGGAGTGGCCTTGACCGCTCTGCGTGCCGCCAGCTGAGAGCCGCGCCGGCCGCGGAGTCCTGGTTCGAACGAAGGGGGAGCCCGATGAGCAGCGACACGACGGGCGACGCGATCGTGCACGTGGCGATCGAAGACGACTGGGAGATGAGCCTGCCGCTCGGAGCGTACGAGGCGGCAACGCGCAGGGTGGCGTACGAGCCGGGCGGCTACATCAGGGCCACGACCACGCACGGGGTGCAGCCCGTGCTCGACCGGATCTACCCGGACCTCACCCTGCCGCTCATCCTCGTCACCCTGAGCGTGGCGGGGCTGGAGGCTTCTGGCATTCCGGTCGAGCCCTCGAGCGGCGAGGGCTGGCGCATCTTCGGCGCCATCCCCTGCACCGACGACTCCATCGTCGTGGCCACCCGGCGGCTCGAGCGCGCCGGGGACCGATGGGTCGCACAGGCGGCATAGCCGGCGCCCGCGCTCTCGCCCATCCGCCGGCCCCGCGAGACTGGATAGGCGCCGCAAGACCGCGGTGTTCTCCCCCCGTCTCGTCGCGCCTATCCGGTCTCGCGGGGACGGGAGAGGGATGGGTGCGGCGGTCAGACCAGCCGAAGCTCCGCGTCGATGGCCGCCGCGGTCCGCAGCAGGGGGGGCAGGTACGCCTCGAGCAGGTGCTCCACCGAGTCGCGAGTGGCACTCGTCGAGACGTTGAGTGCGGCGACGACACCGCCGTCCCGGGCGTGCAGCGGCGCGGCGATCGACCGCAGCCCCGGCTCCAGCTCGCCGTCGATCATCGACCAGCCCTGCGCGCGCACCCGGTCGAGTTCGCCCCGCAGCGCGCGCGCGTCGGTCACGGTGCGGTCGGTGAGGGATGCGAGATCGGATGCCGCGACCGCGGCGTCGGCGGCGGCATCCGGCAGCCCCGCCAGAAGCACGCGGCCCATGCTGGTCGCGTAGGCGGGGAAACGCGTGCCGATCGTGATGCGCACGCTCATGATGCGCCGGGTGGGAACGCGCGCGACGTAGACGATGTCGGCGCCGCCGAGCACGGCGGCGGACACGCTCTCTCCCACCTCGCGGGACAACGACTCGAGGTGCGGCTGGACGATCTCGGGCAGGGACAGCGAGGACAGGTAGCTGAAGCCGAGCTCGAGCACCCGGGGGGTCAGCGAGAACGCGCGCGTGGGCGTCGCGCCGTTCGACCCCCGGACGTACCCGAGCGCCTCGAGCGTCAGCAGGAACCGGCGCGCGGCGGCGCGGGTGATCCCGGCCCGCCGGGCGACCTCGCTCAGCGTCAGCTCGGCGTGGTCTGCGTCGAACGCGCGGATCACGGACAGCCCGCGGGCCAGGGATTGCACGAAGTCGCCGGAGTCGGGGGTGCTCATCGGCCGCCCGTTCCTCCGAGGTGGGGCGTGCACAACTCCGCTGATCCGTGGCGTCCAGGGCCGCCCACGCGCGACTCGGCCCCTCTGACGAGCGGATTGGCGGAGTTGTGCACGACGGACTCAGCGCTCGAGGACGACCGCGAGGCCCTGGCCGACCCCGATGCAGATCGCGGCGACCGCGACTCCCCCGCCGCGGCGGGCGAGCTCGTGCGCGGCATGCCCGATGATGCGACCGCCCGAGGCGCCCAGGGGGTGCCCGATCGCGAGAGCGCCGCCGTGGATGTTGACCCTTTCGGGGTCGAGGTCCGGCCAGCCCTGGATGTCTGCGAGCGCCTGCGAGGCGAACGCCTCGTTCAGCTCGACGAAGTCGACGTCTGCCCATGTCTTGCCGGCGCGAGCGAGTGCCTTGTTGGCGGCCTCGATCGGCGCGAGCGGAAACTGGTCGGGGTCCACGCCGTGGGCCGCGCGTCCGGCGATCCGCGCCAGAGGTTCGCCGGGCAGCACGCCTTCGCCGGCGAGCAGCACCGCGGAGGCGCCATCGTTGATGGGTGAGGAGTTGCCCGCGGTGACGGTGCCGCTGCCGTCCTGGGCGAACAGCGGCTTCAGCCCCGCGAGCTTCTCGACGGTGGAGTCGTCGCGGATGCCCTCATCCCGCGCCAGCTCGGCGCCGGGCACCTGCACGATCTCTCCGTCGTAGATGCCGGCCGCCCATGCGGCGGCGGCGAGGCGGTGCGAACGCGCCGCGAACTCGTCCTGCGCTTCGCGCGTGAGTCCGACCTGGCGGGCGACCTTCTCGGCGGACTCGCCGTTGCTGATCGTCCAGTCCTTGCGCAGCGCGGGGTTGGTCATCCGCCAGCCGATCGACGTGTTCCACATCGTCTGGTTGCCCACGGCCGGCCACGGCTTGGCGGACTTCTCCACCACGAAGGGAGCCCGGCTCATCGACTCCACGCCGCCGGCGAGGATGATGTCCGCGTCGCCGGACTCGATCGCCCGCGAGCCTTGGATGACCGCCTCGACCGACGAGGCGCAGAGCCGGTTGACGGTGACGCCCGTCACGCTGGAGGGGAACCCGGCAAGCAGTGCTCCGAAGCGCGCGACGTTGCGGTTGTCCTCACCCGCCTGGTTGGCGTCCCCGAAGATGACATCCTCGATCCGCGCCGGGTCCAGGCCCGTACGCTCGACGATCGAGCGCATCACGACGGCGGCGAGGTCATCGGGTCGGACACCCGCGAGCGCGCCTCCCGCGCGTCCGAAAGGCGTGCGGACGGCGTCGTACACATAGCTGGCGGTCATGTCAGTTCTCCTTCTGGGATGCTTCGGCCGCGGCATCCGTCAGCGTCAAGCCGGTGAGCTCGGCCAGTGAGGCGACCGTGTTCTCGCCGAACGCCTCGCGCACGGCGAACCCGTCGGCGGTCACGTCGAAGATGGCGTGGTCGGTGTAGACGCGGGTCACGCAGCCGACGCCGGTGAGCGGGTACGTGCACGCCGCGACGAGTTTGGACTCGCCGGTCTTGGTCAGCAGGTCGGTCATCACGTAGACGGCCTTCGCGCCGATCGCGAGGTCCATCGCGCCGCCGACCGCGGGGATCGCGCCGGGCGCGCCGGTGGACCAGTTGGCCAGATCGCCGGTCTGGCTCACCTGGAACGCACCGAGGACGCAGACATCGAGGTGACCGCCGCGCATCATCGCGAACGAGTCGGCGTGGTGGAAGTAGGCGGCTCCCGGCAGGGCGGTGACAGCCTGCTTGCCGGCGTTGATCAGGTCGGGGTCGACGTGCGCGGCATCCGGAGCCGGACCCATGCCCAGCAGCCCGTTCTCGGTGTGCAGGATGATCTCCTGGTCCTGGGGCAGGAAGTTCGCGACGAGGGTGGGCGCCCCGATGCCGAGGTTCACGTACGAGCCTTCGTGGATGTCGGCGGCGATGCGCTGCGCGAGCTCGTCGCGGCTGATCCGGGTGTTCACTGGTCTGCTCCGTTCGTCGCGTTCGCGTTCGCTTCGCCCACGGGCGCACCCTCCAGGTCGACGCCGCCGACGAAGGCGCCGTCGTCGAGCCAGAGCCGCTGCCCGACCGCGACCACGCGGTCGACGTAGATGCCGGGGGTCACCACCGCCTCGGGGTCGAGTGATCCGAGCGGGACGACCTCGTCGACCTGGACGATCGTCGTGGTCGCAGCCGACGCCATGATCGGGCCGAAGTTGCGTGCCGTCTTGCGGTAGACGAGGTTGCCCCAACGGTCCGCCTTCAGGGCGCTGACGAGGGCGAAGTCCGCGCGGATCGGGTACTCGAGCACGTGGGCGCGTCCGTCGATGATCCGGGCCTCCTTGCCCTCGGCGAGCTCGGTGCCGACACCGGTCGGCGAGAAGAAAGCGCCGATTCCGGCACCTGCGGCGCGGATCCGCTCGGCGAGGTTCCCCTGCGGGACGATGTCGAGTTCGATCTCTCCCGCGCGGTACAGCCCGTCGAACACCCAGGAGTCGTGCTGCCGCGGGAAGGAGCAGATGATCCTGCGGACGCGCTTGGCCTTCAGCAGTGCCGCCAGGCCGGTGTCGCCGTTGCCCGCGTTGTTGTTCACGATGGTGAGGTCACCCGCCCCGGACGCGATCAGCGCGTCGATGAGCTCGACCGGCTGTCCGGCCCGGCCGAAGCCGCCGATCATGATGGTCGCTCCGTCGGGGATGCCGGAGACTGCCGTCTCGGCATCCGGAACCGTCTTGTCGATCACGTGCACTCCTCGTGTTCGCTGCGGTGCGCCGGTCGTTCTGTGCGCTATGCGCACACATGTGCGCCATACGTTCATTGTACTGCGCTCGTGCGGCCGTGTCACGGGCGGGCCCGCGCAGTGGGTCCGCTCCCGCGTCGGACGCTATGGCTCGAGGGTGAGTGAGGCCGGGATCGGCACGATGTCCTCGCGCAGTCGGATGATCTCCTGCGCGTGCTGGGCGATGCGGATGTCTTCGTCGGTCGACGGCTTCCACTGCGGGATGGGAAGGGCTCCGTCCGAGCGCCCGGGCACGACGAACACGCTCATGCACTGCGTGGTCAGGGACAGCTCGTCCGGCCGACGAGGGTCCGCGCTGGAGACCCGGATGCTGATGTGCATGCTGTGCTCGCCGGTATACATGAGGCGCGCGTCCACGACGACGAGGTCGCCGATGCGGACGGGCGCGAAGAAGTGGATGCCACCCGAATACACTGCGACCGCCTCGCTGGCGCCGTCGCCGTCCTGCGCCCAGGACGCGGCGCAGGCGTAGGAGGCCTCGTCGATCCAGCGCATGACCGTGCCGCCGTGCGCGTTGCCGCCCCAGTTGACGGCGCCGGGCGGGACCAGGAAGCGCAGGGTGGTTCGCGGAGCACGACCGGCCTCGGTGTATTCCTCGTCGAGCATGAGTCGCTTGATCTGGCTGCGGGCGGGTATGCGCTCGAGCGCGGCGGCAGCGAGCGTGCGGTCCGAGGGCGAGGTCGGGACCCACTCGGGCACGGCCGCCGGACGGCCGTCCGCGCCCTTGGCGACGAAGACGAGGATGCACGTCGTCGCGGGCGTGTAGTCGTGGACGTTGACGTCGCTCGAGGACACCGTGACCACGACGTGCATGCTGGTGCGGCCCGTGTGAACGAGACGCGCGACGACTTCGATGATGCTCCCCGGCAGAATCGGACGCCGGTGGTGCACGTTGCCGACGTACGCGGTGACGCAGTACGTCCCGGCCCAGCCGACCGCGCACGCGTACCCGGCCTTGTCGATCCACTCCATGACGCTGCCGGCGGCGACCGAGCGGCCTCCCGCCGCCGTGTCACCGGGCTCGCTCATGAACCGCAGCGTGACGCGGTCGTCGCGGGCGGCGGCGGCGGTGACGGGGAGCGCGGAGTCCGAGGTGGGCACGGCGCCAGCCTAGGGCGCTGCGGATGCCGCGGCACGGTGCGGTGGGGTCGTTCCCGGCGCCGCGCGGCTGCTCGGGGTCGTCGGTCGCGGCCGTTGTCGCGCGAGGGAAGCTGGGGCGCGGCTGCGGTGTCGCTGGGGTCGCGGCTGTCGCGGCGGCGGTCGCGCGCGCTGACGCGGCTGCGGCGTCACTGTGGTCGCGGCTGTGGCGTCGCTGCGGCCGCGGCTGTGGCGTCGCTGCGGCCGCGGCGTCGCGGGGTCCGCGGCTTCGGCGTAAGTCGCGCGATCGCGGCGGTCGCGCGCGCGGACGCGGCTGCGGCGTCGCTGAGTCCGAAGCCGCGGCTGCTCGACCCGTGACGGGGTGTGGCACGCTGGGCGCATGGCCAACTCGCCGTCGGGCGACTCGCTCACCGAGCGGATCGTCCGGATCCTCGAGACGTTCTCGGCCGAGCGCACCGTCCAGACGGCCGCCGAGATCGGCCGCCGAGCGGCGCTGCCTTCGTCGACAGCGCATCGGCAGGTCGACGCGCTGGTGGACGCCGGCCTGCTCGAGCGCGACGACGACTCCCGCGTGCGCCTCGGCATGCGTCTGTGGGAGCTGGCCCTGCGCGGCTCGGATGCCCTGCGCCTGCGCCAGGCGGCGATGCCGTTCATGGAGCGCGTGCAGGCGGCGATCCGCGAGCACACGCAGCTGGCGGTGCTCGAGCAGGACGAGGCGCTCTTCCTCGAGCGGCTCTCGTCCCCGGACTCCGGCGCCAACATCACCCGCATCGCCGGACGCCTTCCGCTGCACGCCTCGTCGTCCGGACTCGTCCTCCTTGCGTTCGGGTCGCGGGATCTTGAGGAGCGGGTGCTCGCCGGCACGCTCACGCGGCGTGCGCCGGAGACGATCACGGATGCCGCGGCCCTGCGCCGCACGCTCGCCGATGTGCGCCGGCAGGGGTACGTGATTGCGCCCGGGTCGATCGAGGCCGTCTCGACCGGCGTCGCCGTCCCGGTGCGGGACGCGTCCGGCGCGGTTGTCGCGGCGTTGTCGGTGGTGCTCCCCCGTGGCACCCCGACCGCTGCCGCGCTCGAGGAGCTGCGGGCCGCAGCCGCCGGGATCCGCCGGGCCCTCGCCGCCGACCGCCGCTGAGCCCCGCGCCCCCCTCGTTCACTTGCCCTGTTCGTACACGAAACGCCCGCGGTGACGTACATCCACGACCAGTGAACGTCCGGGGTGCGCGCGGCGCGGCATCCGTCCCCCGGGCGACCGCGGCCGGAGGGGCAGCGGTTCCCCTGTCACCGCGGCCAGGGAGGCAGCGGTTCCCCTGTCGCACACCGCGGCCCGCACCGGCGTTTCGTGACAGACGAGCGCGGGTATACCAGCGTCTCGGAAAGAGATGGATTCCCGTTGAACGGGAAGGGATCGCCGTGACGTGCCGCGTCCAGGACACACTGGACGAAGCATCCGGATCCGCATTCGGCCGTCAAAGGAGACCACATGACCGATTCCGTCCGCACCCGCGTCGCGATCATCGGCGCCGGCCCGGCTGGCCTGCTGCTTTCGCACCTGCTGGCGAACGCCGGCATCGACTCGATCGTCCTCGACTCACGCTCGCGCGAGGAGATCGAGACCACGATCCGCGCCGGCATCCTCGAGCAGGGCACGGTCGAGATCCTCGACGAGTCGGGCGCGTCGGATCGCGTCCGCACGGCCGGCCATCGTCACGACGGCATCGAGCTGCGCTTCGCCGGCGAGGGCCACCGCATCGATTTCGCCGCACTCGTCGGCCGTGGCGTGTGGCTCTACCCCCAGCACGAGGTGCTCAAGGACCTGATCGCCACGCGCCTCGCGGCCGGCCAGGACCTGCGCTTCGGAGTCACTGCGGACCACGTCGAGGGCGTCGAGACCGACCGGCCGCGTGTGCTGGCGACGGATGCCGCGGGCAACGCCATCGAGATCGACGCGGAGTTCGTGGTGGGCGCCGACGGCTCGCGCAGCGTCGCCCGTGCGGCAGTGACCGGGTCATCGACCGGTGGCTATTTCCGCGAGTATCCGTTCGCGTGGTTCGGGATCCTCACCGAGGCCCCGCCGAGCGCACCCGAGCTCATCTACAGCAACTCGCCGCACGGGTTCGCCCTGATCAGCCAGCGCAGCGCGACCGTGCAGCGGATGTACCTGCAGTGCGACCCCGAACTCGACCCGAACTCGATGAGCGAGCGGCAGATCTGGGACGCGCTGCAGGCCAGCGTGGACGGACACGACCTCCTCGAGGGTCCGATCTTCCAGCGTGACGTGCTGCGATTCCGCAGCTTCGTTGCCCATCAGCTGCTGCGCGGGCGCGTGGCGCTCATCGGCGATGCGGCGCACACGGTTCCGCCGACCGGCGCCAAGGGCATGAACCTCGCGGTGGCGGACGTCGTCCTGCTGAACAAGGCGCTGCAGGCGCTGCTGCTCGAGGACGACTCGCGGCTCCTCGAGGCCTTCCCCGAACAGGCGTTGCAGCGCATCTGGAAGGCGCAGCACTTCTCCTGGTGGATGACGAGCATGCTGCACGTCGCCCCTGATGCCTCGGACTTCGACCGCCTCCGACAGCTCGGCGAGCTGCGCACGGTCGTCGAGTCGGAATCGGGTCGTCGGTATCTCGCCGAGGCGTACACCGGCTGGCCGCTGGCGGGCCGCTGACCGACGCGTCCCCGTGTCGTTGCTCGCGAGAGTGCACGTCCCGGCTCGCGAGAGTGCACGTTGCGGCTCGCGAGAGTGCACGTCCCCGCTCGCGAGAGTGCACGACGCCGCTGCCAAGGGTGCACGTCCCGCTCGCGAAAGTGCACGTCCCCCGGCGACCGTGCCTGTGCCCGGTGCCGAATCGGAGTCTCGACGTGACGCCTGGCGACAAATACGTAGCTCGGCGTCGGTAACGGGCGCTCTCAGCACCCGCGACGCACCCTAAGCATCCGCAACGTGCACCCTCGACACCCGTAACGGGCGCCCTCGGCAGCGGCGACACGCACTCTCAGCGCCGGTAACGGGCACCCTCGTCACAGGCAACACGCACGCTCGGCAGCCGCAACGTGCACTCTCGGCAGCGGCAACACGCACTCTCGGCAGAGGCAACGTGCACCCTCGGCACCCGCGCCGCGCACCCTCGCCACCCGCACCGCGCACCCTCGGCACCCGCAACGTGCACCCTCGCCACGCGCACCGCGCACCCTCGACACCAGCAACATGCACTCTCGGCAGCCGCAACACGCACGCTCGGCGACGACCGGGCCGGGGCTCACAGCTCGTCGGCGAAGACCTCGCTCGCGATCCGATACGCCGTGTTGGCCGCAGGAACGCCGGAGTAGATCGCGCTCTGCAGGATGACTTCCTTGATCTCGGCGAGCGTCAGCCCGTTGCGGCGGGCGGCCCGCAAGTGCATCGCCAGCTCCTCGTGATGCCCGTGCGCGATGAGCGAGCTCAGCACGGCGATCGACCGCGAGCGGCGGTCCAGGCCCGGCCGCGACCACACGTCACCCCACGCGACCCGGGTGATGAAGTCCTGCCACTCGGCGGTCAGCTCGTTCGCGGCGGCCGTCGAGCGATCGACATGCTCGCCGGAGAGGACCTCGCGGCGCACACCCATGCCCTGGTCGTAGCGCTCCTGGTCGGAGAGCCCTTCACCGGCGGGTCTCATGATGCCTCCCGAAAGAAGTCGCGCAGCACCGCGGCGACGGCCTCGGGCTGCTCTGCGGGCGGAAGGTGCGCCGCGTCGTCTATCCGCACCAGGGCGCCGTTGCACACGCCGTCTGCGATCTCCGCGGACTTCGCCTCGGGGGCCACGCCGTCGTGCTCGCCCCACACCGCGAGAATCGGCATCCGGATGCCGTTCAGCGCGTCGCGCACGTCGTACGCCGCGAGCGCTTGGCAGCAGAGGGCGTAGCTCTCGTCGTCGGTGTCCTGCAGGGCGTGCAGCAGCCGGCCGGACAGCTCCGGACGCCGCGCGATCGAATCCGGCGCGAACCAGCGCTGCGCCGAGCCCATGATCACGCTCGAGGTCGACTGCGCGCGCACCTGCGCCGCGCGCTCCTGCCACCCCGCGGCGTCACCGAGCTGGGCTCCTGATGCGACGATCGCGGCGCGGCGCACCAGCGCCGGATGCCGCAGCGCCAGCGCCAGCCCGACGGCACCGCCGAGCGAGACGCCGGCGTAGAAGACCGGCGCGCCGGAACCGAGTGACTCGGCGCCCTCGGCGACGGCATCCGCCAGCTCGTCGACGGTGAAGGAATCGGATGCCGCGGCTGAGGATCCGTGCCCCGGCAGGTCCCACGCCACGACGCGGTAGTCGGTCGCGAGCAGCGGGATGACGTCGTCCCAGAGGATCGTCGATGTGCCCAGCGACGGACCGAGGATCACGAGCGGGGCGTCGGCCGGACCGACGGGCGCGGTGAAGGAGACGGTGGGAACGGTCACGGGCGGATGCCCTCCTCGAGGGGGTCGGTGGGCGAAGATGCGTGCCGCAGCGCGGCGTCCACGAGCGCGGGCGCCAGGCCGAGGTAGTGCGCGGGGTCCACGAGCGCGGCGACATCGAGCGCGGCTGTCTCGGGCAGTGCTCGCACAAGGACGGCGAGGTCGCCGCCGGCCGCGGCATCCGAGATCAGAGAGTCGAACCGTGCCTTGCCGATCAGTGGCACGAGCACGATCCCCAGTCGCTCGCTCACGATGAGTCCGTTCGTGAGGTCGAGGTTGGTGCGGGCGCGGCCGGCGTCGAGAGACAGGCCCGCGGCCAGATGCGCCGCCCGGGCGGAGGCGCCGAGAGCCAGTCGCAGCAGTTCCTGCAGCGCGGGCCATTCGGCGTGCCATGCACCGTCCGGGCGTTCATCCACGGCGAGTCCGGCGGCCAGGTGCAGCTGGGCCGCGAGGCCTGGGGCGCGCAGCGCCGCGGACCGCAGCAGGACGGCATCCACCGGGTTCTGCTTCTGCGGCATCGCGGATGAGCCGCCACCCTCGGCGACGGCGGCCTCGGCCACCTCGGTGCGGGCCATGCTCGCGACGTCCGAGCCGAACATCCCGACCGCGGCCACCACGGCGGCCAGCGCATCGCCGAGTTCGGTGACCGGCCAGCGGTCGGTGTGCCAAGGGGCATCGGGCGCCTGAAGTCCGAGCTCATCGGCATACCGCGCCGGGAGGCCTGCGGCCGCTGCGGCGCCGAACCGCTCGACGAAGGCGGCGAGGGTGCCACCCGCCCCGCCCAGCTGAGCGGGCAGGCGCGCGGCGGTCTCGGCGAGGCGGAGGCGCGCACGGTCCACCGCCCGCACCCAGTTCGCGACCTTGAGCCCGAGTGTCGTCGGCACGCCGTGCTGGGTGAGCGTGCGGGCTGCCGCAGGGTCGTCGCGGTGCGCGCCCGCGAGGAGCCGGAGCGCGGCGGTCGTGCGGGAGAGGCTCTCGGAGACGGCGGCGGACGCGTCGCGTCCGAGGGTCATCAGCGCGGAATCGAGGATGTCCTGGCTCGTCGCGCCGACGTGCACCCAGGCCACGGCATCCCGATCCTCCTCAGCGACGCGCGCCTTGATCAGCGGGATCAGCGGGATGACGGGGTTGCCGCCGGCCACGGAATCCCGGGCCAGCTGGGCCAGGTCGATGGCGGGCGGTGCCAGCCGCACCGCGTCCACGGCCGCGCCCGCCGAACGCGGTGCCGCCCCCGAAGCGACGAGCGCGCGGGTGAGGGCGAGTTCGGCCTCGATCAGGTGTGCCAGGACGACACGATCGGATGCCGCATCCCCCGCCCCGATCGACACCGGCGACAGCAGTCCGACGTCGCCCACCGGGGTCGTCGCGCCGTCGTGTGCGGGCGCCGCGAACGACTCGGCGGGCGATGGGTCAGAAGGCAAGGAAGACGGTCTCCTTCTCGCCCTGCAGCCGGATGTCGTGCCGCAGGTACCCCTCCGGGGTGCGCGTTGCGATGAGCGTAGCGCGCTCCTCCGGCCTGAGCGAGGACAGCAGCGGGTCGGCATCGAGCAGCTCGGGGTTCTCGGGCAGATAGATGCGCGTGTGCAGCTTGTCCGGCATCCCACGAGCGAACACGACGACCGCGAAGAAGGGCGCCTTGCCGTCGATCGCGCCGGGGTTGCGCGTCCAGAACTCGAATCCGCCCTCGTCCGTGGTCGCGGAGCGCCCGAATCCCGTGAACGTGTGGTCGTCGCGGCGACGGGAGCCGCGGCCTCGGGGAACGGTGCCGTCCGAGTCGGCCCCGAAGATCTCCACGATCGCGTCGGGGATCGGCGCGCCGTCTCCGTCGTACAGCCTGCCGCCCAGCACGATCGCGCCGGCGCTGTGCGGGAAGGCGACTTCGTGCTTCTTGTCGTAGTCGAGGCCGAACGCGAAGAACGGTCCGATCGTCTGGCCCGGTGTGGCCTTGTGGGTCTTGGGCTGGGTGGGTGCGGGCATCAGTGCTCTCCCTCGGGTTCGAACCAGGTGGCGTCCGGGCCGTCGACGACGATGTCCCACCGGTAGCCCATCGAGAATTCGGGGACGGTGAGGTCGTGGTCGTAGTCGCCGACGAGGCGATCGCGGTCCGCCTGGCGCGGAATGGTGTTGTAGATGGGGTCCAGGGCGAACAGCGGGTCGCCGGGGAAGTACATCTGCGTGATGATCCGCTGCGTGAACGCGCTGCCGAAGACCGAGAAGTGGATGTGCGCGGGGCGCCACGCGTTGACGTGGTTCTTCCACGGGTACGGGCCCGGCTTGATCGTCGTGAACTTCCACTCGCCGTTGTCGTTCGTCACGATGCGCCCGGCACCGGTGAAGTACGGATCGAGCGGGGCGGGATGCTGGTCCCGCTGGTGGATGTAACGGCCGGCCGCGTTGGCCTGCCAGATCTCGACGAGCTGGTTGCGCAGCGGACGGCCCCACGAGTCCAGCAGGCGCCCCTCGACGGTGATGCGCTCGCCCTGGGGCTCCCCGCGGTGCTGCAGCGTCAGATCGGCCTCGATGGCCGCGACATCGCGCTGCCCGTAGGCCGGCGAGTACAGCTCGATCGTCTCGGGATCGACGAGCTTGAGGTTCTTGGTGGGGTGGCGCAGCAGGCTGGAGCGATACGGCGGGAAGTCGTGCAGGGTGGCCCGCAGTTCCTCGCCGGATTCGTCGCGGCGCGCGTAGTCGGCGTGCAGCTCGTCGATCTCTTTGTTGATCTCGCGCTGCGACGGCATGTCGGCTGACGCGAGCAGCGACTCGGGCGCCGCCGCGGTCGGTTCGATGATCACCGAGGACGAGAATGCCTCGCCAGTCGGGTCCGGACGGGTGGTGGTCATGGGGGTCTCCTTCGACGCGCGCACGTTCCAGAGCACGCATTCCAAGCCTTGCATCAGCCTCGACCGCTGACAGCACCGACTCCCACTCAGCGGGAATCGCGCAGGTCTCTGCTCAGATCCTTGGCGGCCTGGACCACGAGTCCGCCCAGGCGGCGCTCATCCGCGCTCTCCAGATGCACGACGATGCCGATCGCCGCGGGCGGCAGCGCCTCGGCGGGGGGCAGTGCCGCCGCCACCGACACGTTCCCGAGCGTCATCTCTTCGCGCGTGATCGCGTAGCCGCGCGTGCGGGTGCGCACCAGGTCGGCTCGGAGGGCCGCCTCCGAGGTGATCGAGAGCATCGTCTCGCGCCGCAGGGGCACCGAGAAGAAGCGTGAGAGCCATGCGTCGTCACGGGTGGCCAGAAGCGCCTTGCCCACGCCGGTGGCGTGCAGCGGATGCCGGCCGCCCATCCGGCTCAGCGTCGGAATCGACCCCTTGCCGGTCACCCGGCCGACGTACAGCGCGGTCGCCGACTCCGGCGTCGGAGCATCCAGCACCGCGAGGTGCACGTTCTCTCCGGTGGCCTCGTAAAGGCGCAGCATGTGCGGCAGCGCGGTCTCGCGTAGGCGGAGCGAGAGCGGAGACAACTCGCCGAGCTCCCACAGTCGCGCGCCGATCGTGTAGCGATGACCCGGTGCGCGGGCGAGCAGGCCGAACTCGACCAGCTGCGCCATCAGCCGATGCAGGGTGGATGCCGCCAGGCCGGTGCGCTCGGCCAGCTGAGTGGCCGACAGCTGCGGTTCCGCTTCGCTGAAGCACTGCAGCACGCGCATCGCGCGAGTAAGGACGCCCTCGCCGCTCTCGGTCATGAAACGCCTCCTCGCCGAGGCTAACCGACGAGCCCGGACTCGGCCGACGAGAGCCCGCGGGGTCGGGGTGCCACCCGGCATGCGAAAACCGGGGCGGTCCACGTTTCCGCGGGCCGCCCCGGCCTTATCGATTCAGCTCAGCTATCGAGCAGTTCAGCGAACGCGGCTCATCCGAAGACGTCGGCGTTGGCGTAGCCCTTGCCGTTGTACTTCTGCACGATGACCTGCGAAACGGCAGGCTTTCCGTCGATCGTGGTGTCGATGACCGACCCTTCGAGCATGAACGGTGCCGAGAAGTCCTGAATGCTCAGGAGCGCCTCCATGAAGGACTCACGGGTCGGCTCGGTCATCTTCGTGAAGGCCTGCTCGAGCGTCGCGCCGGCGATCCAGCTCCACACGCAGTGCGGGAAGGCGGGGACGCCCTCCTGGTTCGTGTACTCGTCGATCGCGGCCAGGAACGCCTGACCCTCTTCGCTCTCCTGGAAGGCGGGGCTTGCCGCCGACTGGGAGAACGCCACCGTGTAGACACCCGGGAAGGCGTCCGCGTGCACGTCGGGCTGCTGGAGGATGCCACCGGGGCTGGACGTGTTGGACGGCAGGAACCAGCTGGGCAGCCAGCCGAGCTCTTCGGTCTTCTTCAGTGCCGAGATGACCAGCGGGGTGATCGACATGGCGTTGAAGAACACGTCGGCACCGCTCGCGGCGAGCTCGGTGAGCTGCGCGTCCACCGAGGTGTCGGTCGCCTCGTACGTGAGCTCCTTGACGACCTCGATGTTCGACGCGCCCTCGATGGCCTCCTTGAAGCCCTCGACGTAGCCGTCGCCGTAGTCGTCGTTCTGCGAGAGGATCGCGACCTTGTGGTCTTCACCCGACTCGGCGAGCAGCTCGCCGAACGCGCCGCCCTCCTGCTGGTAGATCGGCACGAGTCCGATCTGCTCGGGGCTCTCTTCGCGATCGCTGAAGATCGGGTCGCCGGTCATGACGAGGACCTGCGGGACGCCCTCGTCGATGGCCGCCTCGCGCCAGGCGCGGTTGGTGGGCGTGCCCAGTCCTACGCCGGCGGCGAAGACGCCGTCCGAGACCATCTGCTGGAAGTTCGTCAGCGCCTTCTGCGGGTCGTAGCCGTCGTCGTACGACTTGATCTCGATGGTGCGCGTCTTGCCGTCGCCGAATTCGATGCCGCCCTCGGCGTTCTTGACGCCGAAGTAGGCGAGTGCGCCGTCGACCGTGCAGTTGCCGGGCCCAGCGGTGCCGCCGGTGAGCGGGCTGGTGATACCGAACGTGAGGCTCGTGTCGGTGATGCCGGGGCTCGCCTCGGCGGGACCATCGGTGGCGTCTGCGCCATCGCTCGCGCCGCCGCGGCTGCAGCCGGCGGCCAGAACGGCGACGATGCCGATTCCGGCGACGACCGAAGTGATCCGCACCTTCTTCCGGAGTGTGCTCATGTGTCCTGCCTCTTTTCTTGTGACTGTGTGGGTGTGGGGGGAGTGGAGGGATCCGGCGCTGCGCCGGGCGCCACGGTCGCGGCTGCCGCGTTCTTCGCCGCGGGTATCACCGGTGCCGCGGCCGCGTTGGGGCCGCCTCGCTTCTTTCGACGCCACAGCCGGGGGAGCGAAACCAGCCCACCGGGGAGGACGAAGAGGATCACCAGCAGGATGACGCCCTGCAGCACGGCGGTCAGACTCGAGTCGATGGCGTTGGTCAGCTGGGGCGCGAGGACGTAATAGGCACCGCCGAGCAGCGAGCCGAGGATGCTCCCGGCGCCGCCGATGACCATCGCCGCGAGCAGCGAGATCGAATGGCCGAAGCTCATCGTCTCGGGGGACGTGTACTGGACCACGACCATATAGAGGAAGCCGCTGACGCCGCCGATGAGCGATGCGATGGTGAACGCGAGCACCTTGTAGCGGTACGGCGAGATGCCCATGGACGAGGCGACCGCCTCGTTGCCCTTCACGATCGCGAATGCGCGGCCGTACTTACCACGGACGAGGTTGCGTGTCAGCAGGAAGACGACGGCGGCGACGGCGATCACGATGTACAGCTGCCACTGGTCGTTGAACAGGCCGGTCCACTCCGGTGCCGCGGAGAACCGCGCGGAGGAACCCTGCGATCCGCCCGTGACGTCGGACAGGCGCTTGGCCAGGGGGACGCCGATGATCGGCAGTGCGATCGTGACCATCGCGATCGCGAGCCCGCCCAGCCGGGCCGCGGCCAGGCTGATGACCAGGCCGATGATGCCCGGGATGAGCGCTGCGAGGATGAAGACGAGCGCGATGTTCCAGTCGTTGTTGACGCCGTACGCGGTCACGTATGCGCCCACACCGACGAAGAAGATCTGGCCGAGCGAGACCTGTCCGGTGTAGCCCATCACCACGTTCAGGCCGAGGACCGCGACGGCGAAGACACCGATGCGGGCCAGGGTCTGGTTGAGGAACTCCGGCAGCACCAGGGGCGCCACCACCAGGAGGACGACGATCAGCAGCACGCCGACCCACCGCACCCACGGCTTGTTCATGAATACCGCTGCCCGGGCCATCACACTCGCACCACGTCTTTCCGGCCGAACAGGCCCTGGGGGCGCACGAGAAGCACGACGAAGATCAGAATGAACGGCACGGCGATCTTGAGATCGAATCCGATCAGGGGGATGTACACGGCGGCGAGGTTCTCGAGGACACCGATCATCCACGCGGCGATCACGACGCCCAGTGGGCTCGACAGTCCGCCGAGGATGACGGCGGCCAGCGCGTAGACCAGCGCCGCATCCATCATGCCGGGCGTCAGCGTCAGAGACGGGGCGACCAGCGCACCGGCGATGGCGCCCAGTGCGGCCGCCAGTCCCCAGCCGACCATGAGCAGGCGCCCGACCGGCAGACCCGAGAACGCGGCGGACTGCGGGTTGACCGCCACCGCCCGCAGGGCGAGGCCCAGCTTGGTGCCGATGAACAGCAGCTGCAGCAGGATCATGATCCCGACGATCACCAGGGTCGTGCCGATCGAGCGGACACTGACCACGGCGCCGAGGATGTTGACGCTCTGCACGGGGAACAGCGACGGGAACTGCAGGTTGTTGAAGCTCCATATCCAGCCGGCGATGCCGGTGATGAGCGTCAGCAGGCCGATCGTGACCACGACCGCGGTATCGGGATCGCCGCGCTCGAAGCGCCGCATCAGGAAGCGTTCGATCAGCGCTCCGAAGATGAACGACACCACGACGGCCAGCAGGATGGCGAGCACGAGCGGCACGCCGATCCGCAGGAACGAATAGGCGACGTAGGCGGAAAGGACCGCCATCGCACCCTGCGCGAAGTTGATCAGTCCGGTGGCCTGATTGACCAGCACGATCGCCAGCGCGAGCGCGGCATAGATCGAACCGGCCGAAAGGCCATCGATGACCAGTTGGATGAAAGTGCCCATCGGTCAGCCTCCCAGATAGGCGCGTCGGATCTCGTCCATGCCCTTGAGCTCGGTCGAGGTGCCGGTCAGAACGCTGCGGCCGGTCTCCAGGACCGTCGCAGTGTCGACCAGAGTGAAAGCGAGATTCGCGTTCTGCTCGACGACGAGCATCGCGATCCCGGACTCTCGGCGCAGTCGGCCGATCGCCTGATAGACGTTCTTGGCGGTGCTCGGCGCGAGCCCGAGAGACGCCTCGTCCAGAAGCATCAGCCGCGGCTTGGCCATCACGGCGCGAGCGACGGCCAGCATCTGCTGCTCACCGCCCGAGAGCGCCGAGCCGTGCGAACGGATCCGCTCCTTGAGATTCGGGAACAGGTCCAGGCAGTACTCGATGTCCGCCTCGATGCCCTTGCGGTCCTTGCGCAGGTACGCGCCGACGCGCAGGTTCTCTCGAACCGTGAGGTCGGCGAGCGTCCCACGACCCTCGGGCACGTGGGCGATGCCGAGGGCGGCGACCTTGTCCGGCCGCATCCCTCGGATGTTCTTGCCGTCGAAGAGAATCTGGCCGCCGGCGCGCACGGTTCCGCTGATGGCGCGGAGCGTGGTCGTCTTGCCGGCACCGTTCGCGCCGAGGATGCCCACGGCGCCTTCGTCGGGAACGGAGAGCGATACGCCTTCCAGGACCTGGACAGGCCCGTAGAAGGCGGTCACATCGGTGAGCTCAAGCAGCGTCATCCGCGGCCTCCTTGCCGATGTAGGCCTCGATGACGCGCGGGTCGGACTGTGCTTCAGCCGCCGTGCCCTCCATGAGCTTGCGACCATGGTCGAGGACGACGACGCGGTCGGTCAGCGCGGCGATCAGGCCCATGTGGTGCTCGACGATGACCACCGTGACGTCCTCTTCGTCGCGCAGTCGTTTGATGGAGGCGATGAACTGCTCGACCTCCGCGTGCGGCAGGCCGGCGGCGGGCTCATCCAGCAGCAGCAGCTGCGGCTTGGACAGCAGTGCGCGACACAGCTCGATGCCCTTGTGCAGGCCGTGCGAGAGCTCATCGGCGTGGAGGTCGGCTGCCCAGCCCAGCCCGTTGCGTTCGAGCAGCGCGCGCGCCTCGATGCGCAGGCTCTTCTCGGACCGCGTCGTGCGGGGCAGTCGCAGCGACCACTCCACCGGGCCGCCGGAGAGTCGTGTGTGCGCACCCAGCAGCACGTTCTCGAGCACGGTCGCGTGCAGTTGCAGCGCAGGATGCTGGAACGTGCGTGCCAGACCATGGGCGGCCAGCGCCGACGGCTGTGCGCCTGCGACCTCGGTCTCGCCGATCATGATCGACCCCGACGACGGCTTGTAGTGGCCGCTGATGCAGTTGAACAGTGAAGTCTTACCGGCGCCGTTCGGACCGACGAGTCCGAAGATCGCGCCGGGTTCCACATCGAAGGTGACCTCTTCGAGGACCTTGATGCCGCCGAAGCGCAGCGAAACGTCTTTCAGCTTCAATCGCGCGGCCATTCGCCACCTCTCCCCGATCGCCCCATTGCTCGGGATGTAAAGCGATCTTTCACCACATGGAACGTTATGGATCGCGGACGAGATTGTCAACGATTTTGGAACGAGTTTCGAAATCGTGATGATTCCGCCGCTTTAGAGCCTATTCTGGCGGCGAAATCACGCGAACTCGGGTTCCGTTCAATGGAATTCGAGCATAGGATGGCGGGCGGCCGTGTCCGGCGGCGACGCGCTCGATGAGGAGTAACGGTGGCAAGGGCATCCGACGGCGAGTCCGTCCTCTCCAAGCATCTTCGTATCCTCGGGACGTTCGAGGCGGCGGTCCCCTTTCTGACACTCTCGGAGATCGCCGAGCGAGCCGGGCTGGCGCCCTCCACCGCGCACCGGATCGTGGGTGAGCTCGAGCGGGAGGGATTGCTGGAGCGGTTGCCCGACCGGACGTATCGTCTGGGCGTGCGGCTGTGGGAGCTGGCGTGCCGCACGCCAGGAGCCCTGGGCCTGAGGGAGCTCGCCCGTCCGTATCTGCAGGCCGTCCACGCGCGCGTGCGGCAGCACACGCAGCTCGGGGTGCTCAGCGACACCGCGGTGCTGTTCCTGGATCGGCTCTCGACGCGCGACGCCGTGGTGAACGCCACCCTCATCGGCGGGCGGATCCCGCTGCACGCCTCTTCGAGCGGGCTCGTTCTTCTGGCCCACTCGGGCCAGGCCGTGGTGGATGCCGTACTGGCCGGCCCGATGCGCCGCTACACACCGCACACGATCCGGACCGAGGCGGACCTGTACGCGAAGCTGCGGCGGGTGCGGGCGGACGGCTGGGCGGTCTGCAACGGACATATCCATGAGGAGTCGCGCGGAATCGCGGTGCCCGTGTACGGCGCGCACGAGGATGTCATCGCGGCCATCGGTGTCGTCGTGCCCAACGACGATGCACCGACCCTCGGCCACATCGAGCTCTTGACCCGGGCCGCGCGCGAGATCACGGTGGCGATGCGGGCGGCGTACTTGCCGACCGCACATCCCGCCGCGACTCCCGGCGGCCGCTTCCGGCCGCTCGTGACCTCCTCGGTGCGGTCGATGGAGTACCTCGAGTCGATCTCCGCGGTGGCACCGTCGTAACGTCAGGACACGTCAGCGCGGCCTTCCGCACCTGGGAACTAAAGTTGGCGGCATGTCTGTGAACCCCCCGTTCCGCGCCGATATCGTCGGCAGTTTCCTGCGTCCCGAGGCGATCAAGGTCGCACGTGCGCGTCACGCAGCCGGCGAACTCGACGCCGCGGGCCTCCGCCTCGTCGAGGACGAGGCGATCAGCGCGCTCGTCGCTCGTGAGGCGGCCGCCGGCCTGAAGGTCGCCACGGATGGCGAATTCCGACGGTCATGGTGGCACTTCGACTTCTTCGGGATGCTGGACGGCGTCAATCTCGTCGAGCTCGATCACGGCATCCAGTTCCAAGGGGTCCAGACCCGACCGCTCGGGCTGCACATCGACGGGACCGTGGGCTTTCCGAGCGATCACCCGATGATCGAGCACTTCCGCGCACTCAAGCCGATCGCCGACGCCGCCGGTGTCGTGGCGAAGTTCACCATCCCTGCCCCGACGGTGCTCGACTTCCGCCTCGAGCGCGACGCGCTCGCGGGCTCTTCCTACGCCGGTCACGACGACATCTTCGAGGACCTGGCCGCGACCTATCGGAGCGCGGTGCAGGCGTTCTACGACGCCGGCTGTCGCTACCTGCAGTTCGACGACACCGCGTGGGCCTACCTGTGCTCGGACGTCGAGCTGGCAAAAGCCGCCGAGCGCGGCATCCGCACCGATCATCTGCCCGAGCGCTACGCGGCGCTGGTCAATGCGTCGCTGCGCGACAAGCCGGCCGACATGGTGATCACGACCCACGTGTGCCGCGGGAACTTCCGCTCGACGTGGATCTCGTCCGGCGGGTACGAGCCGGTCGCGGAGCAGCTGCTGGGCGAGACCGCCTACGACGGCTACTTCCTGGAATACGACAGTGAACGCGCCGGCGGATTCGAGCCGCTGCGGTTCCTCCCGAAGGGCGACAAGGTCGTCGAGCTCGGCCTGGTCACCACGAAGTCCGGCGCGCTGGAGAACCCCGACGAGCTGAAGCGCCGCATCGACGAGGCGGCCACGATCGTGCCGATCGAGCAGCTGGCGCTGAGCCCGCAGTGCGGCTTCGCCTCGACCGAGGAGGGCAACGTCCTCACCGAGTCCGAGCAGTGGGCCAAGGTCGAGGAGACGGTCGCGCTGGCGGCCGAGGTGTGGCCCGACGCGTAGGCGTTGACGGGGCCTGAGCGCGGCGAACGGCCGACCCACGACGCGTCCGCAAGCTCAGCGTGCGGCAGGTTCGGGACTCAGCGACCGGTGCGTCCGGCGACCGCGTGCAGCCACTCGATCGTGCCGTCGGTCATGGGATGCGGCGTATCGAGCGACCGCAGGAACTCGCGCGCCGCGATCATCTCGGCTTCTCGCCGCACGGCGTGCTTGGTCGTGCCATCGATGAGGTGATCCACCGCCGTGCGGTCCGGTGCGCCGAGTTCCGAGGCGATCTGGCCGATCAGCCATTCCTCGGCGCCGAAGATCTCGGCGGCGGTGACGCTCTCGACCACCACCGCGGCCAGTCCCTTCATGAAGACGCTCCGCAGGAGCTTCAGTCGGGCCGCCGCTCCCGGCTCCGGACCGACCTCGGTCGCCGGAATGCGCAGATCCCGCAGGAAGGGCTGCAGCTGCGCGACCCCGGGGCCGCTCAGCAGCAGCGGCGTGTCGATGCGGGCGCGCGGCACCGGCGCCATGATCGCCACATCCACGAACGGGATGCCGCGCGCCGCCGCGACGGCGGCCAGCTCTCGCTTGTCGGTGGGTCCGCTGGTGTTCATGTCGGCGAAGATGCTGGTGGCACCCATCGCAGGCAGCGCCTCCTCGAGGACGGATGCCGCGGAACTCGCGCCGACCAGGCTGAGGACGACGTCGGCGCCGCGCACGGCGCGCGGGATGTCGTCCGCCCGGTCGACCCCTGCCGGAGCGGCCGAGATGCGCACATCGGTACCGACGACGGATGCACCGCGTGTCGGCAGGTCGGTCGCGTAGATGCTCCCTGCTTCACCCAACCCCAGGACCGCAATGCGCATACTGACCTCCCACCCACGGGCATTCGCCTCTATATTGTTGACAATAGTGGTTGGAGCTTGGGCCTACGGTCTCGGCTGACCCGAAGGAGACTCGATGTCGATGACCGCCGAGGACGCGGCTGCAAGCGCCGCGACGTCCGAGGAACGGGTGACGGATGTCATCCGCAACGCGATCGTGCGGGGAGAGTACGCCCCCAACCAGCGCCTCATCGAAGCGGACCTCAGCGACACGTTCGCGGCCAGCCGTGCGACCGTGCGCACCGCGCTGCTCGAACTCGCCAACGAGGGACTGGTCGAGCGCCTCCCCAATCGCGGATCACGGGTGCGAGCGATCTCGGTCGAAGAGGCGATCGAGATTCTCGAGGTCCGCATCGGGGTCGAGGGCCTGTGCGCCGCCAAGACCGCGGCATCCGTCACGGACGGCGAGATCC
The DNA here is from genome assembly GCF_039534975.1 of Microbacterium terregens. Taxonomy (NCBI): domain Bacteria; kingdom Bacillati; phylum Actinomycetota; class Actinomycetes; order Micrococcales; family Microbacteriaceae; genus Microbacterium; species Microbacterium terregens. The sequence goes on from NZ_BAAAWH010000001.1 coordinate 193,728, forward strand.
AGGAGTTCCTCCACCTCCGCCAGGACCTCATCGACGCCGTGGCCGACGGTGACCTCGTGGAGTACTCCCGGCTCAACCAGCGGCTCGACGAGCGCGTGCGCGTGCTGAGCCGGCACCACACAGCCTCGGAAGTGCTCGCGCGCCTGCACGCACAGAGCGTGCGTCACCAGTTCAAGCTCTCGTCTCGTCCGCAGCGCGCGAAGGTGTCGGTGCTCGAGCACGCGGCGATCATCGACGCGATCGTCGCGCGAGACCCCGCCGCCGCGGAGCAGGCCGTGCGTGCGCACCTGCTGAGCGTGATCGGGGCCCTGCGCGAGGTCGCCTGACCCGCCCCTCTCGACCGCGAGACCGGATAGGCGCCGCTGTCTCGCGGCCAAGGGAGCGAGGGTCAGCTCTTGCGGTAGTTCTCCCGGGCGAACGCCGAGTACGGCGCAGGCTGGACGGTCGCCCGCATCGACACCTGACGGTGCTTCTCGACCGCGGGCTTGTGCGAGTTCGGCTCCTCGCCCCAGATCACCTCGACCTCGGTGCCGGGCGTCGCGTGATCGTTGTCGATGCTCGCGCGCGACACGAAGGCGTGCTCGTTCGTGATGTAGCCCACGTCATGGGAGATCCCGACGTCCTTCCCGTCGACGAGCACCCGGTCGAGCTGGTGCTGGCCGTAGCGCGCCTTGGGGAAGTCGATGTACTTGACCGGCAGGCCGGGCTCCAGGAGGGACTGCGCTGCCGATGCGACGTCCTCGGGGTTCCACACCAGCGTCACCTTCTGACGGTTCTGCGCGGCGGCGTGACGCTCGAGCGCGGCCCGGCCGATGAAGTCGTGGTCGAATGCGACGCTCCGCCCGTAGCCGATGTCGTACGGCGTGATGTAGTAGTCCTCGATCCGATCCGAGTTCAGGCTCCCGGCGAGCGACCCGGTGCGGGTGACCGGCAGCCACTCGCGGTACGCATCGGTGCCCTCGCCGCTGAAGATCGCGGGAAGCGGGGAAGGCACCCAGGCCGACTCGAGGTTCGCGGAAGAATACGCCTTCGACCCGACCAGGACCAGGTCCAGGCCCTCGCCCGCGGCGATGAGGGCCGCGCGAACGCGTTCGCCATCGGCCCAGGGACCGAACAGCTCGAAGCCCGGCTGCCCCGCCATGCCGTGGCGCAGCGAGCGCACCTCGACACCGTCGATCGTGAAGGTCGCCATTCCGAAGAACTTCGTCGCCGGCACCTCGGCGCCGGTGACCTTCTCCATCAGAGCCAGCGCGTTCGGGCCCTGCAGCTCGTAGCGATACAGCTTCGGGTCGCCCTCGCGAACGACCGAGCTGGCGTCGCGTTCGAACGAGACGTCGTAGTCACCGGTCTCGCCGTGGAACTGCACCCAGTCCAGCACCATGTGCCATCCGACGAGGTCGAACGACTGCTCGGCGAGATAGAACAGGATCGCGTCGCCGATCAGGTAGCCCTCGTGGTTGACCGCGATGAACTGCTTGGCCTGATCGATCTGGAATTTCGCGAAGCTGTTCACGCCGACATCCGAGAGCAGTCTGAGCGCGTCGGGGCCGGTGATGAACAGATCCGTCATGTGGTGCGACTGATCCAGCAGCGCGACCGAGGTGCGCCACGACTGCTGCTCGGAGCGCCAGTTGCTGAACTCCGGCGTCACCGGAAAGACGGTGGGGCGGGCCTGGGCGTTGCGCAGCAGGTCCACGGCACTCCCGGCGCGGGTGATGGCTTGCGCGAGTGACTCGGGCATGGAGACTCCTTCGTTCCTTGAGACTCCCATGCTATGCACCAGGACATATCGGGCCTACGATCTTGCATAAGCAGTGGTTATGGACGAGAAAGGATGCCTTACCCGGCGCTCGTGGACCTCAACCTGATCCGAGTGTTCGTGGCGGTGTACGAGACGCGAAGTCTCACGACAGCCGCCGCGCGCCTGTACGTGACCCAGCCGGCGGTGAGCCAAGCCCTCGGCAGGCTGCGGCGCGACCTCAACGACCCCCTGTTCCGGCGCGTGGGACGGACGATGGAACCGACGCCGATGGCGGTCGGCCTGTTCCCCGGATTCCGCGACGGACTCGCGGGCATCGACCGCACGATCGACGGCGTCGTCGGCTTCGACCCCGCGCAGTCGCGGCGTCGGTCCCGGATCGCACTGTCGGAGCTGGGCGAGATCGGGTACTTCCCCTCGATTCTCGGCGCCGTGCGCTCCGCGGCTCCGCACCTGCGCGTCGAGGCCGTGCCGCTGGACGTGCAGGCGCTGCCCGACTGGCTCTCGCAGGGGACGATCGACCTGGCCGTCACCTCGTCTCCGGTCGCGGGAGGGTTCGAGCACGCCGTGCTGAAGTCGCAGGCCTACGGCGTGCTGATGTCCCGCGAGCATCCGCTCGCCTCCGCGCCGGGCGGCATCACGCTCGCGGACTACCTCGCCGCCGATCACGTGGTCGTCGCCGGCGACTCCGGGCTGCCCCGCCTGGAGTCCGCGTTCCGCAGGGCCGGCGCGGTGCTGCGGACGGACGTCGTGCTCAATCACTTCGCCTCGCTGCCGCCGCTGCTGGCGACCAGTCCCGACCTGCTCGCCACGGTTCCCGACACGATCGCCTCGGGCTGGGCGCAGAGCTGGCCCCTCGTGGTCCACCCCCTGCCGCTGGACATGCAGGCGGTGGAGGTGTGCCTGTACCGGCGTACCACCACGCAGCAGCTGGGCGCCCTGGACTGGCTCTACGAGACGGTGGTGCGGGCCGTGCGCGGAACCCACGGCGAGTTCTTCGCGATCCACGGTGCCGCCCGCGGATCCGCGACGTCGCCGTAGGCACGCCCAGCGATTCCGTTCAACGGAAATCGGCTTCGACCCTCTGCGGTGGCCGCGTAGCGTCCCTGGTGGAGCGGCGCCGATGCCGCCCGGCAAGGAGTTCGCGATGGCCGATACGCTGACCGCGGCATCCGCTCGTCGCAACGCCGCCCACGGCGGCACGCTGGTCGTCACCGCCCGCCGCGACGTGGCGCAGGATGTCGTGGAGCTCACGCTCGCCCGACCCGGCGGCGAGCGACTGCCCGACTGGGCGCCGGGCGCGCACATCGACATCGTGCTGCCGGATGGCACCACCCGCCAGTACAGCCTGCTCGGCGACCGCTGGGATGCGCACAGCTTCACGATCGCGGTGCTGCGCGAACGCGAAGGGCGCGGCGGCTCGGAGCACATCCACACGCGCCTCACCGCCGGCGACACGGTCGGCTTCGGCGGCCCGCGCAACAACTTCCGCCTCTCCCCCGCACCGGGATACCTGTTCGTCGCCGGTGGCATCGGCATCACCCCGCTGATGCCGATGGTCCGCCAGGCCGAGCTCCTGGGCGATCCGTGGCGGCTGCTCTACCTGGGCCGGTCGCGCGCCCGCCTCGCCTACCTCGACGAACTGGCGCAGTACGGCGAGCGGGTGACCGTCCACGCCGCCGACGAGAGCGGCCGCGCGGTGATCGACGACTGGATGCCGGACCCTGCCGTCCCGCCTGTCGTCTACGCCTGCGGGCCGGAGCGCATGCTCGACGCCGTCGACCTGTGGGCCGCTCCGCTGGGGCGCCACCGGGTCCGCCTGGAACGGTTCACCGCGCGCGGCGATGCCGACCGCCCGGCCACCGTCTTCGAGGTCGAGGTGGCCAGCAGCGGCGCCGTGGTCACCGTGCAGAAGGACGAGTCCATCGTCGACGCGCTTCGCCGCGTCGACGTGGACGTCATCACCTCGTGCGCCCAGGGAGTCTGCGGCACGTGCGAGACCGGTGTGCTGCGTGGCGTCCCCGACCACCGCGACGCACTGCTGAGCGAGGCGGAGCGCGCGGAATCCCGCTGCCTGTACCCGTGCATCTCACGGGCGGTCTCGGACCGCCTCGTACTCGACCTGTGAACGACCGACCGAATCACGAAGGAAACCCATGAGCATCGTCGAGTCTCCGACCACGCCGGACGCGGCATCCATCGATCCGTTCGACCTGGAGTTCCTGCGCGATCCGCTGCCGCACCACGCGGCCCTGCGCGATGCCGGGCCGGTCGTCCGCCTCGAGAAGTACGGCGTGTACGCGATGGCGCGGTACGACGAGGTGCACGCCGCCCTCGTGGACTGGCAGTCCTTCCAGTCGGCGGCCGGCGTCGGCCTGTCGAACTTCCGGCACGAGAAGCCGTGGCGTCCGCCGAGCGTGCTGCTGGAGGCCGACCCGCCGCGCCACGACGGGCCTCGGGCCGTGGTGGCGCCGCTGCTGACCACGCGGCGTCTGCGCGATCTGGAACAGCAATGGCGGGCGGATGCCGCGACCGTCGTCGATGCGGTCCTCGACCGCGGCGAGGAATTCGACGCGGTCACGGATCTGGCGGAGGTCTTCCCGTTGCGGGTCTTCCCGGACGCGGTGGGCATCGGCAAAGAGGGCCGGGAGAACCTGCTCCCCTACGGCGACTTCGCCTTCAACGCGTTCGGCCCCCCGAACGAGCTCGTCACGAGTGCCGCGCCGCACATGCCGCCCGTGACGGAGTGGATCGGTCGGCAGTGTCTGCGCGAGAACCTCACCGAGGACGGTTTCGGGGCGCAGATCTGGGCCGCGGCCGATCGTGGCGAGATCTCGCCCGAGCACGCGCCGATGATCGTGCGCTCACTGCTGACGGCCGGAGTCGATACCACCGTGACCGGCATCGCGGCGATCGTGCACGCTCTGGCGCACACCCCGGGCGCCGTCGCCCGGCTGCGGCGCGACCGTTCCCTCACGCGGACGGCGTTCGAGGAGGCCGTGCGGCTCACCTCGCCGGTGCAGACTTTCTTCCGCACCGCGACGCGCGACCTGCAGGTGGGCGGGGTGGACATCGCCGACGGGGAGAAGATCCTGATGTTCCTGGGCTCGGCCAACCGCGACCCGCGGCGGTGGGAGGACCCCGACACGTTCGACCTGGACCGGGACCCGTCCGGCCACGTCGCGTTCGGGATGGGCATCCACCAGTGCGTCGGACAGCACATCGCCCGCCTCGAGGCGATCTGCGTGCTCGACGCGCTGCTGGACCGCATCGTCGACATCGAACCCGCCGCTCCGGAGCAGCGCCACCTCAACAACACCCTCGTCGGCTGGGAGCACATGCCGGTGCGCGTGCACCGCGGCTGAGCCGCGGCCCGGGCGCGAAGAAGGGGACGGATGCCGCGGCATCCGTCCCCTTCTCAGTGATCAGCTTGCGACGCTGGCGGTGCGCCACCCGCCCTGGTACTCGTTGCGGGCCGTGACGGCGTACGGCACCGGGCTGACGATCGCACGGACGGCGAGCTGCTCGTGCGGCTGCACCGTCGTCTTCTTGGATCCACCGTCGGGCTCGCCCCAGACCACGCGCACCTCGGCGCCGACCGGCACGTCGACGTCGACGGTCGCGAGCGACAGTCCACGCTTCTCGTTGGCGGTCACACCGGTGAACAGCGACAGGCCGACCGTGTCACCGTTCGCGTCGATCACGGCGTCGTAGTTGGACGAGCCGTAGTTCGCGTTCGGCAGGTCGAAGACCTGGTATCCGGTGCCCTCGCGGTCGATCGGCGTGGTGAGCAGCTTGGCGAGGTCCTCGTCGTTCCAGGCCAGCGTGACCTTCTTGCGCTGCGCGGCGGGATCGATCTTCTCGAGCGCGTCACGACCGATGAAGTCGTGGTCGAACTTCACGAACGAGCCGTAGCCCAGCTCCCACGGGTTGAGGTAGTAGTCCTCGATGTTGTCCGAGACGAACGAGCCGGCGAGCGCGTTGATCGCCTCGTAGCTGTTCGCGGGCAGCCACTCGCGGTAGCCGCGCTCGGCCTCGCTGGAGTAGATGGCGGGCAGCGGCGAGGGGATCCAGCCCGACTCGAGCGTGTTCGACGAGTAGGCGCGTGAGCCACAGGCTTCGATGCCGAACTCGCGGCCGGCCTCGAGGATCGCGTCGCGGATCTTGCCGTGCTGCTCGTAGGGGCCCCACAGCTCGAGCCCGGGGGCGCCGGCCATGCCGTGGCGAAGCGTGCGAACCTTCTCGCCCGCGATCGTCAGCTCGCCCATGTGGAAGAACCGGACCTTCTCCAGCGCTCCGCCGTTGAGCTTCTCGATGATCTGCCAGGCGTTCGGGCCCTGGATCTGGAAGCGGTAGTACTCGCGGTGCACGGCTGCACCGTATGGGCGCGACGGCGAACGGTCGTCGTAGCGCGTCTCGACGTTGTACCCGCCGGTCTCGGCGTGGAACTGCAGCCAGTTGGCGCCGGGGGCGCGGCCGACGTACACGTAGTCGTTCTCTCCCTCGCGGAAGAGGATGCCGTCACCGATGACACCGCCGTTGGAGGCGGTCGGCACGAACTGCTTCGCCGTGTTCAGCGGGAAGTTCGCGAAGCTGTTGATGCCGGTCTCCGACAGCAGCTTCAGCGCGTCGGGTCCCGAGATGAAGAAGTTCACCATGTGGTGCGTCTGGTCGAAGAGCACCGCCGACTCACGCCACGCGATCTGCTCGCGGCGCCAGTTGGTGAACTCGGCCGGAACGACCGGGTAGATGTACGTCCCGAGCTGCGAATTACGCAGGTGTTCGACGGTATTGCCCGCCTCGTCGAGGACTTCCTGCAGATTGCTGGCCATGTCGTTCCCTTCAACATCTTCGTCTTTGTGGTCCTGCCGCGATGGTACGGAGAACATTTCCCTATGTCCAGAGGGATTTCAGGGTCACCAAAATTGTAACCAGAATCTTGACCATTGCGCTAGGGGTGTGGTTCTCTGGGTTCACGGGCCGGGCCGTGTTCGCTGCGGTTACCCATGCCCGCTGTCCGCCGTCGGCGGAGATTGTCGAGTCAGGAGTCCCTTTGGCTGAGTCAACCCGCACGCTTCTCGTGGTCAGCGCCCACGCCGGCGATTTCGTCTGGCGTGCCGGCGGTGCGATCGCCGCCGCCACTCTGCGCGGAGAGCGGGCCGTCGTGGTCTGCGTGTCGTATGGAGAGCGCGGCGAGTCGGCCAGCCAGTGGCTGCAGGGCAAGTCGCTCGATGAGATCAAGGCCATCCGCCGCGAAGAGGCGACAGCCGCGGCATCCGCCCTGGGCGCCGAGATCGAGTTCCTTGATGCCGGCGACTACCCGTTGCTCGAATCGACCGAGACCGTCGCGAAGCTCGTCGACGTCTTCCGCCGCGTGCAGCCCACCGTGGTGCTGACGCACCCGCTGGCCGATCCGTACAACGGCGACCACCCGGCGGCCGCGCGCATGGCGCTGGAGGCCCGCGTCCTGGCACAGGCGATCGGTGTGGCCAACTCGGACGGCACCTTCCCCACCACCGACGAGATCATCGGCGCACCGCCGGTGTTCTTCTTCGAACCCCACCAGCCCGAGCAGTCGGACTTCAAGCCGAACGTGCTCCTGGACATCACGGCCGCGTTCCCGATGAAGCAGAAGGCGATGGAGTGCCTGCCCGCCCAGAAGCACATGTGGGAGTACTACACCTCGCTCGCGGTGCGCCGCGGGGTTCAGCTCAAGCGCAACGCCGGCCCGAACCTGGGGCTGCCGGTGGACACGATGGGCGAGGCGTACGTGCGCTACTACCCCGCGGTCACGGACATCCTCGAATGAGCGCCGATCACGTCGTCGTCACCGACATCGAGCGGGCGGATGCCGCGACCGTCGACGCGCTCGCCGAACTGGGTTCGGCGACCGTCCACGAGGCGATGGGGCGCATCGGCTACGTCGGTCCCCGCATCCGTCCCATCCAGCAGGACGTGTCGATCTCGGGCAGCGCCATCACCGTGCTGACCGCCCCGGGCGACAACCTGATGGTGCACGCCGCGATCGAGCAGGCCCGCGCCGGCGACGTCGTCGTCGTCGTGCCCACGACCGACTCCCCCTTCGGGTTCATCGGCGAGCTCATGGCCACGCAGATGCAGGAGCGCGGCGTGCGCGCCTATGTCACCTCCGGCGGTGTGCGCGACACGGGCGAACTGCGCACCATGGGCTTTCCGGTGTGGACCGCGCACATCAGCTCGGAGGGCACCGTCAAGGACACGGCCGGCTCGGTCAACGTTCCGGTGGTGCTCGGAGGCGTCGTGGTGAACCCGGGCGACATCGTGGTCGCCGACGACGACGGCGTGACGATCGTGCCGCGCGCCCGCGCCGCGGCGACCCTCGAAGCCGCCCAGGCGCGTGCCGCGAAAGAGGCGGCCACCCGGCTCCGCTACCAGGCCGGCGAACTCTCGCTGGACGTCAGTTCGCTGCGCCCGCTCCTCGCCGACCTCGGCGTCCGGTACGTCAGTCAGGCGGAATACGACCGTGACTGAGGACGTGCGCGATCCCTCCGGCGACGGCATCCGCTGCATGCTCATGCGCGGAGGCACGTCGAAGGGCGCCTACTTCCTCACCGAGGACCTGCCCGTCGAGCCCGCGCAGCGGGACAGCCTGCTGCTGCGGATCATGGGCAGCCCCGACCCCACCCAGATCGACGGCCTCGGGGGTGCGCACCCGCTGACCAGCAAGGTCGCCCTCGTGTCGCGCTCGGCCGAGTCCGGCGTCGACGTCGACTATCTCTTTTTGCAGATCGGTGTCGACCAGGCCACCGTGAGCGACGCGCAGACGTGCGGCAATCTGCTGGCCGGCGTCGGCCCGTTCGCCGTCGAGCGCGGACTCGTCGCACCGGGTGACGAGACCACGACGGTGCGCATCCGGCTCGTGAACACCGGCGACCTCGCCATCGAGACCTTCCTCACGCCGCAGGGCCGCGTCGACTACGACGGCGCCTCGTCCGGCACCGGGACGGCCATCGACGGCGTGCCCGGTACCGCCGCCGGCATCGAGATCGCCCTCAGTCCCGGCCCCGACGCGCGGCTGCTGCCGTCCGGCAGCGTTTCCGACACGTTCAACGGTCACTCCGTCACGCTCATCGACAACGGGATGCCGGTCGTCCTGCTGCGCGCGGACGAATTCGGCGTCGCGGGCACGGAGTCCCCGGCCGAGCTCGAAGAGCGCATCGATCTGAAGGTCGCGCTCGAGAGCATCCGCCTGCAGGCAGGGCCGGCGATGGGCCTCGGCGATGTGGCGCACGCCACCGTCCCGAAGATGTTCCTGCTCTCGCCCGCGCTCCACGGCGGCGCGGTCTCGACCCGCGCCTTCATCCCCGCTCGCGTCCACACCTCGATCGGCGTGCTCATGGCCGCGTCCGTGGCCGCCGGCATCCGCATCCCCGGCGCCGTCGGCGCCGACATCGCGGCGCTGACCGACACCGGTCCCGACCTCATCGAACACCCCGGCGGCACCTTCCCCGCCCGCGTTCAGGTGCAGCTCGGCGACGACGGCCAGTGGCACGCCACATCGATTTCCACCCGCACCGCCCGCAAGATCTTCGACGGCGTGGTCTTTCCGCGACCACGCCTGTAACACCCGCCAGAGAGGACCGCACGATGACCGATTTCACCGCGTTCGACGTCGCCCACATCGGCAGCGTCGAGCTGCTCACACCCAAGTTCGAGGAGAGCAAGGCGTTCTTCACCGACCTGCTCGCGATGCGCGTCGTCGCCGAGGAGGGCGACTCCGTCTTCCTGCGCACGTGGGACGAGTACGAGCTGTACACGATCAAGCTCACGGCATCCGATGCCGCGGGTGTGGGACGCACGACGTTCCGCACATCCAGTGAGGATGCGCTGCAGCGCCGTGTCGCAGCGATCACCGAGACGGGCTTCGGCGGCAGCTGGGTCGACGGCGAGGTCGGAACGGGCCCCACGTTCGAGTTCACCGACCCCGACGGCCACGCCATGGCGATCTACTACGAGACCGAACGCTATGTCGCGACCGATGACAAGCCGGCTCTGAAGAACCAGGCATCGCGCTTCCCGGGCTACGGCGTCAACGCCCGCCGCCTCGACCACATCAACTACCTCGCCAAGGACGTCGTCGCCAACGGCGAGTTCATCGCCAACGCTCTCGGCGGTCGCGAGAGCGAGCGCATCAAGCTGGATGCCGGCGGCTACGCGGCATGGTGGTTCCACTTCAACAACAAGTCCTACGACGTGGTCTACTCCGATGACTGGACCCGTCACGGCAACCGCCTGCACCACATCGCCTTCGCGCCCGACACGCGCGAGGACATCCTCAAGGCCGCCGACATCTTCATCGAGAACGGCATCTACATCGAGTCCGGTCCGCACAAGCACGCGATCAACCAGACCTTCTTCCTGTACGTCTGGGAGCCCGGCGGCAACCGCATCGAGTTCGCCAACGCCGGCGCGCGCCTGCTGCTGGACCCGGACCAGCCCGTCGTGGAGTGGAGCCAGGAAGAGCGCAAGAAGGGCCAGGCGTGGGGCATGAAGACGATCGAGAGCTTCCACACGCACGGCACGCCGGTCGTGGACGTCGTCGCAGACTGAACCTTTCCCGCGCCGGCGCCCGGCTCATGGGACGTTCCCGCCCCCGCTGAGCGAATCAGTGGTGGAATGAACAGAGATCGGGCGCTGCGCTGGGCAGGGCCCTCGGCAACAATCTGAGCAACAACGCACAGAGGGGTGTGGACATGACGGACACGATAGGCGCGGACTCCGCGACCGCGGTCACCGGCGAGGCCGGCACGGAAATCAGGACACGGCTGTACATCGGCGGCCAAGAGCGGCACACCGCCGCGACCCTGGATGTCGCTGACCCGGGCAAACCGGGCGTGATCGTCGGCCGCGCGGCCTCCGCCACTCCGCAGGACGTCGACGACGCCGTCGCCGCGGCGAAGGCCGCCTATCCGGCGTGGTCAGCCCTCTCGGCCCTCGAGCGCGCCGAGCAGATGCGCGCGGCGCTGGAAGGGATCGCCGAGGCACGGGATGCCGATGCTGCGATCCTGTCGCAGGAGAACGGCAAGGTCCGCTTCGAGGCCTGGGTCGACTCCCTGGTCTTCGAGATCCGGTGGAACCTCGCGTTGATGCTCGCCGACGAGGTCGACACGGGCAAGGTCCTGCCCGTGGTTCCCGGCATCCCGGTCGAGACCTCCGTCTCGTACCAGTCGCTGGGCGTGGTGACCCTGATCGTGCCCTTCAACTGGCCGATCGCGATCCTCGGCGCCGCACTCCCGCACGCGCTGCTGGCCGGTAACACCGCGATCGTCAAGCCGCCGCCCTCGACGCCGCTGGCGCTCACCCGGGTCGTGCAGCGGATCGCCGAGAAGCTTCCCGCCGGCGTGCTGAACGTGGTCACCGGCAAGGACGAGAACATGTCCGGCCTGATCTCCAACACCGACGTCGCGAAGGTGTGCTTCACCGGCAGCGTCAACGGCGGCAAGCGCATCATGGAGATGGCATCGAAGTCGCTCACCCGGGTGACGCTCGAGCTGGGCGGGAATGACGCGGCGGTGTTCCTCGAGGACGCGATCCTCGACGACACCCACCTGGACCGCATCTACGCCGCCGTGTTCGACACGACGGGTCAGATCTGCATGAACGCCAAGCGGCTGTACGTGCACCGCTCGCGCATCGATGAGCTCGTCGAGGGCCTGTCGGCACGGCTGGACAAGGCCGTGATCGGGTACGGGCTGGACGAGGGCACCACGATGGGGCCGCTGCACCAGAGCGCGCAGAAGGCGTTCGTGGAGGACATCATCCAGGAGGCGAAGGATGCCGGCGCCGACGTGCGCGAGTTCGGCGAGCTCCCCGGTGGGGACCTTGCCGGCGGGAACTTCCTGCGCCCGGCGATCGTCGTCGACCCGGACCCCGCGCTGCGCGTGGTCACCCAGGAGCAGTTCGGTCCGGTCATCCCGATCCTCCCCTTCGACACCGAGGACGAGGCGATCGCCGCGGCCAACGACACGTGGGCGGGGCTTTGCGGCTCGGTCTGGACGGCCGACGTCGACGCCGCCAACCGTGTCGGCGGCCAGCTCGCCTGCGGCTACGTGTGGGTCAATGACCACGGCGCGACGCGACTGGACCTGCGGGCGCCGTTCGGCGGCATGAAGCAGTCCGGGTTCGGGCGCGAGCAGGGCATCGAGGGCATCCGTGCCTTCCAGGACACCCGCTCCATCGCCCACATCGACGCTGAAGCCCTCGCGGCGCAGGCGCACTGACCGTGCCGGGTCAGGGAGGATCGTTCTGCCTGACCAGGAGTCTCGCTCGCGCGGCGCGGTCATCGGGGCACACCCGATGACCGCTCCCCGCACGGTCGACCGCGTCGCAGAGCACGGCAGCAGTCCTCGGCTGCTCCTGCTGGTGGCCGTCCTGCTCATCGCGGCGAACCTTCGCGCGACCATCACCGGCCTGGGCCCGCTCCTCGCGCAGGTCGCCGAAGACCTGGGTACGAGCGAAGCCGCGCTGGGCGCGCTGGCCGCCGTTCCACTGATCGCCTTCGCGGTGGTCTCCCCGTTCGCGCACGGACTCAGCGCGCGATTCGGGATGCCGCGCGTCGTGCTGTGGTCCCTCATCTTCATGGCGGTCGGCACGATCTGGCGATCGATCCCGGGTTCGCCGGTGAACCTCTGGCTGGGCACCGCGCTGATCGGCTCCGCCATCGCGGTGGCGAACGTTCTGATGCCCGCGGTCATCAAGCGGGACTTCGGCGACCGCATCACCGTCGTGACCGCCGCGTTCACCGCCCTGCTGGCCGGCATGGGGGCGGTCGCCTCGGGCGTGGTGGTGCCGATCTCGCACATCGAAGTGGGCACCGGCGAACTGGGCTGGCAGGGCGCACTGCTGTGGACCGGCGCGCTGCTGCCGTTCGCGCTGGTCGCGTGGCTGCTGTCGCTGCGCGGTCGCCCGCGCGATGCGGGATCCACGGCGCGGCGCCCGCGCACGGGCATCTGGACCGACCCGCTCGCCTGGCAGGTGCTGGGGTACATGGGCCTGCAGTCGAGCATCTTCTACATGCTCGTGACCTGGTTCGCGCCGATCGCCCACTCTCTGGGCCGCGCCGAAGTGGTGGCCGGCATCGATGTCATGATCTATCAGCTGTGCGCGATCGTCGGCTCGCTGACCGTTCCCCTGCTGCTGCGCGGCCGCATCAAGCGGATTGCGCCCGCCCTCGTCCCGGTCCTGGCGATCATCGGCGTCGGCGGCCTCATCGCGTTCCCGCAGGCTTTCCTGGTGTGGGTCATCCTGTGCGGCCTGTCCTCGGGCTCATCCCTCGCGGTATCCCTCAGCCTGTTCAGCCTTCGCGCCCGCACGCACCAGGCCGCCGGCGCCCTGTCGGGAATGGCGCAGTCCGGCGGATACCTCATCGCCGCGGCCGGTCCGATCCTCTTCGGCGCGCTCATCAGCCTCACCGACGGCTGGCTCGCCCCGCTGATCCTGGTCGGTGCGGTCCTGATCGGCCAACTGTTCCTCGGCCTGCTGGTCGGCCGCGACCGCTACGTGCTCGAGCGCTGACCCGGGCGTCCGCTCGGCGCTCTGCGCCGTCCGCGCGTCCTCTCGGCGGCGACTCCGTCCGCGCGTCCTCTCGGCGGTCTGCGCCGTCCCCGCGTCCGCCCTGTCGGCTCGCCCTGGGCACGCGGTCGCGGCCCCCCTTTGTTCACTTGCCCTGTTTGTACGCCGGAAGCTCGGTTTCGCGTACGAACAGGGCAAGTGAACAGAGGGAGGCGGGGCAAGTGAACGAGTGTGGAGACCCGAACCGCCGACTCAGTCGGCGTCGGGCGCGCCGGCAAGCATGCGCAGCGCCGCGTCGAGCGGGGCACCGAGCGCGCCGAGCGGGGCGAGGAATTCCTGCTCCGCCCGCCGGCTCGCCGCACGGGCGGCGCGGAAGAGTTCACGTCCGCCGTCCGTTGCGACCAGGACATTGGCGCGTCGATCCTGCGGGTCCGGCTCGCGACGGACGAGCCCGCGAGATTCCAGATCGTCCACGAGCGCGACGATCTGGCTCGGGTCGAGACGGAGGAACTCCGACAGTTCGCGCTGCGAGGGCCGCGAACCCTCGGCGGCGATCGCCAGCACGGAGTAGGACCGCACGCGCAGGTCGTATTCGGCCAGGGCCGCGTGCACGCCGGCCAACGAAAGGGCGTTCGCACGAGCGAGGCGGAAGCTCAGGTCGTTGCCGACGACGCTGTCCCAGAGTCGGTCATTGCTCGCCGGCGTCCCGCTGTTCGTTCGGCTCGCCATCGACATGCTCACATCATAAACACAACTTGGTAGAGATTTCGAATGATTGACAATCTCAATGAACTCGACTTCAATGAGCACGAGACACAAAGGAGCGTTCATGTCACTCGAAGGCAAGGTAGCCATCGTCACGGGGTCCGGCCGCGGGCTCGGACTCGCGTACGCGCAGGAACTCGCGCGTCAAGGTGCCGCCGTCGTCGTCAATGACGTGGATGCCGCCACCGCCGACGCCGGCGTCGCCACCATCGAAGCCGCCGGCGGCAAAGCCGTCGCCGTGGTCGCTCCGGTCGGATCGACCGAGACCGCCAAGAAGCTGGTCGCCGCGGCGGTGGAGAACTTCGGCCGCCTCGACATCCTCGTCACCAACGCCGGCGTCCTGCGAGACACCGTGCTGTGGAAGATGAGCGATGAAGACTTCGACCTGGTCATCAACGTGCACCTGCGCGGCACCTTCACCTGTGTCCGCGAAGCCGCGACCTACATGCGGGAGAACAGCATCGCCGGCCGGATCATCTGCATCGGCTCCCCCACCGGGCAGCGTGGCAACTTCGGGCAGACCAACTATGCCGCGGCCAAGGCGGGAATCGTCGGCATGGTTCGCACCTGGGCGCTCGAGTTGAAGAAGGCCGGCATCACCGCGAACGCCGTCATCCCGGTCGCTGCGACAGCCATGACCGCCACCGTTCCGTACTTCGCGGCAGCCGTCGAGGCCGACGCGGCCGGCGATCCGATGCCCGCCTTCTTCCGCCACGACCTCGGGTTCGGCACGTCCGGCGACGTCGCGGGTCTGGTCGCGTATCTGGCATCGGATGCCGCAGCCGGCGTCACCGGCCAGGCCATCGGCATCGGCGGAGACCGCCTGCAGCTATGGGCCCACCCCGAACCGGTCGTCACCGCCTACCACGACGAGGGGTGGTCCTACGAGGCCCTCGAGGCGGACTTCCCGACCGTCATCGGCGGGGAACTCCAGCCGGTCGGCGAGAAATTCCCCCCCCTGCCCGAAGAGCTGGTCCGCCCAGCCCCGTCGGCCTGACACTGCGAAGGCTGAGACACATGACCCGCTACGAATCGGCGATCGACCTCGACGCGATCGACGCGATCGACGTGCACGTGCACGTCGAGGTCGATGCCCGCGGCAACGCCTCGCTGCCAGCCGCCTTGACGGAGGCGGCCTCGAAGTACTTCAGCACCGACGGCCCCCGGCCGGACCTCGACTCCATCGCCGCGTACTACCGCGAGCGCCGGATGGCCGCCGTCGTGTTCACCGTCGATGCCCAGACGCAGGTGGGCCACCCGGCGATCTCGAGTGAGGACATCGCGGAGGGCGCTGCGCGCCACAACGACGTGCTCATTCCGTTCGGCTCCGTCGATCCGCGCACCGGCGCGGCCGCGGTCGACCGGGCGAGGCGGTTGATCGAGGACTACGGAGTGCGCGGGTTCAAGTTCCACCCGACCGTCCAGGGCTTCGACCCGAGCGACGAGACGTACTACCCCCTCTACGACGCGCTCCAGGATGCGGGTGTCGTCGCTCTCTTCCACACCGGTCAGACCGGGATCGGAGCGGGGATGCCGGGCGGCTACGGGTTCCGGCTCGGCCTGTCCAACCCGATGCTTCTAGACCGCATCGCAGGGGACTTCCCCGACCTGCAGATCATCATGGCCCACCCCTCGGTACCGTGGCAGGACGAGGCTCTCTCGGTCGCGACGCACAAGCACAACACGTGGATCGACCTGTCCGGGTGGAGCCCCAAGTACTTCCCGGCAGAGCTCATCCGCTACGCCAATTCGATGCTCAAGCGCCGCGTGCTCTTCGGCTCGGATTTCCCCATGATCACCCCCGACCGCTGGATTCGCGACGTCGAGCAGACGGCGCTCAAACCCGAAGTCATGCCCGGGATCATGAAGGACAACGCCGCCCGCCTGCTGGGACTCGGGACGCCTTCATGAGCCTCGCAACGCATTCGCCGGAACCATCAAGGAGCACCATGACCACCACCGTCAGCTACACCGACCTGCCCGGCCTGGTAGGCACCGACCTCGGCTACACCGACTGGTTCGAGATCTCGCAGGATCGCGTCAACACGTTCGCCGACGCGGCATCCGATCATCAGTGGATCCACACCGACCCGGAGCGGGCGAAGGGCGGTCCGTTCGGCGCCCCGATCGCCCACGGATTCCTCACACTCTCGCTGCTGATCCCGCTGTGGGTCGAGCTGCTCGATGTCCAGGGTGTCTCGACGAAGGTGAACTACGGACTGGACAAGGTCCGCTTCGTCTCGCCGGTTCCGGTCGGATCCCGCATCCGCATGACCGCCGCCGTCGTCGAGGTGACCGAGGTCGCCGGCGGCTACCAGCTCACCGTTGATGCGACGATCGAGACAGAAGGCGGCACCAAGCCGGCTGTCGTCGCGCGCAGCCTCCAGCGGTTCTACCTCTGACCGTCCGAATCACAACTGAACACGCAGCATCCGCCCTCGGGCACCCAGCACAGTTCACAAAGGAGTAACTGAAATGAAAATCACACGAATCGCGGCTCTGGCGGCCGTGACCGCCGCAGGCCTCATGCTCGCCGCATGCTCGTCCGGGGATCTCAGCGGGAGCGAGACCTCCGCCCCGACCGCGGAGGCGGAGGGCTCTGGCGAGCTCACGCCCATCACCGTCGGGTTGCTTCAGATCGCCCCCTCGGCCGCCGTGCAGCTCGGCATCGATGAGGGGATCTTCGAGAAGCACGGCCTCGACGTCACGGTCCAGCTCGGCCAGGGTGGCGCGGCCCTTCTGCCGGCCGTCTCCAGCGGGTCGATCCAGTTCGCCGTCGGAAACCCGCTCTCCGTGCTCGTCGCCGCCAGCCAGGGGCTGGAGATGAGCATCGTCTCCGGCTTCTCCGCCGTCGCCGACCCGCCCCCCTCGGGCATCGTCGTCAAGGAGGACTCCGGCATCGCCTCGTGGAAGGACCTCGAGGGCAAGACCGTCGCGCTCAACGCCGTCAACACCCAGGGCGACCTGACCACGAAGGCGTACGTCGAAAAGGACGGCGGCGACCCGGCCGCGGTGAACTTCATCGAGATCGCCTTCCCCGACCAGCTCGCCCAGCTCGAGCAGGGCAACATCGACGCCTCGTGGATTCCGGAACCGTTCCTCAGCGCCTCGCTGGCCACCGAGGGCGTGACCTTCCTCGGCGACCCGCTCACCGCGATCGATGGTCTGTACACGATGGTGGGCTTCTCCTCCACGGCGTACGTGGAAGAGAACCCCGAGATCGCCGAAGCGTTCGCCGCGGCGATCACCGAGGCGACCGCGCTGGCGATGGATGACACCGACCGCTACCGCGACACCATCGTCGAGTTCACCGGCATGCCCGCCGATGTCGTGAAGAACATCGCCCTGGAGAACCTCTCCGGCGACCTCGACCGCGGCGTCATCGAGGAGCTGAGCGCGATGGCGCTGAAGTACGGCTTCATCGACAGCGAGCCGGACCTCGACAAGGTCATCATCCAGTAGTTCCCACCGCCCGGTGCCGCCGTCGCGGCGGCACCGGGCCTGGGCACCAGTCGTCTCCAGGAAGGGGATGTCGTGCACAATCACGGGATCGGACCGTGGGTCTGGCGCAGACGCGAGCGTTCGCGCGGCGACGTCGCACTGACCTTCCGCGACGAAGGACTCCACTACGAGCAGCTGGCCGAGCGGATCGACCGGCTCGCGAACGCACTCAGCGACCGCGGGGTGACCGCCGGCGAACGCGTCGCCTACCTCGGGAACAACCATCCGTCGTTTCTCGAAGTCTTCTTCGCGACGACGACGCTCGGGGCCATCTTCGTGCCCCTGAACACCCGCCTGGCACCCCCGGAGATCGAGTTCGCCCTCGAGGATTCGGGCGCCACGACTCTCTTCTTCCACGCGGACCTCACCGACCTCGCCCGGTCGGGAAGCTGGTCCACGCGCGCCAAGCGCCGCATCATCATCGCCGGTGAGTCCCCCGTCGCCGGCATCGAGCAGTACGAGGATGTACTCAGCTCGGGGAAGGCCGAGCACCGCGACGAGCCGGTCACTCAAGACGATCCCGCGATCATCCTGTACACCTCCGGGACCACCGGGCATCCCAAGGGCGCCGTACTCACCCACGGCAACCTGACGTGGAACTGCTTCAACGTCCTCGTCGACTACGGTGTCAGCCCCGGCGAGCGGGTCCTGCTCATCTCGCCCATGTTCCACGTCGCCTCGCTCAGCAACGGAGCGCTTCCGACCCTGCTGCAGGGCGGCACCGTGATCCTCCACGAGAAATTCGACCCCGCCCACGTGCTGGAGACGGTCGAGTCCGAGCGCGTCACGATGCTCTCCGGCGTCCCGACCACGTTCCAGCTGCTGCAGGAGAGCGACTCCTGGGCTTCCGCGGACATCAGCAGCCTTCAGCACCTCACGTGCGGCGGCTCCTCCATGCCGGAGCGGATGCTGGCGGCCTATGCGGATCGCGGCCTCGGATTCTCGTGCGGCTACGGTATGACCGAGACCGCCCCGGGAGCCACTGCCATGCCGGCCCATATGGCGCGACACAAGATGGGCTCCTCGGGCTTGAAGCACTTCTTCACCGACGTCAAGATCATCGACGAGGACGGCAACGAACTGCCGCCGGGTGAGGTCGGTGAGATCTGCGTGAGCGGTCCCAACGTCATCAAGGAGTACTGGCGGCGCCCCGAGGCGACCGAGCGGGCGTTCGTCGACGGCTGGTTCCGCTCGGGCGATCTCGGCTACTTCGACGAGGACGGCTACGTCTACATATCGGACCGGTTGAAGGACATGATCATCTCGGGCGGCGAGAACATCTACTCCGCCGAGGTCGAGGGCGTCATCATGGAACTCACCGATATCTCCGCGGTCGCACTGGTGGGCGTGCCTGACGACAAGTGGGGCGAGGTTCCTCTCGCCGTGATCACGCTGAAGGATGGTGCCGCGGTGGAACCAGAAGCTGTCATCGCTCATCTCACGGGGCGTCTGGCGAAGTACAAGATCCCCAAGCGGGTGGTCGTCGTGGACGAGCTGCCCCGGACGGCGAGCGGTAAGATCCGCAAAGCCGAGCTCCGTGCGCAATACGCCGCTCCGGTGGCCGAGCGATCGGTGAGCGAATCATGAGCATCGCGCCCGCAGGCGATGAGACCATCACCCGCGCCGTCACCGTCGCTCGGGCCAAGAACCGCCGCCGGCGGTATCGCCCCCGCAAGACCCTGCTGGGCATCGCCGGCGTCCTCACGCTGCTGATCGTCTGGGAGCTCGTCGTGCGCGTCGGCCTGGTCGACGCCCGCTTCCTGCCGCCCCCGACCGAGGTCATCCCGCGGCTCTTCCAGGTCGCCACGCTCGCCCAGTTCTGGGTGGCCGTCGGCGAGACGCTGGTTCAGTGGGGATTGGGCCTGGCTATCGCACTCGTCCTCGGCGCCGTGCTCGGTGTCGTGATCGGGCTCTCCCCCTTCCTGCGGCGGGCGACCAACTCCACGGTCGAATTCCTGCGCCCGGTCCCTTCCGTCGCACTGATCCCGCTGGCCGTGCTGCTGTTCGGCGTGCGGATCGAAGCGAGTCTCCTGCTGATCGTGTACGCGGCGTTCTGGCAGATCTTCATCCAGGTCCTCTACGGCGTCGCCGACGTGGACACCGTGGCGATGAGCACCGGCCGCAGCTACGGGTTCTCCTCGTGGCAGCGCATCCGCGACATCGTGTTCCCGACCACGCTCCCCTACCTGATGACCGGGCTGCGGCTGGCTGCGGCGGTCGCGCTGATCCTGGCGATCACCGCGCAGTTGATCATCGGCACCCCCGGACTGGGCCTGGAGATCGCCAAGGCGCAGAACGCAGGCCTGTATACGACGATGTACGCGCTGATCCTGGCCACCGGCTTCCTGGGTGTGCTGATCAACTTCGGCGCACGGCTCCTGGAGCGCGCCCTGCTGTCGTGGCACGTGTCGGTGCGAGAGGACGTGCCCGCATGAAGAAGACACTCGTCGCCCTCGGCTACGCGTTCGGCCTGCCGGCGATCCTCGTGCTGCTGTGGTGGATCGCGACCATCGTGTCGCCGAGCTTCTTCATCCCGACCCCCAGCGAGCTCATCGTCACGTTCTTCGAGACCTGGTTCGGTCCGCGCCTCTGGCTGGACGTCCTGCCCAGCATCCTGCGATTCGGAGTCGGGGTCATCATCGCGATCGTCGCGGGGCTGCTGCTGGGCATCCTGGTCGGACTCAACCGGGACCTGCGCGCGTTCACCGAGCCGGTCTTCGAGTTCTTCCGCGCCCTCCCCGCACCCGTCCTGATCCCGGTACTGCTGCTGCTGCTCGGCCCCACCGACGCAATGAAGATCTTCGTCATCGCGCTGGCTGCCATCTGGCCCGTGCTGCTGAACACGATCGAGGGCGTGCGCAACGCAGACCCGGTGCAGAACGAGACCAGCCGCTCCTACGGCATCCACGGGTTCTCCCGCGTGCGCTATCAGGTCCTGCCGGGCGCCGCCCCCCAGATCATGGCCGGCATCCGCCAGAGCCTGCCGATCGGCCTGATCCTGATGGTGATCTCCGAGATGTTCGCATCCTCGTCGGGTCTGGGCTTTTCCATCATCCAGTTCCAGCGCAGGTTCGCCATCCCCGAGATGTGGTCGGGCATCCTCGTGCTGGGACTGATCGGCTACGGCGTGGCAGCGGTCTTCCGCTACGCCGAGCGACGAGTTCTCCGCTGGTACACCGGACTGAAGGACCTTGAGAATGTTGTCTGACACCTCCCCGCCCCTGAACACCGTCTCCTACGGGCGCACACTGCCCCCCGAGGACACGCTCCTGTCGGTGCGGAATCTGAAGAAGGTCTATTCCACGGACGGCGGCGACATCGAGGCCGTCCGCGATCTGACATTCGATCTCGGCAAGAACGAGCTCACGTGCCTCGTCGGGCCGTCCGGGTCGGGCAAGACGACGCTCCTGAAGTGCATCGCCGGGCTGCTCGCGCCGACCAGCGGCGAGGTGATCCTCGACGGCAAGAAGGTCACGGCGCCGCCGAAGAAGATGGCCGTGGTGTTCCAGGAGTACGGCCGCTCGCTGTTCCCCTGGCTGCGCGTCGCCGAAAACGTCGAGCTGCCTCTGAAGAACGCGGGCATGCCGAAGGAGCAGCGCACCGCGCTCGTCCAGGAAGCCCTGGCCAGTGTCGAGCTCGACCACGTGCCGCGCTCCTACCCGTGGCAGCTCTCCGGCGGCATGCAACAGCGCGTGGCCATTGCCCGCGCCATCGCCTACCAGCCGGAGGTTCTGCTGATGGACGAGCCGTTCGCGGCGGTGGACGCCCAGACGCGTGCCGACCTCGAGGATCTCGTGCGCCGGGTCCGCAAGACGCTCGGACTGTCGGTGCTGTTCGTCACACACGACATCGACGAGTCGGTGTACCTCGGCGAGCGGGTCGTGATGCTCTCGAGCTCGCCGACGGTCGTGCAGGAGGATCTGATCATCGATCTTCCGGAGGAGCGCGACCAGCTCGAGACGCGCTCGATGCCGCGGTTCACCGAGCTTCGCCACCACGTTTACGAGCAGATCCAGCTCGCCAAGCGGGGCTTCCGTCCCGACGCCGCCGCGGCACGGTGACGTCCCCCGCACCAAGGGCGAAGGGCGACTACCGGCTCGGTGGCGGATTGCTCGCCGCGCTCGGCTACGTCTCCATGGCGGGGTCACTGTCGACGGATCTCTATCTGCCGTCGTTCCCCTCGATCGCTCAGGACCTGGGGGTCGGCGCCTCCGCGGTCCAGCTCACTCTGACGGCCTTCCTGGCCGGCTCGGCAGTCGGTCAGCTCTTCATCGGCGCACTCTCGGACGCGCTGGGGCGTCGGCGGGTGCTCATTGCGGCGCTCGCGCTGTTCACGGTGTGCGGTTTCGCAGCGGCGGCCAGTCCGACGCTCGCCGTGCTGATCGGGGTGCGCGCCGTGCAGGGGTTCGCCGGTGCGGCCGGCGCAGTGCTCGCCCGCGCCGTGGTCGCAGACCTCGTCTCGGGCGAACGAGCCGTCCGAGCGTTCAGCACCCTGTTCATCATGATCGCGCTGGGCCCCACCATCGCAAGTCCGCTCGGCGCCCTGCTGACCGGAGTGGGCGGCTGGAGGCTGGCGCTGCTCGGCCTGGCGGTGTTCGCGACCGGGATGCTGGTGGTGGCGATCCTGTTCATTCCGGAGAGCATGCCGCCGGACGAGCGTCACCCCCTCCGGGTGGGTGCGCTCGCCCGCAACGTCGGCCGGTTGGTGCGGAATCCGACCTACATCAGCTACGCGATCGCGTATGCGTCGGGCTACGCCGCGCTGATGGTCTACATCAGCTCGTCGTCGTTCATCGTCCAGGGGGTCCTCGACGTCACTCCGTTCGGCTACGCGCTCACCTTCTCGCTCAGCTCGATCGCGGTCATGCTCGGTGCCTGGTCGAGCGGACGCATCGCGCGAGCGCGCGGCGCGACGACCACGATGCGGGTGGGGCAGGTCGTCACGCTCCTCGGCGCATCGGCCACCGCCCTGTTCGCGAGCACCGGAACCCTCGTGCTCGGCACGTACCTGCCCTCGGTGTTCGCCGTCGCCGTCGGCTGCGGCATCGTCATGTCCAGCGCATCGGCGTTGGCCATCGGCCACGCCGTCGCGGCTGCGGGGGCCGGCTCGGCGCTGCTCGGGTTCCTGCAGTTCCTCTTCGGCGCGCTCGCCTCACCACTGGGCGGCACCCTGGGCACGGACACCGCCGTTCCTGCGGGGGTGTCGATGACCGCGTTCGCCCTGACCGGGCTGGCAGCAGGGTTCGTCGCGACCCGCCGACGCACCGCCGCCTGATCCGACCCGGCCGCCGGGGACCGGGATCAGAACCGGGTGATCACCGTCCGTGCGATCTTGCCCGAGCCGAGCGCGTCGTACGCGTCGTTGATCTCGTCGATGGCGATCTCGGATGCGATGAGGTCGGACAGGTTGAGCCGGCCCTGCAGGAACAGCGACGCGTAGAGCGGGATGTCGCGCTTGATGTTCGAGGATCCCATGTAGACCCCGTTCACCTTCTTCTGCTCCCGCAGCAGCCCGTTCGCGTCGAACTCGATCTTTCCCCCGGCGCCGTGGATGCCGATGAGGCTCGCGGTGCCGCCGACGCGGAGCATGGCGATCGCCTGCTCGGCGGTCTCCTTCCGGCCGATCACCTCGAATGCGTGGTCGACACCTCCCCCGGTGAGCTCACGCACCCGCGCCACCACGTCGCCCGCACCAGCGTTCACGCCGTCGGTCGCGCCGAAGGCGCGAGCGAGCTCGAGCTTCTCGTCGTTCAGGTCGATGCCGATGATCCGCGCCGCCCCGACCAGCCGGGCGCCGCTGACCACGTTCAGGCCCACGCCACCCAGGCCGATCACCGCGACCGTGTCGCCGGCGCGGACGCCCGCGGCGTTCAGCACGGCCCCCGCGCCGGTGATCGTGCCGCAACCGAGGACCGATGCTTCGGGGAACGGCACCGACTCGTCGATCCGCACGAGCTGGTTCTCGTGGATCAGCGCCTGCTCAGCGAATCCGGCAGTGCCCATCGCGGCGAGGATCGGCTCGCCGCGGCGGCTGAGCCGTGGCGGCGCATCGTCGGCCCGCAGCGTCGCCTCGGGGCGGAGGCAGCTGACCGTGCGCCCGCTCAGGCACTCCAGGCACGCGCCGCAGAACTGGACGAGCGAGCCGACCACGTGATCGCCGACGGCGAACTCGGTGACGTCCGGTCCGACCGCCGCGACGATCCCGGACACCTCGTGGCCCAGCACCATGGGTGGCGCCATTCCGAAGTCGTTCACGGCGAAGTGCAGGTCGGAGTGGCACAGCCCCGAGGCCTTGACGTCCACGAGAACCTCGCGGCCGGTGGGCTCGGCGATATCGATGTCCTCGATATCGAATCCGCCGCCGAAGGCGTTGACGACTGCTGCTCTCATGCGGATCGTCCGATGCTCGTGTTGATCGCCTTGGTGTTCAGATAGTTGTACAGAACCTCGGTGCCCTGTTCGCGACCGAGTCCCGACTCCTTGTAGCCGCCGAACGGCGTGGCCAGATCGGGCGCATAGCCGTTCACGCCGATCGTGCCGGTCTGCACGGCGCGCGCGATCTCCAGCGCGGCGGCCGTGTCGGCCGAGAAGACCGCCCCGCCGAGCCCGTAACGCGAGTCGTTCGCCAGCGCGATCGCCTCGTCGATGCCGTCGTACTCGAAGACGGTCACGACCGGGCCGAAGATCTCCTCGCGGGCGATCTGGGAATCGGCGGATGCCCCCGCGATGATCGTCGGCTCGTAGAAGTAGCCGCGCTCGCCGGGCAGGTCCCGGCCGCCGGTGAGGATCTGCGCGCCCTCGCCGCGGGCATCCTCGACCATGGTGCGCACCCGGCCGCGGATCCGCTCGGACACGAGAGGACCCATGTCCGTGGCAGAGTCGCGGGGGTCGCCGAGACGGAAGGACCGGGCGAGCTCCACCAAGCCCTCGAGGAGTTCGTCCTTCCGGGTGCGCGGCACGAGCACCCGCGAGAGCAGGAAGCAGGTCTGACCCGAGTTCATGAACGATCCGGAGCGCAGCCCGGCGAGAGTGACGTCGATGTCCGCGTCCTCGGCGATGATGGCCGCGGACTTGCCACCGAGTTCGAGCGTCACCGGGATGAGACGCTCACCGCAGTTGCGCGCGATGATGCGACCGGCGGCGGTCGAGCCGGTGAAGGCGATCTTGTCGACACCCGGATGCTTGACCAGGGCGTCGCCGGTCTCGCGACCACCCGTGACGACGTTGACCACGCCGGGCGGGAACCCGACGGCCTCGACCGCGGCGGCCAGGGCGAGCGCATCCAGCGGCGTCTCGGCAGCGGGCTTGATAACCACCGTGCAGCCCACGGCGAGCGCGGGGGCCAGTTTGGCCGAGAGGATGGACTGCGGGTAGTTCCACGGGGTGATGAGCCCGGCGACGCCGACCGGTTCGAGGCGGACCACCGAGGTGCCCGGTCCATTGGCGTTCTGCCGCTGCTCCTCGAAGGCGAAGCCGCGGATCATCTCGGCGAAGTACCGGAGATGCCGCGCCGGAAGAGCGATGTTGACGATCCGGGAGAAGCCGACCGGCTGGCCGATCTCGCCGGTGACCAGGCTGGCGGTGCCCTCCCCGCGGCGCTCCAGCTCATCGGCGAGGCGCTCCAGGTAACCGGCGCGCTCGTCCGGGGTCATTCGCGGCCAGGGTCCGTGGTCGAAGGCGGCTCGGGCCGCGCGCACGGCCGCATCGACATCGTCGAAGCTGCCGTCCGGTGCGACGCCCACGGTGGTGCGGGCGTACGGGTCCTCGACCTCGATGCGCAGGGTCGACCGCGCCGGCCGCCACTCCCCGCCGACGAACAGCCGGTTATCGGATTCCGTGATGATCGTCATTCGTTTCCTCCGTCTTGCGTGGTCAGCTTCGGTTCGATCAGATGCCGCGCGGCGGCGGGTTCGTGGTCCAGGCCCGCTGGACGAGACGCATCGCGTCGGTCGCCAGTTCGGCGCCCTGGTCGTACGGCGAGCGCCAGATGGCCAGCATGTCGGCGGCCCCGTCCGACAGCACGGAGCGCGAGAACGCCTCGACACCCCAGCGGCCCGAGTATCCGGCATCCCGAGCCGTACGCACGATGCGTTCGATGTCGACGGATCCCGTTCCGAGCCGGCCCCGGCCGGACTGTCCGAGCTCGAGGTACGACAGTTTGGGCAGGGCGAGCAGGACGGCCGCGGCCATGTCGGCTTCCTCGACGGCCATGTGGAAGGTGTCCAGGTGGATGCGCAGGTGCTCCGAGCCGCTTGCCGCGACGAATACCAACGCCTGGGCGGCCGTGTTGATCACCGAGGTCTCGTAGCGGTTGAGCACTTCGAAGGTCATCGTGATGCCGCGCTCGTGCGCGTAGTCCGCGACCGCGCCGACCTCGTGCGCGGCGCGGTCGAACGCCGCGGCCGAGGTGGGACCGGCGGGGTGGCCGAAGACACCGTAGGGAACGCCGTTCATCTGGTCCGAGCCGAGCGCCGCGGTGAGGTCCACACTCGCCCGCAGCGCGGCCGCGCCCGCAGCGCGCTCGTCAGCGTCGGCGGATGACACATCGGCGCCAGGCCCCTGTCCGGCGATCGTGATCGGCACGAGCCCGTGGTCGGCGAAGGCTGCGCGCAGCACGGCCGCGTCGGTCGACTCGGGATCGACCGGGGGCAGCACGACACGCGCGTAGCCGGCGGTGGCGATCGCGGCCAGCGCCTCCGGCAGTGTCCCGGGTGAAAGGTCGGGGACGACGACGTTGAGGTGGCACGCGACGTCGAGCGTGGTGGACGTAGTGGACTGTGCGGTCACGGCTCCCCCGCTCGCTAGAAGGTCGGCAGGTCGAGGCGCTGCTTGAACACCGAGTAGCCGTCGTCGACGTGCACGACGGTCCCGTTGATGACGTTCGACTCGTCCGAGGCCAGGAAGGCGACCACGTTGGCGATCTCTTCGGGCGCGGTCATCTTGTTGCGCAGCTGCTCGGACGCGAAGGTGCTCTTCAGGTCTTCGCTGAACTGGTTGATGATCGGCGTCCCGACGCGTCCGGGGGTGATGGCGACGGCACGGATGCCGAATTCGGCCAGCTCGTAGGCGGCCGAACGCGTGAAGGAGATGACCGCCGCCTTGGCGGCGCTGTAGGTGAACGACAGCTCAGCGGCCTGTTCGCCGTAGATCGAGGAGGTGCTGATGATGACGCCCCCCGTGCCCTGGTCGCGGAACTGACGGCCGGCGGCCAGGATGCCGTAGTAGACGCCGTCCTGATCCACGCGGATCATCGGGGCGTAGTCGACCGCGGGGTCGTGGTCCAGCAGCGGCTTGCCGCCGGCGATGCCGGCGTTGTTGAAGATGACGTCGAGACGCCCGTACACCTCGACCGCGCGTGCGACAGCGGCCTCGACGTCGGCGTACACCGAGACATCGGTCCGTACCGCCGTGGTCGAGCCTTCGAATCCCAGCGCGTCCACCTGCGCGACGACCTCTTCGGCCTGCGCCAGATTCATGTCGGCGATGACGACCTTGGCGCCCTCACGGACGAACTTCAGCACGGTGGCCTGTCCGATTCCGCTGGCGCCGCCGGTGATGACGGCTACTTTGCCTTCCAAACGCATGAGGATTCTCTTTCGTGGTGCGTGATGTGCGGGGGGAAACGTGGGGGCCGGTCGCCCGGCCCCCACGGGTGCGGCTAGAGCTTGTCCGACGGAGTGGTGTCGGCGGCGTTCTCCTTCGTCACGAGCGTCACATCGACGTCGACGAAGTTCTTGGCCGGCAGCTTGCCGTCCTTCTGGAATGCCACGACGTCCTCGATCAGCATGTCCAGAACGGCCGGCCAGGGCTGGTCGATCGTCGCCAGCATGTTGCCGCCCGCCTCGATTGCCGCGAGCGTCTCGGAGAGCGCGTCGACACCGGTCACCGGCGCGGTCGAGCCCGCTTCGGCCAGGCCCTGTGCGGCACCGAGTGCCGCGTCATCCCAGCCGGCCCACACGGCGTCCAGCCCGTCGGGGTTGGCGGAGAGGTAGTCGGAGACGAAGTTCAGCGCCTCGGTGCGGCCGGTGGCCGGGTTGGTCACCTGCTGGGGCTCGCCGCCCACGACCGTCGCCCCGGCCTTCTCGAATGCCGTGACAGCGAGCGCGGAGCGGAACCGGATGCCGGCGTGCGGGTCGTGGCCGATGACCATGACGGTCTTGCCTTCCAGGCCGCCGATCGACTCGTCGATCGCCTCCACCGTCTTGTCGACGATCTGCTGCTGGTTGGTGGTGATGTTGGTGACGAACGCATCGGTCGCCTCCGTGCCGGCGTCCATCGCGAAGATCGGGATCTCGGCGTCCTTCGCCGCTGTGACGATCGAGCCGATGGACGAGACATCGGTGTAGCCATCGAGGATGACGTCGGCGCCCTGGCCGATCGCGCTTTCGACGGCGGGGTTCATCTTCTGGAAGTCGAAGTCGCCCGGGATCATGGTCAGGTCCCAGCCCAGCTCATCCGCCTTGGCGGTGACGGCCTTGACCCACCATGCGCCGACCGGCGTCTGGTTGCCGGAGGTGAAGGCGATGACCTTGAGGGGCTCGTCTCCGCTTCCACCGCTGCTGTCGCCCGAACCCGAACCGGAACTGGAGCATCCGGTCAGTGCGAGAGCGGCCGCGGCGACCACGGCCGCGATCTTGAACGTGTTACGCATGTGTTGACTCCTTTGTGTGACTGCGTTTCTTGCTTCTTGATACCCACGCGGAACGGGTTCCGCGTGACGTTCGGCCGGATCGGGTCGCTATCTCTCCCGCGTCTTGAGACCGGACAGGACGACTGCGGCGATGATGATGAGCCCCGTCACCACCTGCTGGATGTAGGCGTTGACGCCGAGGATGTTCAAGCCGTTGCTCATCACGCCGATGATTCCCACGCCGATCATCGTGCCGCCGAGGTTGGCCGCCCCGGAGCGGATGACGGTCATGCCCAGGAAGACGGCCGCCACCGAGAACAGCGTGTTGTCGCCGCCTTGTTCGGCCGCGGCGCTGCCGAGCCGAGCGGCCAGCAGGATGCCGCCGATCGCGGAGATGAAGCCCGCCATCGTGAAGGCGAGCATCCGCGCCCAGCGCACGTTCACGCCGGACAGCCGTGCGACCTCTTCGTTGCCGCCGATCGCATGCAAGCGCCTACCCAGCGTCGTGAATCGCAGCAGTGCCCAGATGAGCACCGAGATCACGACGGCGAAGTACACCGGCAGCGGCACGTTGAGGAACCTGCCCTGTCCCAGCTCGTTGAACTCGGCCGGCATGCCGAACACCGTCGTGCCGCCGGTGACCAGATACGCCAACCCGATGACCGAGGTCATCGTGGCCAGGGTTGCGATGAACGCCGAGAGGCGCAGATAGGCGATCAGCACGCCGTTGACCAGTCCCACCAGTAGACCGACCGCGAGACCGGCCAGGATCGACACCGGCAGCGGGTTGTCCCCGAGCAGGAGCGCGGCCGTGACCGCGCCGGCGAGACTCGAGGTCGCTCCTACCGACAGATCGAAGTCGCCGACGACCATGACGATCGTCTGGGCCCCGGCGATGATCGCCAGGATCGAGATCTGGTACAGGATGTTGCGGATGTTCACGAACGACAGGAAGGTGTCGGGGCGCATCGCGAAGAAGAAGAGGATCAGCAGGATCAGCGCCACAATCGTGCCGCTCTGCAGGAGGACTCGTCCGGCCGTGCGCGACTGCTGGGCCATCATGGCCCCGGTCCGGGTCGGCTCCTTCTGAATCGTCATGATGTGGACCTTCCGTAGGCGTAAGAGAGGAGGAGTTCGTCGTCGGCGCCCTCTGCGGGGACGTCGCCCGAGATCGAGCCTTCGTGCATGATGAGGATGCGATCGCACATGCCGATCAGCTCGGGCAGTTCGGAGCTGACAGCGATCACGGTGGTGCCGCTCGCTGCGAGCTCGCGGATGAGGCGGTAGATCTCCGCTTTGGTTCCGACGTCGATGCCGCGGGTGGGCTCGTCCATCAGAAGGACCTTCGGCCGGCGCGCGAGCATCTTGGCCAGTACGACCTTCTGCTGGTTGCCACCGGAGAGCTCGCCGACGGTCTGGCGCGCGCTGCGCGCCTTGATCTGAAGGTCGGCCATGCCGCGGTTGGCTATCTGTGCGATCCGCTTGCCCGAGACCCAGCCGCCACGACTGACCGCCGGGATGTTGGCGAGGGCGATGTTGTCCTGGACGGACGAACCGAGCAGCACCCCCTGGCTGCGGCGCTCTTCCGGCACGAGCGCCATTCCGGCAGCGAGGACCCGGCCGACGCCGGCACGATGGGGGACGGCCACCCCACCCACGGTCACCGTTCCGGATTTCGCCCGCTGGGCCCCGGCGAGGATGCGCAGCAGCTCGCTGCGTCCGGAGCCGGCGAGGCCGCCGATGCCGAGGACCTCCCCCACGTGCGCCGTGAATGACACGTCCTTCACTCGCCGCCCCTGCAGATCCTCCACGGCGAGGGCGACCTCCGCGGTCGCCGTCCCCCGCTCGGGGTAGAGGGAGTCGGCGTTGCGGCCGACCATTGTCGAGATGACCTCGTTGATGGTCGTGTCGGCCACGTTCTTCGTGATGATCGTCTCGCCGTTGCGCATGATCGTGAGGCGGTCGCAGAGTTCGAAGACCTCCTCGAGCCGGTGGGAGACGTAGACGACTGCCACGCCCTCGTCGCGGAGGGAGCGCAGGACGGTGAAGACCTCGCGGATCTCGGTGTCGGTGAGCGATGCCGTCGGCTCGTCCAGGATCAGGACCCGCGCATCCGTGGCCAGAGCACGCGCGACCGCGACCATCGTCTGCTGCACCGGCGACAGGTCGCC
The DNA here is from genome assembly GCF_039534975.1 of Microbacterium terregens. Taxonomy (NCBI): domain Bacteria; kingdom Bacillati; phylum Actinomycetota; class Actinomycetes; order Micrococcales; family Microbacteriaceae; genus Microbacterium; species Microbacterium terregens. Next base: position 224,104 of record NZ_BAAAWH010000001.1, read on the forward strand.
GGCCAGCTTGCGCATCGAGATCTTCTGGTTCAGCCGATCGAGCTGCACACGGGCCTGACGCCGGAGCGCGCGGCCGTTGACGATGCCGGCCCGACTGGGCAGCTGCTCTCCGAGCAGCACGTTCTCGGCGACCGAGGTCGTCGGCACGATCGAGAGCTCCTGGTAGAGCGCCACGATGCCGGCCTTGTGAGCTGCGCGGACGTTGGCGAACTCGACCTCCTCGCCGTTGCGATGGATCTGTCCCGAGTCGGGTGCGTAGAGACCCGTGATGACCTTGATGAGCGTCGACTTGCCGGCACCGTTCTCGCCGAGGAGTGCGTGGATCTCGCCGGGTTGGACCGACAGCTGCACACCCTTCAATGCGTGGACACCGTCGAAGCTCTTCACGATATCGACGGCCTCGAGAGCTGGGGTCGCGGTGAGGACGGCCTCGCTCGCGGGCAGCGTCATGACGCAGTCCCGGAGTCTTCGATGTCGTTGCAGCGGATCAGCACCTTCGCATAGGCACCGCTGATGTGCGTGGCGAACGCCTCGGCGGCATCTTCGAGGTCGAACACCGACTGGGTCAGATCGTCCAGCTCCAGGTAGGGCAGGAGCTGCAGGGCTCGCGGGAATGCGTAGGGCGAGACGAAGACGCCGGTGAGGGTGAGTTCCTTCAGATAGAGGTAGTCCGAGAGGTTCAGCGGCATCTCGAAGTCGTGCGGATACATCGCCCCGTAGATGACCGTCGCACCCTTCGCGGCGATATCGAGCAGGCCCCGCACGGCACGAGCGGACCCGGAGGCGTCGATCACGACGTCGAACCCGGCGCCCTGCGTGATCTCCTCCGACCGCTGGTACTGATCCTCGGTGACCGGGTCGATGACGGCATCCGCTCCGTGCCGCAGAGCCATCTCGCGGCGTTCGGCGATCGGCTCGATGAGAGTGAGTGAGGTCGCGCCGTTGCGCTTCATGACCTGCAGCGCGAGTTGGCCGATCGGGCCGCCCCCGCAGATCGCGACGCGGTCGCCGACCTTGATGTGGGTCTTATCGGCGATGCGCACCGCCACCGAGATGGGCTCCAGGAGGCATCCGTGCAGGAGCGATACCGAGTCGGGCAGCTTGTACACCTGCGACTCGTGCCAGGTCACCGTCTCTGCCATGCCGGGCCGGTTGTAATCCTGAATGTGCTCGCAGAACTGCTGCTTGCCGGCACGGCAGGGTGTGCACGTGCCGCAGAAGCGCAGGAAGTTCCCGGCGACGCGGTCGCCGATCTGCAGCCCGTTGCGGTGCGCGCGGTCCCCGAGCGCCTCGACCACGCCGGACAGCTCGTGGCCCAGACCGATCGGGACGTCGGTGCCGAAGAATCCCTCGGCCAGGTGCGGGTCGGATCCGCAGATGGCCGAGTAGGCCACACGGATCCGGACGTCCTCCGGGCCCAGTGGCTGGTCGGGGAAGTCCACGACGCCGATGCGGCCCCGCGTAACTTCATCCGGATCGCGCAGGCTGCCGATCTTGGTGACCGCGACTGTTCTCATTCGTCTCTCCGTTGGGCGAGCGGGGGCCGTCGGGCGTCAGTCGCCGGCGGCGAGAACGCGGCGGGTCGCGGCGATGGTCGCGGTCAGGCCGTAGCCGTGCTTGTCGCGCAGCTCCTCGTCCTCGCCGAAGCCGGCGTAGACCTGCGGGATGCCGAGCCGCTCGAACGCGGTCAGATGGATGCCGCGGTCGGCGATCACGTCCGCCACCCGGGAGGCGAGACCGCCGTAGGCGAGGTGGTCCTCGAGGATCACGAACCGTCCGCCGGTCTCGGCGGCGCACTGCGCGATGAGTTCCTCGTCGATCGGCTTGAGCGTGAACATGTCCACCACGCGGACAGACCGGCCGTCCTTCGCGAGCTCCTCAGCGGCATCCAGTGCCTGGGCCACGACCGTGCCGTGCGTGAAGATCGTCGCGTCCGTGCCCTCGCGGGCGATGATGCCCTTGCCGATGCGGATCTCGTGCTGTCCGGGTTCGTAGAGGACCTTGTCCTTCTTGCCGACGGCGAGACGGATGTAGATCGGACCCTCCATCGTCATCGACTGCCGAATGATCTCGCCCACCATCAGCGGGTCACCGACCGAGGTGACCGTCATGTTGGTCAGCGCGCACATCAACGCGAGGTCCTCGACGGCGTAGTGGGTGGAGCCGCCGTTGCCGACCAGTCCGCCGTGGGTGCCGATGATCTTCACCGGCAGATTCGGGTAGCAGACGTCGCTGCGGACCTGTTCCAGCGCCCGCATGCTCAAGAACGGCAGCATGCCCGACACGACGGGGATGTTCCCGTCGTAGGCCAATCCGGCGGCGATGCCGACGCACACCTGCTCGGCCAGCCCCACGTCCAGGAATCGCTCCGGGAACTTGTCGCGGAACTCCACCAGGGTCGCGCCGATGTCTGGGGTGAGCACCCAGAGGTTCGGGTAGTCGTCGCCGAGCTCGGCGAGGGTCGTTCCGATCACGGAACGGGCGGAGAGCATCTCTCCGAAGGTGAAGGTAACGGGCATCAGACGGACTCCTTCTGGCGGGATGCCTCGAGCGCTGCCATCGCGCGCTCCAGATCGGCGGCGCCGAGCGAGCCGGCGTGCCAGGCGAGGTTGCGCTCCATGAAGTCGACGCCCTTGCCCTTGACGGTTTCGCAGATGACCACGGTGGGGCGGTTGCTGTCCGTGGCCGGGAGCGCATCGATCGCCTCGACCAGCTGGCCCATGTCGTGGCCGTCGATGTGCACGACATTCCAGCCGAACGCCGCCCACTTGTCCGGATACGGCTCGAAGACGACCCGCTCCTCGGCGAAGCTCGTCATCATCTGACGGTTGCGGTCCACGAACGCCACGAGATTGCCGAGCTCATTGCTGCGCGCGGCCATCGCCGCTTCCCACACCGACCCCTCGCCGGTCTCCCCGTCGCCGAGCAGACACACGACGCGGTGCGATTCGCCACGACCCCGGGCGCTCAGCGCCATGCCGACCGCGATCGGCAGACCGTGCCCCAAAGACCCGGTGGAGCACTCCACACCTGGCAGCTGCACCTTGCACGGGTGCATCCCATACGCACTGTCGAGCTGCCCGTATGTGTCGACGATCCCCTCATAGGAGAAGAACCCGCGGATCGACATCGCGATGTACATGCACACCGCCGCGTGACCCTTGCTCAGAACGAAGCGGTCGCGCTCCGGGTTGCGCAGATCGGTCGGGTCCACGTGCAGGCCGTACTCGAACAGCGCGGTGAAGATGTCCGCCGCGGACAGATCGCCGCCGATATGAACGGCGCCCTCATAGGTGCCGCACAGGTGCAGCAGCTTCGACCTCAGCTCGAACGCGAGATCTTCCAGCTCCTCGACGGTGCGCGGGTTCTCCCGCTTCTGAAGCGTCGCTTCACCCATCACATGCCTCCTCATCGATGACACGGACATCTCTGAGGCGGCATGGCGCGCGTCCTCAGCGACTCTCGCTTGCGATCGGATCCGTGTTCCGGACCTCGACTGAGCGACAATAACACGAAGTGATTTACAAGTAAACAGGAATGCACGTAAACTTGTTTACGATGCTCATAGGCATCAGTGGTGCATATGCAAGTCACAGAGAGGTGCTTGATCAGTCATGACTGAAACGTTGGAGACCGTTCGAACGGGTCTGTTCATCGGTGGGGTGGAGCGGTCCACTGCCGAGTCGCTTGCGGTTGCGGATCCGGGTAAGCCGGGTGTGATCGTGGGGTATGCGGCGTCTGCCACGGAGGAGGATGTCGCGGATGCGGTGGCCGCGGCGAAGGGTGCGTTCCCGGCGTGGTCGGCGTTGAGCGCGACCGAGCGGGCCGGGGTGATGGCCGAGGCGATCGCCGGGATCGCGGATGAGCGTGATGCGGATGCGGCGATCCTGTCGCAGGAGAACGGCAAGGTCCGGTTCGAGGCGTGGGTGGACGCGCTGGTGTTCGAGATCCGTTGGAACCTCGCGTTGATGGTCGCCGATGAGGTGGACACCGGCAAGGTCCTCCCGGTGGTCCCGGGTATCCCGGTCGAGACGGTCGTGTCGTACCAGGCGTTGGGTGTGGTGACCCTGATCGTGCCGTTCAACTGGCCGATCGCGATCCTCGGCGCCGCGCTGCCGCACGCGCTGCTGGCCGGTAACACCGCGATCGTGAAGCCGCCGCCCTCGACGCCGTTGGCGTTGACCCGTGTGATCCAGCGGATCGCGCAGAAGCTTCCCGCCGGGGTGCTGAACGTGGTCACCGGCAAGGACGAGAACATGTCCGGCCTGATCTCGAACACCGATATCGCGAAGGTGTGCTTCACCGGCAGCGTCAACGGCGGCAAGCGGATCATGCAGATGGCCGCGACCTCGCTCACCCGGGTCACGCTCGAGCTGGGCGGGAACGACGCGGCGATCTTCCTCGAGGACGCCATCATCGATGACACCCACCTGGACCGTCTCTACGCGGCGATCTACGACACCACCGGGCAGATCTGCATGAACGCCAAACGCGTCTACGTGCACAACTCCCGGCTGGACGAGGTCGTCGCCGGGCTCAGCGCCCGGCTGGAGAAGGTGGTCCTCGGATACGGGCTGGACGAGGGCACCACGATGGGGCCGCTACACCAGTCCGCGCAGAAGGCGTTCGTGGAGGAGCTCATCCAGGAGGCCAAGGACGCCGGCGCCGACGTGCGCGAGTTCGGCGAGCTCCCCGGTGGGGACCTTGCCGGCGGGAACTTCCTGCGCCCGGCGATCGTGGTCGGCGCCGACCCCGCACTGCGCGTGGTCACCCAGGAGCAGTTCGGTCCGGTCATCCCGATCATCGGCTTCGACACCGAGGACGAAGCGATCACGGCAGCCAACGACACCTGGGCGGGCCTGTGCGGGTCGGTCTGGACCGCCGACGCGGACGCCGCCACCCGGGTCGGCGGGCAACTCGCCTGCGGCTACGTGTGGGTCAACGACCACGGCGCGACCCGCCTGGACCTGCGCGCCCCGTTCGGCGGCATGAAGCAATCCGGATTCGGCCGCGAACAGGGCATCGAAGGCATCCGCGCCTTCCAAGACACCCGCTCCATCGCCACCATCGACGCCACCGCGCTCGCCGCACAGGCGCACTGATGGGCGGTCGCGGCCGGCATCCTCGGCTTCCCGGGTCGAGGGTGTCGGCCGCGGCACCCTTCGCGCCTCCGCGTGGGCGGCTGACGACGATCCCAGTGGTCTCGTTCAGCCCGCTCGATAGACTCACGTCACGGAATCTGCCGTGATCCGTCGCTGGAACGGAGTCCGATTGACTGGCGACTTGGACGCTGACGCCGGGCCCCTGTTCGTCGGCGGCCCGGAGATCGTCACCGCACCTTTGGAGGACGTGATCGACACGGAGAAGTTCACGCCGCGGCTGATCGCCCTGCTGTCGAACGCGCTCGTCTGGCGGGAGTCGCGCCTGCTGCGGCAGGAGTTCAGCCTGGGCACGAACGATTGGCGGGTCATCTCCGCGCTGGCGATCCGGCCCGGTGCCACCTCCAGCGACATCTCCGAATTCGTGGCGATGAACAAGGCGGTGGTCTCCAAGAGCGTCAACACGCTCATCACCCGCGGACTGATCGTTCCAGCCGACGGTGCCCGCGGGTCGCGTCCCCTCTACCTCACCCGCGAGGGCGCGGATATGCACGTCCGCATGATGCCGATCTCACTGGAGGGGCAGGAGATCGTGCTCGGCGACCTGAGCTCCGCCGAGATCGACCAGCTCAACTCTCTGCTCGGCAGGCTCCTTCAGAAGATGCCCGAGCTCTCGCGCGCGTCCGAGTCGCCCGCGCCCGCAGACGCGGGCTGACGAGCGATTTACCTATAGACATTCCCTATGTACATAGGTACTGTGGAGGGCGGAAGGCACAGACGACTTCCGACTGAAAGCGGAAAGGACCTCGATCAGTGTCAAAGACCACGCATGTGACCGCGAACCGTGAGGCAGCGCTTCAGCTGGTGAACGGCTACTCCCTGGAGATGACCGGCAAGGATGTGCCGGGCCTCATCGAGGCGAAGGACGCGATCCCCGCCGGCACCAAGATCAACGTGACCTTCCTCGGCAACGAGGACCTGGAGATGCGCATTGCGGCGTCCAAGGCTGTCCGGGAACTCGGCTTCATCCCCGTCCCCCACATCTCCGCGCGGCGCCTGGCCTCGCGCGCTCAGCTCGAGGAGTTCCTCGATCGCCTGCAGGATGTCGGCGCGACCGAGCACGTCTTCGTCGTCGGTGGCGACCCGGCCACGCCGGAGGGCCCGTACGAGGACTCCTACGACGTGATCCGCACGGGCCTGCTGCGCGACTACGGCGTCAAGGAGGTCTCCATCGCCGGCTACCCCGAGGGGCACCCGGACATCAAGGAAGACGTCCTCTGGCGCGCACTGGAGGACAAGTCCCTCTCCCTCAAGCAGCAGGGACTGGACGCGACCATCCTCACCCAGTTCGCTTTCGACACCGACCCGGTGATCGCCTGGGTCGAAGCAGTCCGCGCCCGCGGCATCGAGAGCACCATCCGCATCGGCACGCCCGGACCCGCCGGCATCAAGCGTCTGATCGGGTTCGCCCGCCGCTTCGGCGTCGGCGCGAACGCGATGATCGTGAAGAAGTACGGTTTCTCGCTGACCAACCTGATGGGCACCGCAGGTCCGGACAAGTTCGTCACCGACCTGTCCGCGCTGCTGGCCGAGGACCCGGCTTCGGGCGACGTCAAGCTGCACTTCTACACGTTCGGCGGCCTGCTGGCGACCGCCGACTGGGCCCGCGGCTACGCCGCCGCCCAGTCCTGACGGCCGCCCGAGGCCTGAGGAGAAGTCATGACTCTGCAGAATGAATCACTGCGCGATCACGCCTGCCTGATCGTGCACGGCCCGGACAAGCCGGGCATCGTCGCGGCGGTGACGGCGCTGATCACCCGCAACAAGGGCAATATCGTCACGTTGGACCAGTACTCCGACGACGCGAACGGCGGCGCGTTCTTCCAGCGCGTCGTCTTCCACCGTCCCGACCTGAGCGCAGCGATGCCCGACATCGAGGCGGACCTGGCCGACACGGTCACCGCGCTGGGCCTGGAGTGGACCCTGACGGACCAGTCCGTGCCCAAGCGGATGGCGATCCTCGCCTCCACCTCGGACCACTGCCTGCTCGAGCTGCTCTGGCGGCACCGCCGCGGTGAACTGCCGGTCACCATCCCGATGGTGATCTCCAACCACACCAACGTCGCCGCGGACGTCCGCTCGTTCGGCATCCCGTTCTTCCACGTCCCCTCCCAGGGACCGGACAAGTCCGAGGCCGAAGCGAAGATCCTGGAGCTGCTGAAGGGCAACGTCGACTTCATCGTCCTCGCCCGCTACATGCAGATCATCTCGGAGGACTTCCTCGACAGCGTCGGGGTTCCGGTGATCAACATCCACCACTCGTTCCTGCCCGCCTTCATCGGCGCCGCTCCCTACCGCAAGGCCAAGGAGCGCGGCGTGAAGCTGATCGGTGCGACCTCGCACTACGTCACGAAGGACCTGGACGAGGGGCCGATCATCGAGCAGGACGTTGCCCGCGTGGACCACGCCCACTCGGCCGCCGACCTCCAGGCCCGCGGGGCCTATGTCGAACGCGCCGTGCTCTCCCGTGCCGTGCAGTGGCACGCCCAAGACCGCGTCATCCGACACGGCAACCAGACCATCGTCTTCTGACGACCACCGATGCCTCACCCCGGGGCATCCATCCACCGAACAGAGAGGTTCCCTCCTATGGCACCGAAGAATCTTCAGGAAGTGCTCGACGCGGCCAAGAGCCCCGTTGAGCTCCTGCGCAACTCGCAGATCGGCTCGTACATCTACCCGGTCGTCCCCGCCGACTTCCAGAACTGGATCAAGGAGCAGAAGGCCTGGCGCGACACGGCCGTCCTCTACGACCAGTCGCACCACATGGACAACGTGTTCCTCAAGGGTTCCGACGCCATCAAGCTGATCTCGGACACCGCCATCAACTCGGTCGCGAACTTCGCGGTGAACAAGGCGAAGCAGTACGTTCCGACGACGGCCTCCGGCCACGTCATCGGTGACGGCATCCTCTTCCGCGAGGCCGAGGACGAGTACGTGTACGTGGGCCGCGCGCCCGCGTCCAACTGGCTGCTCTTCCACGGTGAGACCGGCGGATACCAGAACCTCGAGATCAGCGCCGACCGTCGTTCGCCCTCGCGTCCGTACGGCCACGCCGTCACTCGCCAGTACTACCGCTTCCAGATCCAGGGCCCCAACGCCTGGGCCGTCATCGAGAAGCTCAACGGCGGACCGCTGGAGAAGCTCGGCTTCTTCAACATGTCGACGATGAAGATCGCCGGCAAGGATGTCCGCACGCTGCGTCACGGCATGGCCGGCGCTCCCGGGCTCGAGATCTGGGGCCCGTACGCCGACCACGACGTCATCCGCGACGCGATCGTCGAAGCCGGTGTCGAATTCGGTCTGGTCCCCGTCGGTTCGCGTGCGTACCCGTCGAACACGCTCGAGTCCGGCTGGATCCCCTCGCCGCTGCCCGCCATCTACACCGGCGAAGCAGAGCGCGCATACCGCGAGTGGCTCGGTGTCGACAGCTACGAGGCCACCGGCACGCTCGCCGGCTCGTTCGTCTCGGACAACATCGAGGACTACTACCTCACGCCGTGGGAACTCGGCTACGGCTCGTTCGTGAAGTTCGACCACGACTTCATCGGCCGTGACGCGCTCGAGAAGATCGATCCCGCCTCGCAGCGCAAGAAGGTCACGCTCGCCTGGAACGCCGAGGACCTCGGCAAGGTGTGGACGTCACTGCTGAACGTCGACGGACCCAACTACAAGTTCTTCGACCTGCCGCTGGCCAACTACGGCTCGGCGAACTACGACGCGGTCGTCGACGCCAACGGCACCACCGTCGGCCTGTCGATGTTCACCGGCTACTCGGCCAACGAGCGTCGCGGCCTCTCGCTCGGTCTGGTCAACCCGGACGTCCCCGAGGGCACCGAGCTCAAGGTCGTCTGGGGCGAGCCGAACGGCGGCACCAGCAAGGCATCGGTCGAGCCCCACGAGCAGACCGAGGTCCGCGCCGTGGTCAGCCCCGTGCCGTACTCGACCGTCGCTCGCGCGACCTACCAGGGCGGCTGGCGCACCGGCTACGACAACGCCTCTGCGTAGCTGAACGACTCGAGGGGGTTCGCCCGCACAGGCTCATTTCGCCTGTCCGCGGGTGGGCCCCCTCGCACCATTGATAGCCTCGGTGTCACCCGCTGGAAGGAGGACCCATGAGTCTGCGTTATGCCCTGCTTGCGCTGCTGCGCGTGGGTCCGCAGTCGGGCTACGACCTGCAGAAGCAGTTCACCGAGTCGGTCGGCCATGTCTGGCACGCGCCGGACTCGCAGATCTATCCCGAGCTGCGCAAGATGGAGGCCGAGGGCCTGATCGAGGGTGAGGAGCAGGTGCGCGGCGCCCGCGGCACCCGGCGCCTATACCACGTGACCAGGACCGGCGACCAGGCGTTCCTCACCTGGATGGCCGATCCTCTGCACTATCAGCGGGTCCGCGACCCGGCGCACCTTCGCGCGGCGTATCTGGAGACGACGACTCCCGAGGCGGCGCGGGCGTTCCTGCGCGCCCACATCACGCAGTGGGAGAGCGAGCTCGGAGTGTGGGAGAACGAACTGCGCCGTATCGCCGCGCGCGACAACCCCATGCTGATCCGGCGCCTCGCTGCCACGCCGGAGGACGAGCGCGACCGCACCCTCGCGTACAAGCGCTTCGCGTACGAAGGCCTCGTCGACCGCGCCCGCATCGAGATCGAGTGGGCGCACCGAGGGCTCGCCCTGGTCGACGAGCTGGAAGTCTCCCCTTAGCGGCAGGCCGCACCGGGGCGACGCCGTCGGCGCCGGCTCAGAACACGTACTCCATCAGGTCGACCCCGAGCGTGCGGAACGCCTCGTGCGCGCGCAGCCGATGCGTGATCGACAGGTCGTCGAAGCAGACGATGAGCGCGTAGGACACGCCCGCCCGGGGACCCGCCAGGACTCCCGCCTCGGCACGGATGCCGGCATCCTGCCCCGTCTTGTTCACGAAGAGCAGCCCGTGCTCGTCGTTCTCGTGCGAGAAGGGGTCGAGGCCGGTCGCCGACGCGACCAGCGACAGGTCGTGGTTGAGGCTGAGCCACTCGGCGACCTGGGCGCTGACGCCGGCGGAGACGACCTCTGAGTTCACGAGGGCGGCGAACAGCTCGGACAGCTCACGGGCAGAACCGAGCGCGACGTGCGGGGCGTCGTCGGGTCCGCGTTCGTCGCGGAACACGTCCAGCAGGGCCGAATGCGCAAGGCCGAGCTGCTCGATGCGGGCGCGGACAGCGGGAAGCCCGACGCGCTCGATCAGCGCGTTCGTGGCGAGGGCGTCCCCGGTCGCCGCGGCCAGGACCGCGAGGTCCGACAGCGGCAGGGCGGGAGCCTTCAGGTGCTGCCAGACCCCGGCGATGGCGACCTGATCGAGCGCGGAACGATCGATGATCTCCAGCGGATCGAGGGCGCCCGACTCGAAGCCGGCGGCGATCTCGACCAGCAACGGCACCACCCCGAGGCCGGCGACCGGAAGCATCTCGTGGTCGTCCCCGGCGAGCACGGCGCTGCCGCGGTCGAGATCGGTGATGCGGACAGCGACCCGCGCACCGGACGCGGCGAGCTGATCGAGCACCTTCAGCGTCGACGTGAAAGACCTGCGACCGATCGCGGCCCGTCGCGGCAGCCGTCTGTTGCTTCGTCGCGACCCCCGCAGCGACTCTGCGTCCCGTTTGGGCTCTGGGGCAATGCCCACCAGTGTTCCTTCCGGTGTCAGTGGGAGTGAGTAATGCGCCGTCGGCGCCAGTTGATCATCCGGTGGCGCGCTCTGGGTTGTGGAAAGGATGCAGCGGATGCCGCGCGCGAGTCGGGTGACTGCGCGGAGCGTATCACCAGATGGTTACGCGTTCGTCGGCGTCCAGCCAGAGCTCGTCGGACTCCGTCACCGCGAACGCGTCGTAGAACGCGTCGATGTTGCGGACGATCTGATTGCACCGGAACTCGTTCGGCGAGTGCGGGTCGATGGTCAGCAGCCGGATGGTCTCGGCATCCCGGCCCTTCTGCTGCCAGATCTGCGCCCACGACAGCAGCAGGCGCTGGACGCCGCTGAACCCGTCGATCTCCGGCGCCGGTGCGCCGTCGAGCGACAGCTCGTAGGCCTTGATCGCGATTCCGAGGCCGCCGAGATCGCCGATGTTCTCACCGATCGTGAGAGCGCCGTTGACCGTGTTGTCCTCGGCCAGCCCGCGCGGCACCAGCGCGTTGAACTGCTCGATCAGCACGCTGGTGCGTTCCTCGAAGGCCACGCGGTCGGCATCCGTCCACCAGTCCCGCAGCGAGCCGTCACCGTCGAAGCGACTGCCCTGGTCATCGAACCCGTGGCCGATCTCGTGGCCGATGACGGCGCCGATGCCGCCGTAGTTCGCCGCGGCATCGCGGTCTGCCTCGAAGAAGGGATACTGCAGGATCGCGGCCGGGAAGACGATCTCGTTCATCAACGGGTTGTAGTAGGCGTTGACCGTCTGCGGCGTCATGTACCACTCGTCGCGATCGACCGGCTGGCCGATGCGTCCCAGCTGGCGGTCGTGTTCATGGATGTGCGCGCGTCGGACGTTGCCGATCAGGTCGAGTGCGTCGACCTCCAGCGCGGAGTAGTCCCGCCACTTCACCGGGTAGCCGATCTTCGGGGTGAACGCGTCGAGCTTGGCCAGCGCCCGCTCACGGGTCTCGGGGCTCATCCATTCCAGGTCCGAGATGCTCTGCCGGTAGGCCTCGATGAGGTTGGCGACCAGCTCGTCCATCGCGACCTTGGCCGCCGGCGGGAAGTGCCGCTCGACGTACACCCGCCCGATCGCCTCACCCATCGCGGCCTCGGACAGTCCCACCCCGCGCTTCCAACGCTCACGGTTGACCGGCACGCCGGTCAGCTGCGTTCCGTAGAACGCGAAGTTCTCGTCGACGAACGGGTCGGACAGGAACGCCGCGGCACCGTGGACGATCCGCCAGCGCACCCACGCCTTCCAGTCCTCGAGGCGCTCTTCGCCCAGCAGCGACCCGAGCCCCTCGAAGAAGCTGGGCTGATAGACGTTCACCTCCGCGAACGCGTCCTCGCGGCCCGGCGCGGTGCCCTCGAGCCAGGGGCGAAGATCGACCCCCGCCAGTTCGATGACCTCGGCCCACGGCAGCAGGTTGTAGGTCGCCACGGCGTCGCGGCTCTTCACGTTGTCCCAGTGGTGGGTGGCGATCTCGGTCTCGAGCGCGAAGATGCGATCAGCGGATGCCGCGGCACCCGCCACATCCGCCAGCTCGAGCATCCGCTGGATGTGTCCGCGATAGGTGGTGCGCAGTTCGGCGAAGTTGTCGAGGCGGTAGTAGCTCTCATCCGGCAGCGACAGGCCGCCCTGAACGAGGAACGGCACGTAACGCTGCGGGTTGCCGGGATCGGGTTCGACGTACAGCCCGATCAGGCCTCCGATGCCGTCACGCTCGAGCTCGCCGAGTGTGCGCAGGAGTGCGGGAATCGATGAGATGGCATCCGCCCGAGCGAGCTGGTCCAGGAGCGGTGCACCACCGAGCTCCGCGATGCGCTCGGTGTCCATGAAGCTGGTGTACAGGTCGCCGATCTTGCGCGACTCGGTGCCCGGCTCGGCAACCCGCGTCTCTTCGACGATCGCGTGCACGTCCTTCTCGGCCTGTTCGGCGATCAGGTGGAACGAGCCCCAGCGGGCCTTGTCCTCGGGGATCTCGGTGCGTTCCAACCAGGCGCCGTTCACGTGGCGGAACAGGTCGTCCTGGGGGCGGATCTCGGCACTGAGTTCGTCGAGCGCGAGACCGGAGCGGGTTTCGGTCATGCGTACAGGATAAGCGTCCACGCTGGGCACCCGGACCGGCCTGTGGGCAGGCTCGGCTTAAGCTTCTCGGGTGCCCCGCGACACTCTGAACCGCGACATCCGGCGGCTGGCCGTCCCCGCGCTGGGTTCGCTCGTGGCCGAGCCGCTGTTCCTCATCGTCGACTCCGCACTGGTCGGCCACCTCGGCGTCACACCCCTCGCCGGCCTCGGCATCGCCTCGGCCGTCCTGCAGACGATCGTCGGGCTCATGGTCTTCCTCGCCTACGCCACCACCCCCGCCGTCGCCCGCCGCTTCGGCGCGGGAGACCCGACCCGGGCGGTGTCCGTGGGCATCGACGGCATGTGGCTCGCGCTCGGAATCGGCGCCGTCCTGGCCCTGGTCGGCTACCTGACCACGCCCCTGCTGGTCGGCATGTTCGCAGCGAGCCCGGAGGTCGCCCGGGACGCCGAGACCTACCTCGGCATCTCGATGTGGGGGCTGCCCGCGATGCTCATCGTGTTCGCCGCAACGGGGCTGCTGCGCGGCATGCAGGACACCGTGACACCGCTCTGGATCGCCGGGCTCGGCTTCACCGCCAACGCGCTGCTGAACTGGCTGTTCATCTACGGCTTCGGGTGGGGCATCGGCGGGTCGGCGTTCGGCACCGTCGTGGCCCAGTGGGGCATGGTCGCCGCATACGTCTTCGTGATCGGACGGCTCGCCCGCAGGCACGAGGCATCCATCCGTCCACGTCGCGACGGAGTGCGCGGCTCCGCACGATCGGGCGGCTGGCTCTTCGTCCGGACGGTGTCACTGCGCGTGGCCCTGCTCGCGACGGTGGCGGTGGCAACCGCTCTGGGCACCGAGGAACTGGCCGGCTGGCAGGTCGCGTTCACCATCTTCTCGACCGCCGCCTTCGCCCTGGACGCCCTGGCGCCCGCGCCCAGGCCCTGGTCGGCAAGGGCCTCGGCGCGGGCGACACGGTCGAGGTGCAGCGCACGCTCGGGCGGACCGTCGCCTGGGGCGCCTGGTTCGGCGTGATCGTGGGCGCTGTGATCGGCGCACTCTCGGGTGTGATCGGACTTCTGTTCACCGGGGACGCCGCGCTGGCCGCGCTCATTCAGCCCGCACTGATCGTGCTGGCGGTGGCGCAGCCGCTGTGCGGTGTCGTGTTCGTGCTGGACGGAGTTCTGATCGGCGCCGGAGACGCGAAGTACCTTGCGATCGCGGGTGTGCTCAATCTCATCCCGTTCGTTCCGGTGCTGGTGGTCATCGCCGTCGTCGGGGCGGGCGATGCGGCCGGACTCGCGTGGCTGTCGGTCTCGTTCTTCGGCGTGTACATGCTCGCCCGTTTCGCAACGCTGGGCTGGCGCGTCCGCGGCGCGGCGTGGATGAGCACGGCGGCCTGAGCCGCAGCATCCGCCGCGCATCCCCCCTTCGCTCGCCTGTCACAACACGCCGGCGCGAGCCGCAGAACGCGACAGGCGAACCGGGGATCCTCCCGCTCGCCTGTCACAACACGCTGGCGCGACCCGCAGAACGCGACAGGCGAACCGGGGCGCCGCGGGGGCTGACGGAGGGTCAGGCCGCCGGTGCGACCCAGCGCCGACACCACTCGTACATGACGACGGCCGCGGCGGCCGCGGCGTTGAGGGAGCGGGTCGAGCCGTATTGCGTGATCTCGACGGTTCCGGATGCCGCGGCCAGCGCCTCCGGCGACAGCCCCGGGCCCTCCTGGCCGAAGAAGAGCACGCACCGCTCCGGAAGCTCCGCGCGATCGACCGGCACCGCACCCGGCAGGTTGTCGACCGCGATGACGGGAATGGACGCGGCATCCGCCCACGCTGCGAAGGCCGCGACGTCCTCGTGGTGCCGGACGTGCTGGTAGCGGTCGGTGACCATCGCGCCGCGGCGGTTCCACCGGCGCTTGCCGACGATGTGCACCTCGGCGGCGAGGAAGGCGTTGGCGCTGCGCACGATCGAGCCGATGTTCATGTCGTGCTGCCAGTTCTCGATCGCGACATGGAACGGATGCCGTCGCCCGTCGAGGTCGGCAACGATCGCGTCCATTCGCCAATAGCGGTACTCGTCGATCACGTTGCGCGAATCGCCGTGGGCGAGCAGCTCCGGGTCCAGATGCGGGTCCGCGGGCCAGTTCTCCGGACCGCCGGGCCAGGGTCCGACCCCGTGCGAGAGCACCGGCTCGACGTGCTCTGGGGCACTCGCGGGCGTCTCGGGGAGGGTCGGGTCCGTCACCGGCCCAGGCTACCCGGCGCGGCTGAGCCCGAGCCCCAGCCGCGGCTTCCGCGCGCGCTCGCCTGTCGCAATCTGCCGGGCCGGACGGCACGTCGTGACAGCCGAGCGGCAGGAGGCGCGAGTCGAGACGAGACCCACGCGGGGCTCGCCTGTCGCAATCTGCCGCGCCGAGCGGCAGGAGGCGCGAGTCGAGTCGAGACCCGCGCAGGGCTCGCCTGTCGCAAACCGCCGCGCCGAGCGGCACGTCGTGACAGCCGAGCATCAAACGAGGCTGCGGAACCGCGGGCTCACGGATATTTCGGTGGACCGAAATATCCGCTACAGTTTCGGTGTGCCGAAAACTGCCTCCGACATCGACGTTCGTCCCCCGACAGGACGCGCACCGCGCTCCACCGCTCGTCTCGCGTGGCTGATCGGCCCCGCCCTCGTCGCGGGCGTGGCCTACCTCGACCCCGGCAACGTCGCGAGCAACATGACCGCCGGCGCCCGCTACGGATACCTGCTGGTCTGGGTCGTCGTGCTCGGCAACGTGATGGCCTGGCTGATCCAGTACCTGTCGGCGAAGCTCGGCATCGTAACGGGCCGAAGCCTGCCCGAGACGCTCGGGGGTCGGATCCGCAACCCGTGGGCGCGACGCGCGTACTGGCTGCAGGCCGAGCTCGTCGCGATGGCCACCGACATCGCCGAGGTCATCGGCGGTGCGGTCGCGCTGAACCTGCTCTTCGGCATCCCGCTGCTGTGGGGCGGGGTCATCACCGGGGCGGTGTCGATCGTCCTGCTTATGCTGCAGACGCGGCGCGGACCGCGCACGTTCGAGTTCGTGGTCATCGGGCTCGTCGCGATCATCGCGATCGGCTTCACTTTCGGCGTCTTCATCGCTCCGCCCGACGCGGCAGCGGTCGCCGGCGGGCTGGTCCCGCGCTTCGAAGACACCGGTTCGGTGCTGCTGGCGGCATCCATCCTCGGTGCGACGATCATGCCGCACCCCATCTACGCCCACAGTGCGCTCGCACGTGATCGCTTCGCCCCGATCGCCGCCGGGCAGCCCGAGGTGTTCCAGTCCACCACCGAGACCGCCACCGAGCGCAACGTCCGCGCGAACGGCGAACTCGAGGAGAAGCGCGGCATCTCGACGGCGCGCCTCCTTCGTGCCACCAAGTGGGACGTCAGCATCGCGATGCTGATCGCCGGAACGGTCAACCTCTGCATCCTGCTGCTGGCCGCTGCCAACCTCTCCGGCGTCGCCGGCACCGACACGCTCGAGGGCGCGTACGCGGCGCTGCGCGACGGCATCGGCCCGCTGGTCGCGACCCTGTTCGCCGTCGGACTCCTCGCCAGCGGCCTGGCCTCAACGAGCGTCGGCGCGTACGCCGGCGCCGAGATCATGCACGGACTCCTGCACGTCCGCATCCCGCTTCTCGCACGGCGACTGGTCACGCTGATCCCCGCGCTCGCGATCCTGGCTCTCGGCGCCGACCCCACGCTCGCCCTCGTGCTCAGCCAGGTCGTGCTGTCCTTCGGCATCCCGTTCGCGCTGATCCCGCTGGTCGTCCTGACCGCCCAGCGCCGCACGCTCGGCCGGTTCCGCAACCGCGGCGTGACAACCGCGACGGGGGTCGCGGCATCCGTGTTCCTCATCACTCTGAACGGCGTGCTCCTCTGGCTGGTGCTCAGCGGTGCGTGAGAACCGACCGATGCGCTCGGCAACGGTCCTGACCACGTGCGACGTGAGCGCCGCCGGGTAGCCTGGGCGCGTGCCTTCCCCCGCCGTCGACGACTATCTGAAGACGATCTACCACCACACCGAGTGGCAGGACGATCGGATCACGCCGTCGCAGCTGGCCGCCGAACCGGGCCTGGCCCCGTCGAGCGTCACGGAGATGGTTCAGAAGCTCGCCGCACAAGGGCTCGTGACGCACCGGCCGTACGGCCCGATCTCACTCAGCCCGGAGGGAACCCGCCGCGCAGCGTCGATCATCCGCCGCCACCGGCTCGTCGAGACGTGGCTGGTCCGCGACTTCGGCTACACGTGGGACGAAGTCCACGACGAGGCCGAGGTCCTCGAGCACGCCCTCAGCGACCGACTGCTCGAGGGCATCGACGAGCGACTCGGCCGCCCGCGGTTCGACCCGCACGGCGATGCGATTCCGGATGCCGCGGGCACGGTGCACCGCGAACCCTTCGTCCTGCTCGCCGACGCCGTGCCGGGTCACTCCGGCCGCGTGCTGCGGGTCAGCGACCGTGACCCCCACCTGCTGCGGGCCGTCGAGGCGGCGGGCGTGGCCGTCGGAGCCGAGGTGGCGGTGACGGATGCTGCGACCCTCCGGATCGACGGAGCCGACGTCGCGCTGCCGGACGCCGCGGCGGGCGCGATCTGGCTCAGCGCGTAACGCGCAGCGGTCGGCGCGGCAGGGACCTCAGCGCGCAACGCGCATCGGCGGCCGCGGCAGGACGTGTAACGCGCGGCAGGGACGCCGGCGCCGGCTCGGTCGCGGATCAGCGGCCCAGCACGCGCACGCCGGCGGCCTTCGCGAAGGGCCAGCGGACGGCCGTCGCGTCTTCGCAAAAGGTCCACATGCGCGCGGCGATCTCGGTGTCGCGGCTGATCTTGGATGCCGTCGCGCGATGCGGCGCGCCGCGCGTGACGAATCGCGGTCCCCAGAACTCGCCACCCGCGATGGCGGGATCGACCAGCGCGCGCACCAGCGTCCACGCCCCGCGCTCCTTGGACTGCGTGATCGCGAACTGCAGGTTGTCGGCGAACCGCCCGAGTCTGGTGGGCTCGTTCACGCCCCGGATGCCGGGCGTCCGTCCGCTCGTGGAGTAGCCGGGGTGCGCGACGACGCTGGTCACCGGGACCCCCTCGTGGCGCAGCCGCCGGTCCGCTTCGAGTCCGAGGCCCGCTGTCGTCACCTTGGACTGCACGTAGGCGCGCCATCCCGTGTAGTCCTCCACCAGCTGCGGGTCGACCGGGTCGTACTTCCACAGCGACGTCGACATGCTGCCCAGCCACACCATCCGACCGGATGCCGCGGCCAGCGAGGTCAGCAGCTCTCCGGCTAGCGCGAAATGGCCCAGGACGTTCGTGGCGAAGACGAGCTCGTGCCCGTCTCCGGTGGTCTGGCGGGTCTTCGGCGGATGCACGACTCCGGCGTTCAGCAGGAGGCCGTCCAGCGCTCCGCGAGCGGCGACCGTCGCGGCGGCGGCGCGCACCGAGCCCAGGTTGCTGGTGTCCAGGAGGAGCGTCTGGACGCGGTCGCCGGTGTCCGGCAGCCGTCGCCGCAGCGCCGCGCGCGCCGCCATGAGCCGATTGGGACTGCGGCCGGTCATGAGCACGCCGGCACCCGCGCGGGCCAGCTGCTCGCTCGCGAAGTACCCGAGCCCTCTGTTCGAGCCGGTCACGAGGTAGGTGCGACCGGTCAGGTCGGGGAGCATCACGGGGTCCCACGCCTGTTCTCGCGCCACGACATCGAGCCTACGGCTGTTGCCCACTCCTCGCCGCCCCGAGTGGGCTGCGAGGCGAGCGGCGGTCGGGCGAGCGCGTCACACCGGCCGGATAGGCTGTGCGCATGCGGAGCCGCGCCGACATCGAATGCTGGCTGACAGACATGGACGGCGTCCTCGTCCACGAGAACACACCCGTCCCCGGCGCCTCCGAACTGCTGCAGCAGTGGCGCGACCAGGGCACGCCGTTCCTCGTGCTCACCAACAACTCGATCTTCACCCCGCGCGATCTGAGCGCGCGGCTGCGGGCGTCCGGGCTGGTCGTGCCAGAGGAGTCCATCTGGACCTCGGCGCTGGCGACCGCCGACTTCCTGAAGGGCCAGGCACCCGGGGCCAGCGCCTTCGTGATCGGCGAGGCGGGGCTGACCACCGCCCTGCACGAAGCGGGCTACATCATGACCGAGACCTACCCCGACTACGTGGTCGTCGGCGAGACCCGCAACTACTCCTTCGAGGCCATCACGAAGGCGATCCGCTTCATCGCCGACGGCGCGCGCTTCATCGCCACCAACCCGGACGCCACCGGACCGTCCGTCGACGGCATCCTGCCCGCGACGGGCGCGATCAGCGCCCTCATCACCAAGACCACCGGCAAGGAGCCGTACGTCGTCGGCAAGCCGAACCCGATGATGTTCCGCTCGGCGCTGAACCGGATCGGCGCGCACTCCGAGAACACCGGGATGATCGGAGACCGGATGGACACCGACATCGTCGCGGGCATCGAGGCCGGGCTGCACACCGTGCTGGTGCTCACGGGCATCAGCGACGCGGCCGAGATCGAGCGGTATCCGTTCCGCCCCGACGAGGTGCTCGATTCGGTCGCCGACCTGCTGGCGGCCGAGCCGATGGAGACCGACCTGCCCGAATCGGACGTGCTGTGAAGGTACGGGCATGAGGGGAGGCGGGCACTGATGGGGGCTCTCGACGACGGCGAGCGTGTTCATGCACCGGATGCCGCGACCTGGCGCGCCTGGCTCGAGGAGAACCACGCGACCTCCAAGGGCGCGTGGCTCGTGCGCGCGCGCCCGGGCTCGGACGTTCAGGCCGTGGCGTACGAGGACTCGATCCTGCATGCCCTCTGCTTCGGCTGGATCGACGGGCCGGTACGCAGCTTCGACGAGCGGATCGGTGGACTCTGGTTCGCGCCGCGCCGCCCCTCGAGCGGGTGGGCGGCGACGAACAAGGCACGCGTCATCCTGCTCGAGGAGCAGGGACTCATGGCCGAGCCCGGCCGCCGCGCGATCGAGGTCGCGAAGGCCAACGGCGCATGGACCGTGTTCGACAACGCCGAGGCCATGCGTGAGCCCGACGACTTCGCCGCCGCGCTCGATGCCTCACCCGCGGCGCGCGCGGAGTGGGACGCATTCCCTCCGTCCGCCCGGAAGATGGGGATCGGCCAGGTGGACGCGGCGCGACGTCCCGAGACGCGCGCGAGCCGCATCGCGAAGATCGTGGCGGATGCCGCGAACGGAAAGAGGCCGTCATGAGCCGCTCCGCGCACAGGAGGCCGGTATGAGCGACTTCGAGCAGACGCTGCTGTTCGCGGCGACCGCGATCGTCCTGGTCGGGACGCTCATCGTGTTCGTCTGGCAGTACCTGCGCAACAACCGCAAGGACTGAGGAGGGTCTCGGCCGCGACGGGTCTCGATACGCTCGCTGGCGCTCGCTACTCGACCTTGACCCGAGCCGCATCAACGCGGGCCTGGCCCGCATTGATCCGGCTCGCGTCAATACTGCGGGGTCAGGCCCAGGTCGTCGAGGTCGATCGCGGCGAGCCACGTCAGGCCCTCGGCCTCGATGGCCGCCTGCGCGCCGGTCCTGCGGTCGACGATGACGGCGACCGCCACCGGCTCGGCGCCCTCGCGACGCAGGGCTTCGACGGCCTTCAGCGCCGACTGGCCCGTGGTGGAGGTGTCTTCGAGCACGACGACCCGCTTGCCCGCGACGTCCGCACCCTCGACCTGGCGGCCGCGGCCATGGTCCTTGGGCTCCTTGCGCACCACGAACGCATCCAACGGGACGTCGGTGCGTGCCGACTCGTGCATCACCGCGTTCGCGATCGGGTCGGCGCCGAGGGTCAGGCCGCCGACGGCCACGACGCCGTCGATGTCGCGGACGAGGTCCAGCATGATGCGGCCGATCGCCGGCGCGGCACGGTGGTCCAGCGTGAGCTTGCGCATATCGACGTAGTACGTGGCCTTCTTGCCGCTGGACAGCGTGAAGTCCCCGTGGAACACGGCCTCGTCCTGAATCAGCGCGATGAGCGCCTGACGGTCGGCTTCGATTTCGGGCGTGCTGGCGGCGGTCATGACTCCGAGTTTACGGACGCGGACGAGGCGCCCGACCATCGCGTCGATGCGCGCTCCGCGACCGGCACGCCGGGGCGTCGCCGGCTCGCCGTAGTCTTGTCCGCATGCGGCTTGCCACGTGGAACGTCAACTCCGTCCGTGCTCGGGTGGACCGGATCATCGACTTCGCGGTGCGCGAATCGATCGATGTGCTGGCGATGCAGGAGATCAAGTGCAAGGCCGAGCAGTTCCCCTTCGAGATGTTCGAAGACGCCGGCTACCACGTCGAAGCGCACGGGTTCTCGCAGTGGAACGGTGTCGCGATCGCGAGCCGGGAGCAGCTCACCGACGTGGAACATGCCTTTCCCGGCATGCCCGGTTTCGAGAAGGACCATGCGGGGCCGGACGCTCCGCAGGAAGCGCGGGCGATCGGTGCCACCGTGGGCGGCGTGCGGGTGTGGAGCCTCTACGTTCCCAACGGTCGGTCACTCGGCGACCCGCACTATTTCTACAAGCTGGAGTGGCTGAGCGCCCTGCAGCAGTACACGTCCGAGACGCTGGCGACCACGCCGGACCTTGCGCTCGCGCTGACCGGCGACTTCAACATCGCGCCGACGGATGCCGACAACGGCGACCCCGCGGTGGTCCAGGGCTTCGCGACGCACATCTCACCGCCCGAGCGCGAGGCATTCGCCGCTCTCGAGTCGGCCGGCCTGACCGACGTCGTCCGTCCGCTCGTGCCGACCGGATTCACCTACTGGGACTACAAGCAGCTGCGCTTCCCTCGCAACGAGGGGATGCGCATCGATTTCATCCTGGGCTCCCACGCGCTCGCGACCGCTGTCACCGGCGCCGCGATCCACCGCAACGAGCGCAAGGGCAAGGCGCCGAGCGATCACGTCCCCGTGGTCGTCGACCTCGACTTGGCCTCCCCCGAGGACGACGACGATCGCCCGATGATCTTCGGCTGAGCGACCGCGAAACTGTCACTATCGCCGCAGTTGCGGCATCCGCTACTGTGTGGCGAACCCGAAGCACACCGATGCGACTGTGAACCGACGCGACTGTCGACGACCCGAAGCTCGACAGGAAGGCGCCGCCATGGCTGGAACCCGCCCGGGAGGGGTCACCCTCGTCGCTGTTCTGGCCTGGATCTCCGGTGCCGTCAACATCGTCGCCGGAATCCTGCTGCTGATCGCCGCCCTCATGGCGCCGGACGCGCTCTGGTTGGGGCTGATCCAGCTCGCGCTCGGCATCATCACGATCGTGGTGAGCATCGGGCTGCTTCGCGGAAGCAATGGCGCGCGGATCGTCGTGACGGTCGTGTTCGTGCTGAACCTGATCTCGGCGGTGTTCGTGATCTTCTCCCAGCAGGCGCAGGTCTGGTCCGGGATCGTCTCCGGCGTCGTGGTGCTGATCGGTCTGGTGCTGCTCTGGACGCGCCGGGCCAATGCGTTCTTCCAGGTCTGATCCGCGGCGCGGATCAGAGACCGCGGTCGTCCGCTCCCATGTCCCCGGTGCGCACTTCGCCCGCGGGACCGTAACGCAGCAGCACCGCCCCCTGGGCCGAGACCAGCGGGCGCTCCAGCAGTGTCATCGTCGCCGGCGCGGCGCCGTCCGGGAAGAGCTTCTTGCCCTGCCCCAGCACGACCGGGTACACCCACAGGCTGAGCTCGTCGTAGGCGCCCGCGGCCAGCAGGGACTGGACGAAGTCGATGCTGCCGATCACGTGGATCCGCTCGTGCTTGTCCCGCAGCGCGACGACGTCGGCGACGGCATCCGGTCCCAGCTGTGACGTGCCCGCCCAGTCCAGCGCCAGCGGGTGACGGGATGCGACGTACTTCGGGATCCTGTTGAACGTCTGGGCGATCGGGGCGTCCGCGCCGGTGTGCTGGGGCCAGTAGGACGCGAAGATGTCGTAGGTCTTCCGGCCCAGCACCAGCGCGTCCATCGCGGCGATACCCTCGCCGACGGACCGGCCGTCCACCTCGCCGATCAGAGGCGCCTGCCATCCGCCGAACGGGAAGCCCGATTCGCGGTCCTCGTCCGGGCCGCCCGGCGCCTGGGCCACGCCGTCCAGGGTGAGAAACAGATCGATGTAGATCCGACCGGTCATGGGTTGTCCTTTCATGCCGCAGCCGCGGGGACTGCAGCGGGTGAGTCGATGTGGAATGTCGAGGCGAACCCCTCGAGCAGGTCCGCCCGCCCCGAGACCACGGCGAGCACGTCCTGCGCGATGGCCTCGGCGGGAGTCAGCTCCCCCGAGATGAGGCGGCGGATCCCCGGCCCTGCCGCGAACACCAGGTCGGCCTCCCCCGTGGGCAGCCGACCCCCCACGGGCGGGGCCGGTGGGGCGAGCTGAGCGATCCGTAGGTGCTCGCCGTCCACCTGAACCCGCAGCGCGACCTCGCCGACGTGCACTTCGTAGTCGGCCGCAGGCAGTCCGGCCGCGGCATCCGCTCGGAAAGCGGTCCGCAGCGCCATCGTCAGGGAGTCCGCGGTCACGACGTCGTCGGGACCGGGTTCGCCCATCTGTCGGAAGCCCCACCGGCCCAGCGCGAGCACGATCGGCTCGAGCTCGCGCCCGTAGTCGGTGAGTTCGTACACGAGCCCGGTTCGGTACAGCGGCGCGCGGCGCACGACACCGCCCTCCTGGAGTTCCTTCAACCGTGTGGAGAGGATGTTGGTGGGGATCTTCGGCAAGCCCTGCTTGAGGTCCGTGTACCGACGCGGGCCGACGAGCAGATCGCGGACGATGAGCATCGCCCATCGCTCGCCGATCAACTCGACGGCCGTCGTGACCCCGCAGTACTGCCCGTAGCTGCGAGAGGCCACCCGCTACGCCTGGGCGTGCTCGGCCAGGTACACCTCGGGGCCCTGTTCCGCCGCCTGCGGCTCCATGTAGAGGAACCCGAGGATGTTGCCGTCGGGGTCTTCCAGATCCCGGCTGTACATGAAGCCGTAATCCTGCGCCGGCTTGGGCTCGGTGCCACCACTGGCCAGTCCCGCGGCCATGATCGCGTCGACCTCGTCGCGCGAGTCACGACTGAGCCCGATGCTCGTCTGCGCGTGGGTCTTCGGGTCGATGATCTGCTTGTCGGTGAAGGTCGCGAAGTACTCCTTGGTGAGCACCATGAAGAAGACGTTCTCGTCCCAGACGATGCACGCGGCGTTCTCGTCGGTGAACAGCGGATTGATGCCGGCGCCGAGAGCGGTGTAGAACGCCTTCGCGCGTTCCAGATCGGACGTCGGGATGTTGACGAAGATGTGCGTCATTTCTTTCTCCTTGCCGGTCGTGTGTGCGGCTCCGCCGCGGGTGATGACGACATGGTTGCAAAAAGCAAGTGTGCTTGTCAATAGCAAGTGTCGGCGTCTCCGCCCCACGGGGGATGTTCGTCGACCGGCTCCCCCGTACCGTGGATGCCATGCCCGTGCTCACCGTTCCCGCCGGGGCGACGACTCGCCCGCGCCCGACCCCGAACGAGCTCCGCGCCGACATCTGGCTCGCCGGCGGACTCCTCCTGGGCGCGATCCTGAGCGCGGCTCTCGGCTCGGTGGCCGGGGTGTACGGCGAGGACAGCACGCACCTGAGCTGGGCGCTGCTCTACACGGTCGCGCTGACCGCGCCGCTGGCCGTTCGCCGCCGGTTCCCCGAGATCGCCGCCGTCGTCGTCGCCGTGGCGTTCTTCGTGGGCGTCTCACTGAAGGTTCCCGAGCTGTACGTCGGCAACATCGCTCTGTTCATCGCCATGTATACAGTCGGCGCCTGGGTGGACGACCGTCGCCGCGCGAACCTCATCCGCATCCTGATCATCGTCGGCATGTTCGGGTGGCTCCTGATCACCACGTTCCAGTCCGCGACGGCACCCACCGACGAAGGCTTCTCGCGGGTGGGTGTGTTCTCGCCGTTCGTGGCGTTCATGCTGATCCAGTTCCTCGTGAACGCCGCATTCTTCGGGGGCGCGTACTACATGGGTGATCGGGCATATGCCGCGGCGATCGAACGCACCGCTCTGCACGAGCGCACCGTCGAGCTCGAACGCGAGCGCGAGCGCACCTCCGCCCAGGCCGTCGCCCTCGATCGGGTGCGGATCGCGCGCGAACTGCACGACGTGGTCGCGCATCATGTGTCGGCCATGGGCGTTCAGGCCGGCGCCGCGCGGGCTGTGCTGGAACGTGATCCCGAGGCCGCGCGCGGTGCCCTCCTCGGCATCGAGTCCTCGGCCCGATCCGCCCTGACCGAACTGCGTCAACTGCTGGAGACCCTGCGCACCCCGCAGGGCGCCGAGCCGAGCGAATCCACGGTCAGCCTCGCCGCGCTTCCGCAGCTCATCGAGCACGCCCGCGAGAACGGCCTGCCGACCAGCTTCACCATCGTCGGGGAGCCGGTCGAGGTCCCCGCGCTCGCGCAGGTGAACATGTACCGCATTGCACAGGAGGCGCTGACGAACGCGCGCCGCCACGGCGGACCGGATGCCGCGGCCGACGTCCGGCTGCGGTACGACGTCGCCGATGTCGAGCTGGAGGTGACCAACACCGGTCGCGCATCATCGCTCGCCCGGCCCGGGCTCGGCATCGTGGGGATGCGCGAGCGCGCCGCGGCCTCGGGCGGCGAGATCGAGATCGGCCCGCGCGGGCGGGGCGGGTTCCTCGTGCGTGCGCGGATCCCGGTCCCTGCGCACGCCGGGCTCCGGGCATGAGGAGGCCCAGGACGAGCGGAGCGATGACAGGATCCGAAGGGCCGATCCGCGTGCTGCTCGTGGACGACCACGCCGTGATGCGCGCCGGCTTCCGGATGATCCTCGAGACCGAGCCCGACATCGTCGTGGCCGGCGAGGCTGCCACCGGCGTGGAGGCGGTCGCCGCGGCATCCGCTCTGCGCCCCGACGTCATCTGCATGGACGTCCAGATGCCCGACATGGACGGGCTCGAGGCGACCCGCCGCATCGTGGCGGATGCCGATCTCGACGCCGCGGTCGTGATCGTGACGACGTTCGACCGCGATGACTATTTGTTCCGGGCGCTCGCGGTCGGAGCCAGCGGCTTCCTGCTGAAGAACGCGGGTCCGGAAGAGCTCATCTCGGCCGTCCGCGTGGCCGCGGCCGGTGATGCACTGCTGGCCCCGGAGGTGACGCGGCGCGTGATCGAGCGCTTCGCGACGCTCGAGGACCCGGCGGCGAGCCGGGATCAGCCCGACGCCGTCTCCGCAGGCGGTTCGGCGCCACAGGCTCGCGAGGCGGACATGGCTGGGCCCGGATTCACCGATCGGGAGAAGGAGGTGCTCCACCTGCTTGCCCAGGCGCTGAGCAACGCCGAGATCGCCTCGCGCCTGTACATCGGCGAGGCGACGGTCAAAACGCACGTCTCGAACGTGCTGCAGAAGCTCGGCGCCCGAGATCGCGTGGCCGCCGTGGTCTACGCGCACCGGAACGGTCTGGCCTGAGGGCGCCATGGACGCGCTGAGCGGCGGTGACGGCGTACGACTCCCGCTCCGGCGAGCAGCTCGGCTGCCGCGCCGTGCGGGAGTTGTACGCCGTCCGAAACCGATCGGACCTACGCGGCGGCCGCAACCCGCTCGGTCGCATAGCGCTCGACGAGCGCGCCGAACGCCTCGAGGTACGCGACGAGGAATGCCGCGGTGGAGTCGTCCGTGACCTCGCCGGTCTCGGAGAACAGCCCGGGCGTGGACTGGACGTAGCCCTCGGGCTGGCCCAGCGTCGGGGCGTTCATGTGGCTGAGGATCGCCTTGAGGTGCTGCTGTGCCGCCGCGGTCGCGATGCCACCGCCGGAGGTGCCGATGACGGCGGTCGGCTTGCCACTGAAGGACGCCTGGCCGTACGGGCGCACCGACCAGTCCAGGGCGTTCTTGAGAACACCGGGGATCGAGCGGCTGTACTCGGGGGTCACGATGATGACGCCGTCGACGTCCGCGATCGCCTGCTTGAAATCGAGCGCCACCTGGGGGAAGGCGGCGTCGTGGTCGGGCGAGTAGAAGGGGAGGTCGGCGATGGGGATTTCGACCAGGGTGGTGCCCTCGGGGGCGAGACGTTCCAGGGACTTCGCCAGGCGGCGGTTGATCGAGGTGCTCGAGATGCTTCCGACGATGTAGCCGATGGTGCGGTCGCTCATGGGTTTCCTTCCAGACAAAGGGCAGCCCCCGGTGCGGGGGCCACCGTGGACGTTCCATCCCGATGCAAGGACGGCGCCCTCGGATGTATTCCCGTGCATCGGCTTCGCGGGTCGCGGCGCGGTCTCCCCCGGGCGGCGGAGCTGCCGGCGACGAAACCCACCCCCGGGGGGATGCCGGGTGCCGACGGTCTCCGTAGCGTTGTCCTCGATGCGGCGTGCGCCGCCCGTGGACAGCCGAGTGGAAAGACGGGGAACCAGGATGCTGGAACTCAGAGGGATCACGAAGAGCTATGGCGGGAGGAGGGTGCTGGACGACGTGTCGTTCGACGTACGGCCCGGCCGGCTCACCGGATTCGTCGGCGGCAACGGCGCCGGCAAGACCACGACCATGCGCATCGTCCTGGGCGTGCTCGCCGGAGACGGTGGCACGGTGACCCTCGATGGCACCCAGGTCACCGCGGCGGACCGTCGTCGATTCGGGTACATGCCCGAGGAGCGCGGTCTGTACCCGAAGATGAAGGTGCTCGAGCAGATCGTCTACCTCGCCCGGCTGCATGGCTATTCGAAGCCGGACGCCACCGGGAGAGCCCGGCTCCTCCTCGAACAGCTCGGCCTCGGCGAGCGCCTCGGCGACAACGTCGAGACCCTCTCTCTGGGTAACCAGCAGCGCGCGCAGATCGCCGCGGCGCTCGTGCACGAACCGCAGGTTCTCATCCTGGACGAGCCGTTCTCGGGCCTGGACCCCCTGGCCGTGGATGTCGTGGCGGGCGTCCTCCAGGAGCGTGCGGCGCGTGGCGCGGCCGTCCTGTTCTCCTCGCACCAGCTGGACGTGGTCGAGCGGCTCTGCGACGAGCTCGTCATCATCTCCGCGGGCGAGATCCGCGCCGCCGGCACGCGCGATGCCCTGCGCGCCGAGCATTCCCGGCGCCGTTACGAGCTCGTCTCGGCCAGCGACGCCGGATGGCTGCGCGACGAGCCGGGAGTCGAGGTCCTCGAGTTCGACGGCGGCTACGCCGTGTTCGAAACTGACGGTGAGCAGACCACCCAGCGTGTGCTGCGCCGCGCCGTCGCGCAGGGCGATGTCGCGAGCTTCGCGCCACAGCATCCGACGCTCGCCCAGATCTTCAAGGAGGTCATCCAGTGACCGTGCACACCAGCCCCTCGCCCGCGCGGGCGGGCGCCCCCAGCGCACCAAGCACCGCCCAGAGCATCGCGCTGGTCGCCGAGCGCGAGATCGCCTCGAAGCTGCGCAGCAAGGCGTTCGTCATCTCCACCGCCATCCTGTTCCTCGGTGCCCTCGCGCTGGTGGTGTGGGGCGGCTTCTCGGCGGGGAACACCTCCGGCACGCCGGTCGCGGTGACCAGCGACGCGGTGCAGTTCGTGCCGGAGAGTGCGAACTTCGAGATCACCGACGTCGCCGACCGCGCGGATGCCGAAGCCCTGGTCGCGTCGGGCGACGTGGATGCGGCGATCGTGGCCGACTCCTCATCACCGCTCGGGTTCACGGTCATCGCCGATTCCGAGGCGCCGACGCAGCTGATCCTCACGCTCGCCCAGGTACCCCCGGTCGAGTTGCTCAACCCCGATGACACCAACCCGGCGCTGCGGTATCTCGTCGCGATCGGCTTCGGCATCGTCTTCTTGCTCGCGGCATCCCTGTTCGGCGGCACGATCGCGCAGAGCGTCGTGGAAGAGAAGCAGACCCGGGTCGTCGAGCTGCTCATCTCGGCGATTCCGACCCGCGCCCTGCTGGCCGGCAAGGTCGTGGGCAACACGATCCTGGCGATGGGGCAGATCCTCGTGCTCGCAGCGGTGGCGATCATCGGGCTGACGGTAACGGGGCAGGGTGCGATCCTGCAGGGCCTCGGAGCGCCGATCGCCTGGTTCGCGGTGTTCTTCCTGTTCGGCTTCATCCTGCTCGCGTCGCTGTTCGCCGCGGCCGCCGCCATGGTGTCGCGCCAAGAGGACATCGGATCGACCACGACTCCGCTGACCATGCTGATCATGGCGCCGTACTTCCTGGTCATCTTCTTCAACGACAACCCGACGGTGCTGGCCGTCATGTCGTACGTGCCGTTCTCCGCACCCGTCGGGATGCCGATGCGCCTGTACCTGGGCGAGGCGCAGTGGTGGGAGCCGATCCTGTCGCTCCTCATCCTGATCGCCACGTGCGTCGCCGCGATCCTGATCGGCGCGAGGATCTACCAGAACTCGCTGCTGCGGATGGGCGCCCGCGTGAAGCTGCGGGACGCGCTGCGCGGCTGACGAACGTGAGCGTTGGATGCCTCCGCCACTGCGGCCGGGGCATCCATCATGTCGGCGGCAGCGTTCCGGGGAATATATTCGAGCGAATAAGGTTGACTCTGAGGGCCAATGGCGACCCACCCCCCGAATCGCAACACGTGAGGTCGCCATGACAACCACCCTGCACAGCCGCTCCGCCGACACGAACGCCCCCGTGCTCGACGTGTTGAGCGCGCGCTGGAGCCCGCGCGCGTTCGCCGGGGACGCTCCTATCGACGAGGCCAAGCTCGCGAGCGCCCTCGAGGCCGCGCGCTGGGCGCCGTCGGCGGGCAACAGCCAGCCCTGGCGCTTTCTGGTGGCTCGTCGCGGCAGCGCCGCGCACGACACCATCCATGACGCGCTCACCGGGTTCAACCGGGTGTGGGCCGACAAGGCGGCGGTGCTGATCGTGGCGATCGCCCAGACCGCGGACGACGCGGGCCGCCCGGCGGCCTTCGCCTCCTACGATCTCGGCCAGGCCGTTGCGCACCTGAGCGTTCAGGCGCATGCGGACGGACTCTACGTGCACCAGATGGGCGGCTTCGAGGCCGACGTGCTGCGTGAGCGGTTCGGCATCGGGTCGAACCTCGCGCCGGTCACCGTCATCGCCCTCGGCGAACTCGGCGACGCCGCGGACCTGCCCGAGGCGCTTCAGGAGCGCGAGTCGGCGCCGCGCGTGCGTCGACCGCTGTCCGACAGCATCCTCATCGACGCGTGAGAGCCGCGACCGCGGCCTGAGGCCCGCGCAGGGGCTGAGGCCCCGCAGAGCTGGGGCCGCGCGCCGCTGAGGCCCCCGCCGGGCTGAGGCCCCGCGCCTCAGCTCTCCTCGGGCCGCTCCACCAGCACGCCGTCCGCATCGGCCCATACGTGCCGGCCCGGCGTGAACGCGACCCCGGCGATGACGATCGGCACATCCACCTCGCCCGTCCCGTCTTTCGCGCTCTTTCGCGGATTGCTCCCGAGCGCCTTCAGGCCGATGGGCAGAGTGCGGATCGCCGCACGATCGCGAACGGCCCCGAAGACGATGATCCCGGCCCAGCCCTGATCGACAGCGGATGCCGCGATCACATCCCCGACGAGGGCCGACTCCAGCGATCCGCCGCCGTCGATCACCAGCACCGCGCCGTACCCCGGTCCGGCCAGGACCGCCTTGACCAGCGCATTGTCCCGATGGCACCGCACCGTGCGGATCGGGCCGTCGAATGCGGTGCGTCCGCCCAGGTCGTGCAGCTGGAGTGCCAGCGAGTTCAGCGCGTCCCCGCGCTGGTCGTACAGGTCCGCAGTCGCGATCGTCATGACGACCACGCTAGCCAGTCAGCGCTCGCCCGCGCTCAGATCGTTGTTGTTTTAAATCATTGAACTTCACTACAATGTCTCCCATGGCCAGTGTCGCTCTTCCCCGCACGATCTTCGGCGAGTACCACGACGAGTTCCGTGACGTGGTCCGCCGCTTCGTCGAGCGCGAGGTCACCCCCCACCTGGCCGCGTGGGGCGAGGCAGGACGCGTCGATCGGGACCTCTTCCGCAAGGCGGCCGAGACGGGACTGCTCGGAATCACCGCTCCCGAGGAGTTCGGCGGCGGCGGCATGGATGATTTCCGCTTCAATGCGATCGTCATCGAGGAGTTCGCTCGCGCCGGAGCGAGCGATGTGTCGATGTCCATCAGCGGCGAGAACGATCTCGTCGCGCCGTACTTCACCAACTTCGGCACCCGGGACCAGAACGAGCGCTGGCTCGCCCCGATGCTCGCCGGAGAGAAGGTCGGCGCGATCGCGATGACCGAGCCCGGCACGGGATCCGACCTCGCCGCGATCACGACCACGGCGATCCCGGACGGCGACGCTCTCGTGCTCAACGGCGCGAAGACGTTCATCTCGAACGGCCTGCTCGCGGACTTCTTCATCGTCGCCGTCCGCACCGACCCGTCCGCGGGCCGGAAGGGCATCAGCATGCTGATCGTCGATGCCGACGCTGCGGGATTCACCCGGTCCGGACCGCTGAAGAAGATCGGCCTGCCCGCGCAGGACACGGCGGAACTGTTCTTCCAGAACGTGCGCGTTCCCCGGACGAACGTGCTCGGCGGTGAGGGCGAAGGATTCACGAACATGCGCCGCAACCTCGCGATCGAACGTCTCAGCATCGCCATCACGTCGATGGCGCGCATGCGCGCGACCTTCGAGCAGGCACTCGCCTACGCCGGCGAGCGCCGTGCCTTCGGCGAGCGCATCGCCGACTTCCAGGCCAACCGCTTCTACCTCGCCGAGCTGGCGACCGAGATCGAGGTGACGCAGACCTTCATCGACCGCTGCATCCTCGATGCGTCCGGCCACGAACTGGATGAGATCACCGCGGCGATGGCCAAGTGGTGGGCGACCGAACTGCATCAGCGGGTCATCCAGCGCGCCCTGCAGCTGCACGGCGGATACGGCTTCATGCGCGAATACGCCGTCGCCCGCGACTACATGGATTCCCGGGTCGCCACGATCTTCGGCGGCACGACCGAGATCATGAAGGAGATCATCGGGCGCCGCCTCACCCGCTGAGCGCCGCACGCGAACGTTCGGCCGGGCTCGGCTCCGAGCGGCTCAGCGCGAAGCCGGCGGGTTCAGATCGGGGTGCAGGGCGGTGAAGAGCGAGTACGGCTGGCCGTCCGGGTCCGGTCCGCGCTCCTTGAACTCCCTGATCACCTCGTACAGGCGGTGCGTGAGCTCCTCCCGGTGCTGGTCGTTGATCTTGAGCCCGAGCCATGTGGTGTCGACGTCATCCGGCGGCAGGCCCGCGATCTGCTGCAGGAAGGTCTCGACCATCACCAGCGACCCGCCCGGCATCGACGTGCGCCAGGACAGCCCCGTCGCCCGGTACGGCACCTCCCGCGCGCCCTGAGCGCCGATGCGATCGGGATCGGCCGCGAGGAACCCGGTCTGCACGAGGGTGCGGACGTGGTGCAGCATCGTCCCCGGGTTCACGCCGAGCAGCTCGGCGAGCTCCTTGTTCGTGCGGGATTCGAATGCGCACAGGCGTAGCACGCGCAGTCGCGTCGCGGAGCTGAGTGCGCGGATCCGAGCCCGCGCAGCCGGATCGTCCTCGTGCAGGACGATCCGCTCTTCGGTCATGGCGTCAGCCTAACTCGGTGATTGACATTCCTCAATCAGTGTCGGACACTGATTGACATGTCTCAATCAGATGCCGATGGCACGGATCGTGACGTGATCGCCGAGGCACGTGCCGAATCCGAGCGCCCCGGCGGACTGGCGGGACCGGTCAGCGAGTGGAGGAACGACGACCGAACCGGCGACACGCGGGTGACGGACTCAGGGCCGACCGCGCCGCCCCGCAGCCTGTGGCGCGACCGCAACTTCCTCACCTTCTGGAGCGGGCAGGCCTTCAGCCAGTTCGGATCGCAGATCCAGGAGCTGGCGATTCCGGTCCTGGCGGTGCTCATCCTGAACGCGACGGAGCTGCAGGTGGGCATGCTCAGCGCCGCGGGGGTGGCCGCATTCCTCGTCGTCGGGTTGCCCGCGGGCGCCTGGATCGACCGCATGCGCAAACGGCGCGTGATGATCTGGGCCGATGCGGTGCGCGCGGTCGCGCTGACCGCACTCCCGCTGCTGTGGTGGCTCGGCGCGCTGCAGATGTGGCACCTCTATGCCGTCGCCCTGATCGTCGGGGTTGCGACCGTCTTCTTCGACGTGTCCTATCAGAGCATCATCCCGTCGCTGGTGCGCCCGGCGCAGATCGCCGAGGCGAACGGCAAGCTGCAGGCCACGTACGAGGTGGCGAACATCACCGGCCCCGGAATCGGCGGGTGGCTGATCGGCATCATCGCTGCGCCCTTCGCGATCCTCACGACCGTGGGCACGTACCTGATCTCGTTCGCTGCGCTGCTGTTCACGCGTGACGATGAGCCGGAGCGTGCCCCCGAAGATCGGGCCCCGATCCTCCACGAGATCTGGGAGGGCCTGCGGTTCGTCTTCGCCGAGAAGCTGCTCCGGCGGATCGTGGGCACGACGGCGACATCGAACTTCTTCAACATGGTCTCGACGACCATGCTGCCGATCTTCCTCCTGCGGGAGCTCGGACTCAGCCCGGCCTCGATGGGCGTCATCTTCTCGCTCGGCGCCGTCGGCGGATTGATCGGGGCCGTCGCGACCCCGCACATCGTGCGATGGCTCGGCGAAGCGCGATCGATCCCGCTCAGCTCCATCGGGTTCAGCGTCGTGGCCGTCTTTCTCCCGGTTGCCGCGATGGTGCCGTCCATCGCGTTCCCGTTGCTGGTCGCGCAGGGCTTCGTCGGCAGCTTCACTGTGCTCTGGTACAACGTCACCCAGGTGACCTTCCGGCAGCGGATCACGCCGCCGCGGCTGCTCGGCCGGATGAATGCGTCCATCCGCTTCGTCGTGTGGGGCGTGATGCCGATCGCGGCGGTGCTCTCCGGCGCCCTCGGCACGTGGCTCGGAGTGGTCGCGACGATGTGGATCGGGGCCGTCGGCCAGCTCCTCGCGGCGCTGTTCGTCCTCATCGGCCCGTTCTGGTCGATGCGCGACCTGCCCGACACCGAGGCACCCTCAGCCCGCTGAACCGTCGAGCGGCCCGTCGCTTGTCCCTTCGCGTGTCCCGCCACGCACGGCCGGATGCCGCGGCATCCGCTCGTGTGCCCCGTCCCTCCCCTGTTCACTTGCCCTGTTCGTACGCGAAACGAGACGATCGGCGTACATACAGGGCAAGTGAACAGAGGAGGCGGAGCGAACGCGCAGACGATCGCACAGCCCGCGGAGCGGGGGTATCGGAAGACGGTCGATTCCCGATCGCGGGAACGCGGATCGCGCTATCCCTGTGCGCGAGCGGTGTTCCCGGCCTATCGTGAAGCATGACCGCACGCATCCTGTCGATCGGAACCGCGACACCCCCGACGACGATCGCACAGGACCGCATCCGCGACTTCTTCGCCCAACAACCCGACTGCGACCGGCTCACGCAGCGCCTCATCCGCGCGACGTTCGACGCGGCCCAGATCGAGCGGCGGCACACCGTGCTGCCCGAACTGGGCGATGCCGGAGGCGACGGCATCTTCGTCGACGCCCAGGGGATGCTGCGCTCCCCCGGCACCGCGCTGCGCAACGCGGAGTACATCCGGCTCGCGCCGGAGCTCTCCCGCAGGGCGGCGCAGGCCGCCCTCGACGAGGCGGGGGTCGCGGCATCCCGGATCACGCACGTGGTCACTGTTTCGTGCACCGGATGCTTCGCCCCCGGCCCCGATTTCCGTATCGTCCGCGACCTGGGGCTGGCACCCTCCACGGAGCGCTACCACCTGGGATTCATCGGCTGCGCCGCCGCCTTTCCGGCGCTGCGGGCAGCCGAGCGGTTCTGCGCCGCCCAGCCCGACGCCGTCGTGCTCGTCGTCTGCACGGAGCTGTGCAGCCTGCACATCCGGCCGAGCGCGTCGCCGGACCAGATCGTCTCGTCCTCGGTGTTCGCCGACGGGTCGGCCGCGGCGGTCATCACCGCCGACGCGGCCGACCGCCCCGGCCTGGACCTCGAGCGGTTCGGCACGACGCTGACCAGCGAAGGCGAGGAGGACATGGCCTGGACCATCGGCGACGACGGGTTCGAGATGGTCCTGACCGGCGAGGTGCCCCGCATCATCGGACGAGAGATCCGTGGAGCGGTCGACAGCTTTCTCGCGGGCGACGTGCCGACGGCGTGGGCGATCCACCCCGGTGGTCGCAGCATCCTGGATCGGGTTCAGGCCGGCCTCGAACTCGCCCCCGAAGCGCTGCACGCGTCGCGCGCCGTGCTGCGGGACTACGGCAACATGTCCAGCGCCACGGTCATGTTCATCCTGCGGGAGCTGCTGCGCGACGATGCGGTCCAGGACGGCGCGACCATCGCGGGCCTCGCGTTCGGCCCGGGGCTGACCGTCGAATCGGCCATGTTCACCAAGCGGATCGCCCCGGTCACGCCGGCCGCCCACGCCGAACGACACCTGGCAGTGGCGGGATGAGCCTGGCCGAACGCGACGGGGTCCTGCTCGAGCTGATGGACGACCCCGGGTGCGACCCCGAGCTCCTCCGCACCACGCTGCGGCGGTTCGAGACGATCAACCGCGTGGTGTCGGGGTGGGGGCACATCTACCGTTCCCGGATCCGGCCGTACCTCTCCGCGCTCGATCGGCCCGCGAGGGTACTGGACCTCGGTTGCGGCGGCGGCGACGTCCTGACACACCTCGCGCACCGCGCGCGGCGAGACGGCCTCACGGTCGAATGGATCGGTGTGGATCCGGATCCCCGCGCCCTCGAGGTGGCGACCACGAGGAGTTCACCGGCGGGAGCGAGCTTCCGCTGCACGGACAGCGGGAGCCTTCTGGAAGAGGGCGAATCCTTCGACCTGGTGTTGTCGAACCACGTGCTGCACCATCTGACCTCGGACGAGCTGCTGCGTTTTGCCGACGAGTCGCGTCGACTCTCTCGCGGCCTGGTCATGCACGCGGACATCGAACGCGGCCGTGTCGCGTACGGGCTGTACACGGTGTGGATCACCCCGTTCGCCCCGGGCTCGTTCCTGCGCACCGACGGTCTGCGCTCGATCCGCCGCAGCTATCGCCGGGCCGAGCTCGCCGACGTCCTGGGTGCCCCGTGGCGTGTCGAGCGGCCGTTTCCGTTCCGAGTGCTCGCCGTCGCACCCGGACTCGCCGATGCCTGATGTCGTCGTCGTCGGTGCAGGTCCGGTAGGGACGCTGCTCGCGGCCGAGCTCCTCCGTCGCGGTGTGGACGTGCGACTGCTGGAGCGCCGGCCGGCTCCCGGACTCGGCACCCGCGCGATCGGACTGCACGCGCCGGTCCTCGCCGCCCTCGAGGAGTCGGGCATCACCGAGCAGCTGCTCGCGCACGCCCGGCGCGTCCACCGCGGGGAAGCGCGCGCCGGCGAACGCGTGCTCGGGGTCGTGCGGTTCGACCGGCTCTCGACGCGCTTCCCGTTCGTGGCCACGCTGGCCCAGGCCGAGACCGAGGCGGTGCTCGGTGCGGCGGCGCCGGCCCCGGAGCGCGGTGCCGAGGTGACCGCGGTGAGGGGGCGCCCGACCGCCGTCGAGTTGACGCTCACGCACTCCGACGGTACCGACGAGGTGGCCGCCGCGCCGATCGTCGTGCTGGCCGGCGGGTGGGCCGCGCGGCCGCTGGCCTATCGCGCGGTGCCCACCACCACGTACCCCGACCGCTATCTCATGTCCGACATCAGCGTCGGGGATCGATCGGATGCCGATACCGCGATCGTCAATCTCGCGCCGGGTGGCGTGCTCGAATCCTTCCCGCTCCCGGGTGCGATGCGGCGCATGGTGGCGTGGGATGCCGCGACCGATCCGGCCGCGGATTCGGAGTCGGCGCGGGTCGCGCGGCTTCAGGCCGCCCTGCGAGCTCGGGGCGAGGCATCCGTCGCCGACGCCGTCGTCACCGCGACCGCATTCGGGGTGCGGCGCGTCATCGCCCCGCGGTTGCGGCGCGGCGGGCTGTTCGTGATCGGCGACACGGCGCACGAGGTCAGCCCCATCGGCGGTCAGGGGATGAATCTCGGACTGCTGGATGCCGTCGGCCTGGCACCGCTGCTGGCGCGGTGGATCCACGAGCGCGCCGCACCCGACGCGGACCTCGCCGTGTGGGAGCACCGTCGCGTGCGCTCGGCCGTGCGGGCGGGGCGGCTCGCCGCGGTCAACACTGTGCTCGGCCGCCCGCGACAGGGCCCGATCGATGCCGCACGCCGCACGCTCGTGCGCGGCATGCTGATGCCGCCGCTCGGGCGCGGATTCGCGTGGGCGTACGCGATGGGGCTCGACGCCGGCCCGTGACGCCGCGCCGGTCCCGGAGACGCCGCGCTTCCCGCACCTTCCCCCGCGAGTGGCGGCCGGGGGCTCAGGTCGCGAGCGCCGGACCCGTCGCAGCGAGCAGCACGCACAGCAGGAGCGACGCGAGCATCACGAGCTGGAACACCCGACGCCCGGGCGGCCGCACGAGCGCGAGTACGAGCCCGGCGATCGCGATGAGGACGACGGCGCCGAAGATCACCACGCTCACCGGCGTCGGGCCGGCTCCGAGCAGCACCGCGAGGGCACCCCCGACGAGGGCGACCGCCGCGATCACGGCCGAGACACGGCGACCGAGGCGGTGCGGCAGGCCGCGCACGCCGGTGCGGGCGTCGTCGTCGAGGTCGGGCAGAACGTTGGTGAGGTGGATCGCCACGCCGAGCGCCGCGCCGGCCGCCCACGCCCACCCGGCCGCGACGCGCGGCTCCGCGGCGGACAGCGTCACGAGGGACGGCAGCAGTCCGAAGCTGACCATGAACGGCACGACCGAGACCACCGTCGATTTGAGCCCCGCGTTGTACGACCACGCGGATGCGAGCGCCACGAGGTGGGCGAGCCCCATCGCCCAGCTCAGCAGGAACGACAGGACGAGCGACAGCAGAAGACATCCGGATGCCGCGACCCACGCAGCGCGAAGCGACACGTCACCGCGGGCGATCGGCTTGTCGGCTCGACCCGTGACCCGGTCCCGCGGCGCGTCGATCGCATCGTTGGAGATCCCGACCGAGAGCTGACCGAGGAAGATCGCGAGCGTCAGCACGACGATGCGCCAGGGCTCAAGGCCCGCGGCGACGCCGAGGGTGAGCGCAACCGCGGTCACCACGACGCTCGGGCCGGGGTGCGTCGAACGCCACAGCGCCCCGATAACCGACGGACGGCCGGACGCGATCGGCTCGCTGCGGGGTGGTTCGGTCATGACGGGTCCCCGTTCACGCGTCGACCGGGCGGCGCCACCGCACGATGCCGGCGATGCCGAGCACCACGGCGGCCAGATACGCGATGCCGGTGATGAAGGCGGCCGCGGTGAAGATCACCGCGGATGCGTCGTACGTGACCGCGCCCCCGGTCCAGGCCGTGAGGCCGGAGTCGAGGCGCCCGCTGTCCCCGGCGTCGGGGACGGTGAGCGCGCCGACGATGAGCGCTGCCCACAGGACGACGCTGGCGATGTCGTACGCGAGGCGAGTGGCCTTCGCCCTCCGGACGGTCGGGTCGAAGAGGGTCAGCACCGGCGGGAGCAGCAGCACGACGACCACGAGGAGTCCGTACACCATCCCGACGAAGCCCATCCATCCGACCTCGGCGCCCACCAGCCCGCGACCGAGGAAGAAGAACAGCGGCAGCAGCAGCGCCGCCACCCATTGGGCGACGAAGACGAAGCGGCCGGAGCGTGCGATCTGCATGCCCCGACCGTACCGCCGCACCGGCATGCGACACGAGGAACCCTCGCCTGTCACAACCGTCCCCGCGCGCGACACGTTGCGACAGCGGAACAACAGGGGGCCCCGGCCTGCCAGCCCCTCGCCTGTCGCAAACCGCCCCCGCGCGCGACATGTTGCGACAGCGGAACAACAGGGGGCCCCGGCCTGCCAGCCCCTCGCCTGTCGCAAACCGCCCCCGCGCGCGGCAGGTTGCGACAGGGGAGCAGCAGGGGCCCGGGGCTCAGTCCTCGAGGATCGCCTCGACCACGTCGTCCTCGTCCGCCGTGGGCTCGGATGCCGCGGCCGGGCCGCTGCTGGTGAGCACCAGTGTCGACCCGTCGGCCGCGACATCCACTCGCACCAGGTCCCCGTCGCGCACGCCGCCCGAGAGGATCGCCATCGCGAGGCGGTCCTGGATCTCGGACTGGATGAGCCGGCGGAGCGGGCGGGCGCCGAACACCGGGTCGTAGCCGCGCTCGGCGAGCCACGCGCGCGCGTCCGGGGTGACCGCCAGGGTGAGCCGCCGCTCGCGCAGCCGGCGCTGCAGCGCGTCCACGCTGAGCTCGACGATCTGCGCCAGATCGTCCTCGGTCAGGGCCTGGAAGATCACGATGTCATCCAGCCGGTTGATGAACTCGGGCTTGAACGCCTGGCGGACCAGCCCCTGCACGGCATCGCGCTTCTGCGCGATCGTCAGCGTCGGGTCGATCAGAGTCGCCGAACCGAGGTTCGAGGTGAGTATCAGGATGACGTTCTTGAAGTCCACGGTGCGGCCCTGACCGTCGGTCAGGCGACCGTCATCCATCACCTGCAGCAGCACATCGAACACCTCGGGGTGCGCCTTCTCGACCTCGTCGAGCAGCACGACGCTGTAGGGGCGACGTCGCACGGCCTCGGTGAGCTGGCCGCCCTGCTCGTAGCCGATGTATCCCGGAGGAGCACCGACCAGCCGCGAGACCGAGTGCTTCTCGCCGTACTCGGACATGTCGATGCGGACCATGGCGTGCTCGTCGTCGAAGAGGAAGTCCGCCAGCGACTTCGCGAGCTCCGTCTTTCCGACACCGGTGGGTCCGAGGAACAGGAAGGAGCCGGTCGGCCGGTCGGGATCGCTGATGCCGGCGCGTGAACGCCGCACGGCATCCGAGACCGCCTTGACGGCCTCCTTCTGCCCGATCAGTCGCTTGCCGAGTTCGGCTTCGAGGTGCACCAGCTTCTCGGTCTCGCCCTGCAGAAGACGGCCCACCGGGATGCCGGTCCACGCGGCGATCACGGAGGCGATGTCCTCGTCGGTGACCTGGTCGTTGACCATGCGGTCGCCCGCGGGCTCCTCGCGCTCGGCCTCGACGAGCTGGCGCTCGAGCGCCGGGATCTCCGCGTACAGCAGGCGCGACGCCTTCTCGAGGTTCCCTTCGCGCTGTGCGCGTTCGGACTCCATCCGGGCGGCGTCGAGCCTCGTCTTGAGGTCGCCGACGCGGTTGAGCGACGCTCGTTCGCGCTCCCAGCGGGACTGCAGTTCGCCGAGCCGCTCCTCCTCGCCCTTCAGATCGTCACGCAGCTTGGCAAGACGCTCCTTGGATGCCGCGTCCTTCTCCTTCTTCAACGCGAGCTCTTCGAGCTTGAGCCGGTCCACGTGGCGTCGCAGCTCGTCGATCTCCAGAGGCGCGGAGTCGATCTCCATCCGCAGCCGCGACGCCGCCTCGTCGATGAGGTCGATGGCCTTGTCCGGCAGCTGCCGCGAAGGAATGTAGCGACTGCTCAGAGATGCCGCCGCCACCAGTGCCGCGTCGGCGATGGCGACCTTGTGGTGCGCCTCGTACCGCTCCTTCAGCCCGCGCAGGATCGCGACGGTGTCCTCGACCGAGGGCTCCCCCACGTACACCTGTTGGAAGCGCCGTTCGAGCGCGGCATCCTTCTCGATGAACTCGCGGTACTCGTTGAGCGTGGTGGCCCCGATCATGCGCAGCTCGCCGCGGGCGAGCATCGGCTTGAGCATGTTGGATGCCGCGACCGACCCTTCCCCGCCACCGGCGCCCATCAGCACGTGCAGCTCGTCGATGAACGTGATGATCTTGCCGTCGGACTCGGTGATCTCCTTCAGCACGCTCTTCAGACGCTCCTCGAACTGGCCCCGGTACATCGCACCGGCCACCAGCGCGGAGATGTCGAGCGTGACCAGCTCCTTGTCCTTGAGGGACTCGGCGACGTCTCCGGCGACGATCCGCTGGGCGAGGCCCTCGACGACGGCGGTCTTGCCGACGCCCGGCTCGCCGATGAGGACCGGGTTGTTCTTGGTGCGCCGTGTGAGGACCTGACTGACGCGACGGATCTCGCTGTCGCGTCCGATGACGGGGTCGAGCTTGCCCTGGCGGGCGCGGTCGGTGAGGTTGATCCCGAACTGTTCGAGAGGGCTCTGCTGGTCCTCCTGCCCGGGCTGCTGCGTGGCGTTCATCTGTCTCCTGAGTTCTGGTACCGGCTCCGGCTGTCTTCAAAGTTGAGCCGCGTTGACTCAAGTTTATCAGAGCAGTCCGTCGGCGACAATGCCGCCGCATCATCAGCCGCGCTGCTCCTCCCGCGCGTCCGCATACGCGCGCCGCACCGTCTCGCCCACCCACTCGCTGCTGCGATACACGTTGCCCGGGCCCAGCTCCTCGGCCAGACCGCTCGTCTGCACCTGGTCGAACACGCGCTTCTCACTGATGACGAGCTTGAGCCAGGCACCGGCATCCCGTAGTTCCCGCGCGTACCGCCGCAGGACCTCGATGAGAGACAGGCCGATCTGATCCGTCCCGCGCAGCCGGATGATCACGACGGCGCCTTTCGAGTCGCGATCCACCGCGGGCAGCTGATTCTCGAAGACCGGCGCGCTCGCGAAGAAGAGGCTGCCGTACGGCTGCAGGATCACGATCTCGCCGGCCGGGATGCGCGCAGGAGGGTCGGTCTCGCGGATGCGCCCGGCATCACGTACGTGCACCTGGCGCACGCGCACCCGATTCGACTGCTGCCCGACGAACAGGATGATCCCCATGCCGACCCCGACGAGGACGGCGAACTGCAGCGGCATGACAAGCGTGAGCCCGAACGTGACCGCCATGACGGTCGTCGGAAGCGGGCCGCTCTTGATCACGGAGAGGATGCGACTGGGCTTGATGGCGCCGATGCCGATGACGATCAGCAGCCCGGCGAGTGCGGGCATCGCCACGTAGTTCACCAGATCCGAAGCGAAGAGGATCACCAGAGCCATCACGCCGCCCGCGACGACGAAGACAAGCCGTGTCTTGGCCCCGCTCGCCACGACGAGCGACGAGCCCGACATCGACCCGCCGACCGGCATCCCCTGGAACACCCCCGAGACGATGCTGCCGGCGCCCTGCCCGATGAAGTC
Organism: Microbacterium terregens; assembly: GCF_039534975.1. NCBI lineage: Bacteria > Bacillati > Actinomycetota > Actinomycetes > Micrococcales > Microbacteriaceae > Microbacterium > Microbacterium terregens. Next base: position 266,111 of record NZ_BAAAWH010000001.1, read on the forward strand.
CCGCGACGTGTTCGGGGGCCGGCCGGTCGGGGTCGGGAGGCCCGCTGACACCGCGGCGCCCTGCACCAGCCCGACGAACGCGAGCGAGAACGCCGGAATGATCAGGAACACGACATCGTCGATATTGGGAAGCACCGGCGCCGGAAGGCCGCTCGGCACGTCGACGATGTCGTCGAGCAGGAGCACGGGTGTGCCGAGCCAGATGTTCAGGAGGACGGCGAGGCCGGACCCGAGCACGACGGCGACGACCAGGCCCACCGAGCCGATCGGGGCGAGTCGGAACAGGTGGATCAGTCCGATCACCAGCAGTCCGACGGTGACCGACGCGATGCTCCATTCCGGGATGTGCAGAAGCTGGTCGACCAGCTTTGCGAGCCGGTTGCCGCCCTCGGCCGGGTAGCCGGTGAGGTTCGACAGCTGGCCCAGGATGATGTTCACGCCGACCGCGGTCACGAAGCCCGCCATGACGGCCGTCGGCACGAATCGGACGAGGCGCCCGCCGCCGAACAGGCCGGCGAGGATCATCACGATGCCGGTCATGATCGCGAGGGTGTACAGCGCGCGGTCAGGATCGGCGCGGCTCTCGAGGTCGGCGTCCGACACGATCAGCGCCATGGCGCCGGTCGCCTGCACGACCATGAACGTGCTGCTGGTGAAGAACGCGGCGCCGACCATGCCGAACAGGTACGCGTACAGGCCGGCCAGCGGATTGATGCCCGCGAGCAGACCGGCAGCCAGGCCATCCGGCACGGCCTCGACACCCAGCACCAGACCCGACACGGCATCCTTGCCGATGGTCTTGCGGGAGAAGAGTTTCCGGAGCGCGGCGCGCACGCTCACACGCTATCGAACGCCCCCGCGCGCCGACACCGGGGCCCGCATGCACCGACACCGTGACCCGCGCCAGCCCTACCCAACCGACGACACGTTGACTAACGTCGGAACGTCGGCGTCAACGAGGTCGCCGATATCCGAGAGGAGAACCATGTCGTTCACGTCCCACAAAATGGGTGCGGCGATCGCTGCCGCTGCCATGGTGGCAACCGTTGGTCTGGCATCGCCGGCCTTCGCGGTGCCCGAGGCCGATACTGTCACCAAGCTCACCAAGGCCGTGAAGATCAGCCAGGTGATGAACCATCTGAAGGAACTGCAGCGCATCGCCGACGACAACGGCGACCGCGCGGCCGGACGCCCCGGATACGCGGCATCCGTTGATTATGTGGTGAAGCAGCTCACGCGCGCCGGGTACACCCCCGAGGTGCAGGAGTTCCCGTTCACCTATGCCGAGGAGAATTCCGAGCTCACGCGCGTCGACCCCCCGACGACGTGGGTGGACGGCCAGGACTTCCTCCGCAACAACTTCGACTCCGGAAGCCCGGAGGGTACCGGCACCGGGCCGGTCGTGTCGGTCGACCTGGTCGAGCCGTTCCCCGGGGACGGTCTGAGCACGAGCGGCTGCGAGGCGGCGGACTTCGCCGGCTTCGAGCCGGGTTCGGTCGCCCTGGTCCAGCGTGGAACCTGCGGGTTCGCGGTCAAGGCGCTCAATGCGCAGGCGGCGGGTGCCGTCGCGGTCATCGTGTCCAACGACGGTCGGCCCGGCCTGGTCGGGATGATCGGCGACGCGACCGGACTCACCATCCCGGCGGTGTTCGTGGCCTCCCCCGTCGGCGAGGATCTCGCCTCGACGCCCGGCGCGGAGGTGACGGTGACCGTCGACTACTTCGCCGAGGAGCGGACCGCGTTCAACGTGACCGCGGAGACGACGACCGGCGATGACAGCAACGTCGTCATGGCGGGCGCACATCTGGACAGCGTGCAGAACGGCGCGGGCATCAACGACAACGGCACGGGCAGCGCCGCCCTGCTGGAGACCGCGATCCAGATGCAGCGCGTCAATCCGACCAACACGGTGCGCTTCGCGTGGTGGGGCGCCGAGGAGGAGGGCCTGCTCGGCTCCGAGCATTACGTCGCGAACCTGACCCCGGAACAGCAGGATGCCATCGCGCTGTACCTGAACTTCGACATGATCGGCTCGCCGAACTACTTCTACGGCGTGTACGACGGCGACAACTCGAGCGGAACGGCTCCGGAAGGGTTCATCCCCGAGGGCTCCGCGGCGATCGAGGACGTCTTCGAGCAGTTCTACCAGTCGCAGGGGCTGCCGTACCAGGACACCGACTTCTCGGGCCGCTCGGACTACGGGCCGTTCATCGAGGTCGGCATCCCGGCCGGCGGCCTGTTCACGGGCGCCGAGGAAATCAAGACCGCCGACGAGGCCGCGCTGTACGGCGGTCTTGCGGATGTCGCCTACGACCCGTGCTACCACCAGCCGTGTGACAGCCTCACCGCCGATGGGGCGGACCAGGCGCTCTACAAGGCGCTGAACAAGGCGTACAAGCAGCGGCTCACCGGGAACGTCAACCGGATCGCCTTGGACGTGAACTCCGACGCGCTGGCGGCAGCCATCATCACCTTCGCGTTCGACACATCGACCGTGAACGGCACGGCGGACACCTTCAGCGCGAAGTCGTTCGGATCCAGCGTCGACCTGAACGCCCTGCGGGACCGCTACACGCAGTAGCGGGACGCGAAGCGGCGGGGACGCATGTCGTCCTCGCCGCTTCGGCGTCGCTGCAGCGGCGAGACCGCTATGCGGCGGGAACTGCGGAAGCCATGCGCTCGGCCTCGCGGCGCTCGAGCGCCGAGCCGCCCGTCCCGATCTCGCAGCAGAAGGTGGCGCGGTAGGCGGTGGGCGTCGTGCCGAGGACGCGCGAGAAGTTCTGACGGAGGACGGATGCCGAGCCGAAACCGCACTCGTACGCGATGCGGTCCAGGCCCAGGTCGGTCTGCTCGAGCAGGCGCTGCGCGTGGATGATCCGCTGACGGCCCAGCCAGGCCGCGGGCGTCGTGCCGTAGTCGGCCTTGAACCGGCGGGCGAAGGTGCGCGGCGACATGTGCGCCTTCGCGGCGAGCTGATCGACGGGCAGCTCCATCCGCAGGTTCTCCATCATCCAGTCGGCGACCGGGGACAGCGACAGGCTCGCGACCTCGGGCAGCGGGCGTGAGATGAACTGCGCCTGACCGCCGTCCCGCTGCGGCGGCACGACCATGCGGCGCGCGATGGTGTTGGTCATCTCCGCCCCGAGCTCCTGACGCAGCAGGTGCAGACATGCATCCAGCCCCGCGGCGGTGCCGGCGCTGGTGATGATGTGTCCGTCCTGGACGTAGAGCACATCGGGATCGACGTCGATCGACGGGTACATCTGCGCCATCCGATCGGCGTACATCCAGTGCGTCGTGGCGCGGCGGCCGTCCAGGACTCCCGCCTGGGCCAGGATGAACGACCCGCTGCACACGCTGAGCAACCACGCGCCGCGGGCCGAGGCGTGACGCACGACGTCGAGCACACGCGGATCGGTGCGCCCCCACCACTCCTTGGGCGTCGGCGAGACGACCACCAGGTCCGCCTCGTAGGCGAACGTGAGATCGTTGTCGACGTTGATCGAGAAGCCGATCTTGGACTGCACGACTCCCGGCTCGGGTGCCACGATCCGGAAATCGAAGTTCGGGATGCCGTCATCCGTGCGATCCAGACCGAAGGCCTCGCACGCGACGCCGAACTCGAACGGCGCGAACCCGTCTTGGACGATGACAGCGACGGTCTTCATGTCGAACTCCTCTGAGCAAGGAACGGTCGTGGCAGTTTTCCTGCGTTGTGTGTCCATCCTGCCACTCGTGGCCGGATCACGTCAAGCGTAGCGTTTCTGCCATGTTGATGATCATTGTTGTTGCAGCCATTGCCGCATATGCGATCGGTGCATCGGTCGTCGCCCTCACCAAGGACGGCTACCACCGGGAGCCGACCGACTACACGCGACTCCCCTGAGCGCGTCCCGACCCTGACCGCCGGGCGAACGCCACCGGCAGTCAGGCCCGGGCGCGGGCGTAGACCTCCACCATTGCCGCCGTTCGCGACGACTGGCGGAAGCGCTCACGGATCGAGGGGTCCGGCGTCGGGCCCGTCCCGGTCGCGATCTGCAGCGCCGCGGTGCGCAGGGTCGCCGCAAGAGCGGCGGACGAAGCATCCGGCACCGCCCAGAAGCCCGAACCGAGCTCCGCCGCGATGTCGGGGTCGCTGACGACCGCGGGTGTGCCCAGGGCCGCGGCCTCGAACACGGTCATGCCCTGCGTCTCGAATCCGATCGAGGTCTGCACGACCGCGTCGGCCGCGGCGATGCGGCGCAGCGTCTCGGCGTACGGCAGCCGTCCCGCGAAGACGACGGATGCCGTCGGCCGCAGCCGTTCGACCAGCCTGCGCGCCGCGCGCGCCTGTCCCCCGCCCCCGATGACCTCCACATCCGCGTCGATGCCCGACTCGGCGAGGGCGTCGAGGAACGGGATCAGACGCTTCTCCGGGCTCATCCGTCCAAGCCACACGAAGCGCGGCCGGCCGGCGTCGCGCACCACGGCGCCGGCGGCGAGCGCGGCGTCCAGGACGTCGTCGTCGATCCCGTTCCACACCACATCGACGGCCCGCTCCGTCCCCATGCCGGGGGCTACACCGTGCTGCTCCAGTCGGCGCGCGAAGTGCGAGGAGGGCGCGGTGATCGCGTGGGAGCGCACGGCGAAGCCGCGCAGGTACGCCCATCCGTCGCGGCCCTTCGGTCCGAGCTTCAGGACCCGCCGCTGCCACGCGTTCAGCACCCGCAGCACCATGCCGGGGAACGGCGCGGTCGCCTCGATCCCGACATCCACGCGGTTGTGCATCGTGTGGACCACGCGCAAGCCGTGTCGGGTCGCGAAGCGATGGCCGATGAGGGCGCCCCAGAAGTCGCCTTGGACGTGGACCACATCCACCGGCGGCCGGCCGGCGAGCGCGGCATCCACGAACCGGTCGGTCCGGCGGCCCGGCCAGGACAGCGAGTACTCCCGGTCCCACGTGATCGGGATCGACGGAGTGTCGACGTACGCGTCATCGGACGCACCGGCGCGGGGGCCGTGCATCCGCGGCGCGACGACCGTCACGACGTGGCCAGCGCGCTCGAGGAAGCGACGCTGCAGCCGCATCGAGACCTGTGCCCCGCCGAGGGACTCGACGTGCTGATCGCCGAACATCACGACGTGCATCGGCGCCTATTCAGGAAGCGGGTCGCCGCGGTACAGCGCCTCGAACGTGTCGAGGGTGCGGTTGATGTCGTGGATCACGACGCCGTCGAGCGACGCCTGCTGCATGCGGAGGCGCTCCTCGGGCGCCGCGGTGAGCACGTCCGTGAGTCGTGCTGCCATCTCCTCGGCGTTGCCGGGCTCGAAGAGGTACCCGTTCTCGCCGTCGTGGACGAGGTGGGGCAGCGCCACCGCGTTCGCCGCGACGATCGGAAGCCCGGAGGCCATCGCCTCCATGGTCGCGATCGACTGCAGCTCCGCGATCGACGCGATGGCGAACAGGCTGGCGTGGCTGTACAGCGCGCGAAGCTCGTCTTCCGGCGCGTGCCCGTGGAAGTTCACGCGTGCCGCGAGCCCGAGCGATTGCGCGAGCTGCTCGAGGTTCTTGCGCTGATCGCCCCCGCCGACGAGGTCGACGTGGACATCGAGCTCGGGATCCAGCCGGGCGACCGCCTTCAGCAGCACGTCGATGTGCTTCTCGGTGGTCAGCCGGCCGACGAACAGGATGCGGTGCGCGTCCCGGGGCGTGAGGTCGGGCGCATAGTTCGAACGATCGATGCCGCAGCTGATCGGGATGACGCCGTGGATGTCGATCGTCGACTCCAAGAAGTCCGCCGCCTTGCGGGTCGGCGTGGTCACAGCGCGCGTCATGACGAACGTCCGCTTCGCGTCGGCCCAGGCGAGCTTGAGCATCACCTCGTTCAGCGCATGCGGCAGGGTCGTGAAGTCCAGGATGTTCTCGGCCATCACGTGATTGGTCGCGATGATCGGGATGCCGCGCTTGTGGGCCTCGCGAGCCAGACCCCGGCCGATCACGATGTGCGACTGGATGTGCACGACGTCCGGTTTGACCTCGTCGAGCACGCGACGGGCGTGGTGCTTCGCTCTCCATGGCAGGACGAACGTGAGCCAGTCGTGCGGAAACCACCGCCACGACGGGAGCCGATGCAGGGTCATCGGCTGACCTTCGATGATTTCGGTCGCTGTCCCCCGCGTCCAATGCGTCGCGCTGGGGGCCATGACGTGCACATCGTGACCACGCGCCACGAGGCCGGCGGCCAGGCGCTCGGCGAAGCGCGCGGCACCGTTGACGTGCGGGGCGAAGGTGTCGGCGCCGATCACGACGGTGAGGGGTCGGTGAGCGTCGGGCTCGGTGGCGCGGGGATCGTCGGGCGTCTCGGACGGGGTCACGGGATGCTGGTTGCCTAACTCTGCGCTGGGGGCGGGTCGCACGGGTCGGTGCATGCGCAACTCAATCGTAGCCGAGGGGCCCACCCGTCGCCCGGAAGAGCGCATCCGGCGCGGGCACCTCGCCCCTGGTCGGGCCGGTTCGCTGTCTCGCACGGACGGACGCGGACGCGTGTTCCCACCTCGTACGCTGGATGCATGCCCCGACTTCAGGCTGATGCCGATCCGAAGCGCTGGGTCGCCGTGACCGGCTCCCTGGTGTTCGGCGGTCGCCGGCACCGCAAGGCCGCGATCCGGATGCTGCTCGACCAGGCGAACCGTGCGCTCGGCGTGGCCGGTCCCGCGGATTCGACGTCGCGACGTCCGGGCGGCTTCGCGGCATGGGCGATGAGTCAGGCGACCCCGTTCCTGATGCGCCGGGCGGCGGGGCGCGTACTCGTCTGGGTGTGGAAGGCCGACCCGGAGCTGCTGGTCGTCATGGCCCAGGTTCAGGAGGCCACGGCGCAGCTCCGCGCGGCGCGCGCCACGATGCCGATGGAGTACGACGACACCGAGTCGTTCCGCGGCAGCTACCTGGGCATGGGAGAGAAGCTCGCGATGCCGCTTCCCCAGGATCAGCGCACCCCGCCTTTCGCGACGTACACGTGGGACACCGGCGCGCATTTCGTGACGGTCACCGCCGTGTGCAGCGACCGGGAGCGATTCGGCACGGTCCTCGGTGCCGTGGACGAGCTGGCGCGCACCCTTCGAATCGTGGACGACGTCGCGCTCGGAGAGTCGTCCCAGGTCCTGCGGCTCGATCCCTGATCCCTTGCACCGCCGACCGCAGCGGCGCCGGCACGACCGGTGTCGGGCGCCCGAGCAGGCTCAGTCCGGCCCGATGGCCGTCCGATCGCCCGAGAGCCACCGCAGCCACCGCGCGCCCGGGTCACCCTCGAGCACCAGGGCACGCACCAGCAGGGTCAGGGGGATCGAGAGGATCGCGCCGAGCGGACCGATGATGAAGGTCCAGAAGATCACCGAGAAGAAGCTCAGCGTCAGGCTGAGGTCGACGGCATCGCTGACGAACTTCGGCTGGACGAGCACCTGCAGCACGACGTTGACGACGCTGTAGATCGCGATCACGGCGAGCATGAGCGGCCATCCGCCGACGACGAGGGCGAGCAGTGCGGGTGGCACGAGCCCGATGACGAACCCGATGTTCGGGATGAAGTTCGTGACGAACGCGAGGATCGCCCACACCGCCGGCGCCGGGACCCCGATCGCCCACAGCGCCAGCCCGTCGATGATCGCGACGACCGCGCCGAAGCTCGCGTTGACGACGTAGTACCGCCGCACACCCGTGTTGAAGCTCAGGATGCGGCGCACCGTCGGCCGCGCGGCCGCACCGAACGAGGTCTCGGCCCGTGCGTAGCGCGCGCCGTCGACTGCCATGAAGATCACATAGGCGAGGACGAAGAACAGGGCCGTGAGGATCCCCACCGCAGTTCCGCCGAGCGAGGTCACGAAGGACACGATCGTCGAGGGCTCCAGAACGGATGCCGCGGCATCCGACGCTTCATCCCCCAGTCCGATCGAACCGAGCCAGGAGATCACGGTCTGCGCGGACGCCTGCAGCTCGTCGGTGAAGTCCGCCACGAGGCGGACGAACTGCGTCCCCGCGAAGAACAGCAGCAGCCCCAGGACGACGAGGATCAGGTAGGCGATGACGATGACAGCGGTCGTGGCGAGCCAGCGCGGCCACCCGAAGCGTTCGAGCGGATGACGGACGGGGTGGCAGATGATGACGATCACGGCGGCCAGCACGAGCGGGCCGACCAACTCACGGGCGAAGAACAAACCTGCGAGCGCGACCACCGCAGCGGCCAGACCGAGCAGCACGCGCAGAGTCGGGGAGAGCGCGGCCGGTGGCGGCACAGGGATGGTGGGCTGGCGACCGAAGAGGCTCATCGGGCGTCGGCGCTCTCTTTCGGCGCGGGCGGTGGCGGCAGCCGCGCACTGATGTCGTCGATCTTGTGCGAGACGTCGCGAAGCTGACCCCGCGTGGCCGGCTCGTCCGTGTCACGGCCGATCGCGGCGCGCTCGAGCACCCATGACGCGAGCGTCGCCGTCACCACGCCGACGAGCGCCACTCCGCCGCACATCAGCAGCACCGCGACGATGCGTCCCCACGCCGTGACGGGGAAGTAGTCGCCGTAGCCGACCGTCGTGATCGTCACGAACGCCCACCAGACCGCGTCGCCGAACGTCTCGATGTTCGCACCGGGGGCTCCACGTTCCGCGTCGAGTTCGGCGAGGGCCGCGATCCAGATCAGGATCGCGGCGGCGCCGGCGCCGTAGATCGCGATGCTGCTGCGCAGCGCGGTGCCCGCCGTGCGCCGCAGCGAATGGATGAGCGTGAGCGCCTTCAGCAGCCGCAGCGGCTTCAGCACCGGCAGTGCGACGACCAGCAGATCGAAGATGTGCTCGCGGAACCACCGCCCGCGCGTGTCCGCCAACATGAGGCGCACGAGGTAGTCGGCCGCGAAGCTCAGCCAGGTCAGCAGGATGAACACCCGCGCGATCAGGTACAGCGTCCCTTGGAGATCGGCGATGACCTGCCACGAGTAGACGAGGATGAAGACGATCGACGAGATCAACAGCGGCCAGTACGTCAGCTGCCGCCAGCGCTCCTCCGTCATGCCCGAACTCTAGAACCCGCGCGGCCGGGATGCCGGATGCCGCGCGGAAAGGCACCGGCGAGCCCGCGCGCGCTGCGCTACTTCCCCGGGTCGGTGCGCCTCCGCGACGTCCGCTTGCCGTCGGCGCGCCCGGCGCTCTCCGCGGCATCCGGGTCATCCTGGCTCTGCTCGAGTGCCAGCCGCGGCCGCCACACGACGATGTCGGTCGCCCGCCGGACACGGCGGCCCTGGCGCAGGGTGACCACGGACCCGGTCGCACCCGCCGCGAAGACGCGCGCACCGGGCCGGTTCTCCAGCTCGGCGCGCACGCGCGCCTCCAGGTCGTGGACGCGATGATGCAGCTCTCGCACGCGATCTTCGAGTTCGATGATCCGGGCGATCGCGGGCAGGCTCATGCCATCGGACGAGAGGCGCGCGACTTCGCGGAGCTGTTCCACGTGCCGCGTCGAGTAGCGGCGTGATCCGCCCTGGGTGCGCGCGGGCACGACGAGCCCGAGTCGGTCGTACTGCCTCAGGGTCTGCGGGTGCATGCCGGCGAGTTCGGCGGCGACGGCGATCGCGAAGATGGGGGCGTCCTCATCGATCTCTCGTTCAGGCATCCCATCTCACCTCTTCTCTTCGATCCTCGGTCCGCTTCGTCTCCCGGTCGGGACACGACCCGCGGTCGGTCTGCGGGTCAGCCGCGCGCCTTCGACATCAGCTCCGCGCGGGGGTTCTCTTTCGGCTCCAGGTCGTGGAACCGCTGCAGAGCCTCGCGGGCAGCCTCGTCGAGGTGGGATGGCACCGCGACCTGCACCTCGGCGAGGAGGTCGCCGGTGCCCTTCGCTGTTTCCACACCGCGACCTTTCACGCGCAGGACTCGGCCTGAAGGCGTACCCGGCGCCACCCGCAGTTTCACGGGATCGCCACCCAGGGTCGGCACTTCGATCGTCGCGCCGAGCGCCGCCTCGGTGAAGGTCACCGGCACGATCACGCGGAGGTTCAGTCCCTCACGCGTGAAGACGGGGTGCGGTCGCACGGCCACCTGGACCACGATGTCGCCCGACTCGCCGCCGTCCGGGGATGGGCGTCCGCGCCCGCGTAGGCGGATCTTCTGCCCGTCCGCGACGCCGGCGGGGATCTTCACCTTGAACGGCTTGCCGTCCTCCCCCTGCAGTGTGATCGTTTCGCCCCGGGTCGCGGTGATGAAGTCGATCGTGGTGCGGGCGGTGATGTCCGCCCCGCGCCGAGGGCCGCCGTAGCCACGGAATCCGCCCGACGGCTGCCCGAACCGACCGGAGCCGAAGCCTCCGCCCTGCTGCTGGTTGAACATGCTGAAGATGTCGTCGAAGTCCTCCGGCGCCTGGCGTGCTCCCCGGCCCTGGCCGAACATGCTGAACACGTCCTCGAACCCGCCGGGCTGGTCGCCCGCCGTGAAGCGCGCTCCCGAGCCCATCGCCCGGATCTGGTCGTACTCCTTGCGCTGTTCCGGATCGGACAGCACCGAGTACGCCTCGCTGACCTCTTTGAACGTGGCCTCCGCTTTGGCATCGCCCTGATTGGAGTCGGGGTGATACTTGCGTGCGAGCTTGCGGTAGGTCTTCTTCAGGTCGGCGTCGCTGACGCTCTTGTCGACACCCAGGACTTTGTAGAAGTCCTTGTCGAACCAGTCTTGACTGGCCATGGCGCCTTAACCGGCCCCTGAGCCCGCCGACGGGTCGGCCGGCACCGCGACGACCACTTTCGCGGGTCGCAGCTCGACCGAACCCAGGCGGTAACCGACCTCGACGACTTCGAGGATCGTCGGCTCGGCCACCCCCGGCGTCGGCGCCTGGAAGATCGCCTCGTGCTGCTGGGGATCGAAGGGCTCGCCGGCCGCGCCGTACGCGACCGCGCCCAGCTTCTCAGCCAGGGCGCGCACCTTCTCGCCGATCGCGGCGAGAGGGCTTCCCTCGGCGAGATCGCCGTGCTTGTCAGCCCGATCGATGTCGTCGAGAACCGGCAGCAGGCCCTTCACGGCCTCGCCCCTGGCCCGTTCGATCTCACGCTCACGCTGGTCCTCGGTGCGTCGGCGGTAGTTGGCGTACTCGGCCTGCAGCCGCTTGAGGTCGGTCAACAGGGCCGACTCCAGGTCGGCGATGACCGCATCCTCGGCGGCGGCGTCGACGTTCTGCGCGGCGTTGAGGATGTCGTCGATCGTCCAGCTCTCCTCGGATCCGTCCGGCTGCGAATCGGGGTCGGAGACCTGCGCCTCCGACCCCTCCTCGTCCGGTCGAACCTCGTCGCCAGGCTCCTGATCAGCCCCGTGCTCTTCGAAGTTCTTGTCCGTCATGGCTACTTCTTCTCTTCGTCCTCGTCGTCGACGACCTCGGCGTCGATGACATCCTCATCGGATGCCGCGGACGCGTCCGCAGAACCGCCATCCGTCGAGGCGTCGCCGGCGGCATCCGGAGCCGACTGCGCAGCCTGACCGGATGCGTAGATGGCCTCGCCCAGCTTGCCCTGGCTCTGGTTGAGCTTGTCGAACGCGGTCTTGACCGCGTCGTCGTCCTCGCCGGCCAGAGCGGCCTTGAGCGCGTCGACATCGGCCTGGACCTCGGTCTTGACGTCGGCGGGCAGCTTGTCGTCGTTGTCCTTGATCAGCTTGTCGATCGAATACGACAGCGTCTCGGCCTGGTTGCGGACCTCGGCAGACTCACGGCGCTTCTTGTCCTCGGCCGCGTGCTCCTCGGCCTCGCGCACCATGCGCTCGATGTCGTCCTTCGGCAGCGACGAGCCGCCGGTGATCGTCATCGACTGCTCCTTGCCGGTGCCCTTGTCCTTGGCGGACACGTGCACGATGCCGTTCGCGTCGATGTCGAACGTGACCTCGACCTGCGGGATGCCGCGCGGCGCCGGCGCGATGCCGGTGAGCTCGAAGGTGCCGAGCGGCTTGTTGTCGCGGGTGAAGTCGCGCTCGCCCTGGAAGACCTGGATGGCGACGGACGGCTGGTTGTCGTCGGCCGTCGTGAAGGTCTCGCTGCGCTTGGTCGGGATGGCGGTGTTGCGCTCGATGAGCTTCGTCATGATGCCGCCCTTGGTCTCGATGCCGAGGCTCAGGGGGGTCACGTCGATCAGCAGCACGTCCTTGCGCTCACCGCGCAGCACGCCGGCCTGCAGGGCGGCGCCGACGGCGACGACCTCGTCCGGGTTGACGCCCTTGTTGGGCTCCTTGCCGGCCTCCTGCTTGACCAGTTCGGCGACGGCGGGCATGCGGGTGGATCCACCCACCAGCACGACGTGATCGATGTCGGCGACCTTGATGCCGGCCTCGCGGATGACATCCTCGAAGGGCTTCTTGGTGCGGTCCAGGAGGTCCTTGGTGAGGTCCTCGAACTTCGCGCGCGTGATCGTCTCGGACAGCGAGACCGGTCCACTGTCGGTCAGCGACAGGTACGGCAGGTTGACGGAGGTCGACATGGAGCTGGAGAGCTCCTTCTTGGCCTGCTCCGCGGCCTCCTTCAGACGCTGCAGGGCGATCTTGTCGCCCGAGACGTCGACGCCGGTGGTGTCCTTGAACTGCTTGATGAAGTAGTCGACCAGACGCTGGTCCCAATCGTCACCGCCGAGGCGGTTGTCGCCGGAGGTGGAGCGCACCTGGATCGTGGAGAAGTCGTCGTCCTTGCCCACCTCGAGCAGCGAGACGTCGAACGTTCCGCCACCGAGGTCGAAGACGAGGATGAGCTCGTCCTGCTTGCCCTTGTCCAGGCCGTACGCGAGCGCGGCGGCGGTGGGCTCGTTGATGATGCGCAGGACGTTCAGACCCGCGATCTCACCGGCCTCCTTGGTCGCCTGACGCTCGGCGTCGTTGAAGTACGCGGGCACGGTGATGACAGCATCCGTCACCGTGTCGCCGAGGTACTCCTCGGCGTCGCGCTTGAGCTTGCCGAGGATGCGCGCGGAGATCTCCTGCGGGGTCCACTTCTTACCGTCGACGTCGAACTTCCAGTCGGTTCCCATGTGGCGCTTGACCGATGAGATCGTGCGCTCCACGTTCGTGACGGCCTGGCGCTTCGCGGTCTCGCCGACGAGCACTTCGCCGTCCTTGGTGAACGCAGTCACCGACGGGGTGGTCCGGAAGCCTTCGGCGTTCGCGATGACCTTGGGCTCGCCGCCCTCGAGGACGCTCACGACCGAGTTCGTGGTTCCGAGGTCGATTCCAACAGCACGGGCCATGTGTTTCTCTCTCCTTGTTCAGGGGCGGACGGATGCCGGACCCCGGGGTGTATGAAGTCTTTTCGCGCCGACCCTGGAACCGGAACTCACAGATGTGAGCCTCAGCACCCAAGGGTTGAGCCGCGATGACTCAAGGTTATCGGAGGCCGCCCGAACGTGTCAAATGAAGTTGATATGGACTGGCTCAACTTTGCAGGCGTGTCGGATCGATCAGCCGATCAGCGTTCCTTCTGCGGCCGAAGACGGCGCCGGATCAGGCAGGCGCCGCATCCGCAGGCCGTTCAGGATGCCGAGGACACCGGCGAGGATCGGGACCAGCAACGCGATCTGCAGTGCGATCGGGCGTGACTGCTCGTTGATCGCGATGATCTCGTCCTGCACGTCGGCCGGCTCGCCGTCGAGGACCTCTTCGAGCTGAGTCGTCGAGATCAGCTGGGCATCCTCCTCGAGCGCGGCGGCGATGGTCTGCTTGTCGTCGGGAGGGATGACGGTGCTCGCGTCCACCCGGGCGGTGAACGTGAAGGCGAGCGTGGCCAGCATGATCGCCCCGGCGAACGCCAGTCCGAACGAGAGACCGAACGACCCGGCCGCGGAATTGACCCCGGCCGCCTCGCTCACGCGCTCGTCGGTGATCGGCGAGAGCGTGTAGTTGTTCAGCTGGGATACGAGCAGCCCCAGGCCGCCTCCCGCCACGATCAGCGGAAGGGCAAGCCACCAGCCCGAGTCGGCTCGGGGCACGATCGGCAGCACCGCCGTCAGCCCGACCACCAGCAGTCCGAATCCCCACAGGATGATGGTCGCGGGGCGCCCCTTGGCCCGCTTGCCCGCCCACAGGGCCACCGCGAACATGCTCAGCGAGAGCGGAGCGATGGACAGCCCTGCCTGCAGCGCGTTGTACTCGAGGACCATCTGCAGATAGAGCGGCAGGACGATCATCGAACCGCCCAGCGCGACCTGCTGCAGCAGCTGACCGGTCGCACCCGAGCGGAACAGTTTCGATCTGAACAGGTCCGGATCCAGCAGCGTGGCCCTGCCGTGCCGCTTGCGGATGATCAGCCACCAGATCAGGCCGCCCATCGCGACCAGGCCGATCCCCAGGAGCAGCCCGACGTACTGCCCGCCCTCCTGCCAGACCAGGATGCTCAGCACGATCCCGCCCATGCCGACCACGGAGAACACCGCCCCCACCCAGTCGACCGTCCGCGAGCCTTCGTAGCGGACGTCCTTCACCAGCCGGATGCCGGAGAGCACGACGGCGATCACGACGGCTTCGAGGAGGAATCCGATCCGCCAGGACAGGAAGGTCGTGATGACGCCGCCCAGGAGCGGACCCACGCCGGCGGCGATGGCCGCGGACGCGCCGACCAGCGCGTACACGCGCTTCTGGTGGGCACCCTGGAAGTTGCCGTGGATCAGCGACTGCATCGCGGGTAGCAGCAGCGAGGCACCCAGGCCGCCGATGAACGCCCAGAAGATGATGATCGTCCGGAGGTCCTGTGCGAGCGTCATCGCGATCGCGCCCACCGCGTATCCGAGCAGGCCGAGGATGTAGGCGAGCTTGCGGCCGATCAGGTCGCCGGTCTTGCCGCCGATCAGGATGAACGCCGCGGAGACGAGCGCTTCGAGTGCGATGGCGCCCTGCACTCCGCTCGCGGTGGTGTCGAGGTCTCGGACGACCGCCGAGATCGAGACGTTCATCAGCGACGTGTCGACCACGAGCACGAACATGGCCATCGCGAGCAGGATCGCAAGGCGGCCGTTGAACGTGGTTCCGGCCCTGGTGGCGGCGTTCATGCTTCACCTAATCACGCGGCGAATGTGCGCACCAGTGGGTCGGCTCGGCGGCGCGAGGATGATCGCAGGTCACCCGCTCGGCGCGCGGAGCGTCGTCACCCGCCGGCGGTCAGGCGTGCGCGGCGCTTGGCCTCGATCCGCCGTGTGGTCTCCATGAAACGGGCCGAATCCGGGATGCGGGCCAGCAGCGGCCCGGCGACCATCGTGATCAGGACATAGCCGGTCGCGAGGGCGGCCAGTGAGCGGTCCACGCCGGCCGCGACGGCCAGTCCCGCGATGACGATGGAGAACTCGCCCCGCGGCATCAAGGCGAAGCCCGCGCGCCAGCGCCCGGGCTCTGCGATGCCGGCGCGGCGCGCGGCGATATAGCCGGTCAGCAGCTTGGTCCCCATGGTGACGATCGCAAGCCCCACCGCGGGCACGAGCATGGACACCAGATCGGCCGGGTCGGTGGACAGGCCGAAGAAGAGGAAGAACACCGCGGCGAAAAGGTCTCGCAGCGGAGTCAGGACCCGCTGAGCGTGCTTGGCCGCCGGACCCGAGATGGCGATGCCGACGAGGAAGGCGCCGACCGCGGCGGACACGTTGGCACCCTCGGCGAGGCCTGCGACGAGCAGCGTCAGCCCGAGCACCGACAGCAGCAGGACATCGGCCTCTTTGGACCACACGAGGCGGGACACGAGCCTGCTGTGACGCAGCGCGACATAGAGGATGAGGGTCACGGAGGCGAGTGCGATGACCACCGAGACGGTGCCGGCCAGCAGTCCCGCCCCGATCAGGAGCGCGGTGAGCACCGGAAGGTAGAACGCCATCGCGAGATCCTCGATCACCAGGATGGACAGGACGACAGGGGTCTCGCGGTTGGTGAGACGGCCCAGATCCTGCAGCACCTTGGCGATGACGCCGGACGAGGAGATCCACGTGATGCCCGCCATGGCCACCGCCCCGACCGGACCCCAGCCCAGCAGGAGGGCCAGCAGAGCGCCGGGCACGGCGTTGAGGGCCATGTCGATCAGACCGGCCGTCTTCGAGCCGTTCAGGCTCGAGACGAGTTCACGTGCGGTGTATTCCAAGCCCAGCATGAGCAGCAGCAGGATGACGCCGATCTCCGCGCCGATCTCGATGAATTCCTCACCCTGCGTGAAGGGCAGGAACCCGCCCTCGCCGAACGCCAGCCCGCCGAGGAGGATCAGCGGGATCGGAGAGATCTCCAGCCGCGATGCGAGTCGGCTGAGCAACCCGATCCCGAGGATGAGCGCGCCGATCTCGACGAGGACGAGCGCGCCGTGGTCCATCCGCCGCGATCAACTGCCGCCGACGATGCGGACGAGGTGATCGAGCCCGTCCCGGGTACCGACGACGACGAGCGTGTCGCCGCTGTGCAGGAGGTCGTCCGGCCCGGGGGCGGGCAGGATCTCCGTCGCCCGCACGATCGCCACGATCGAGCACCGGGTGCGGGTGCGCGCCTTCGTGTCGCCCAGCGGACGAGCGACGAAAGGAGAGTCCGCACGCACCGGGATCTGCTCGACGGCGAGGCCGGCCACCTGATCGCGCAGCCCGGCCAGCTGCGTGAGGATCAGTGAGGCGCCGAGCACCTCGGACAGGGCGATCGCCTCGTCGTCGCTGAGCGTGATCGTCTCGCCGGCACGGTCGGGATCGTCCTCGTCGGAGAGCGCGAGCTGCCGACCGCCGTCGCGGAGGTTCAGGACCGAGAGCCGGCGCCCCTCCTCGGTCACGATGTCGTGGCGGACACCGATTCCGGGCAGCTCGGCGCGTTCGACGTGGGCAGGCATGCGTACATCATGGCACCGCGGCGGGCGGCCGGTCTCGGTGCTTCCGCGTCGCCGTGGCGGGCGGCTGTAGCCTGAGCAGGCCGCAGAGTCGCGGCGCGCGTGCCCTGACGCACGCGCTGTTCACCGAAGGGCCCTAGCGTGACGCATATGAGCGATCCCGACGTTCCCCGAATGGCGCCCAACCTGCCGCAGTTCTCCGGCATCACGCCGACCGATGCGCTCGCGAGCGCCGTGGGCGCCGAAGGTCCGTCCAGCACGCGCAAGCGCATCGTGCTGGCGTGGGGCCTGTGGGACTGGGGCTCGGCGGCCTTCAACGCCGTGGTGACCACGTTCGTCTTCACCGTCTACCTCACCAGTTCCAGCTTCGGGCCGGCCGGAACGGTCGAGGCCCAGCTCGGGTGGGCTCTGGCCGGCGCCGGCCTGCTCATCGCGGTGCTCGCACCGGTCACCGGACAGCGCTCGGACACCTCGGGCCGGCGCAAGCTGTGGCTCGCCGTGAACACCTACATCGTGGTGGCCGCGACCGCAGCGATGTTCTTCGTGGAGCCCGATCCGTCGTTCCTCTGGCTCGGACTGCTCCTGGTCGCCGCCGGCAACGTGTTCTTCGAATTCGCCGGTGTCAACTACAACGCGATGCTCTCGCAGGTCTCGACGCCGCGGTCGATCGGCAAGGTCAGCGGGTTCGGCTGGGGCATGGGGTACATCGGCGGAATCGTCCTCCTGCTGATCGTCTACTTCGGCTTCATCGAGGGCCTGTTCGGCGTTCCCGACGAGAACGGACTCCCGATCCGGGTGGCGATGCT
The DNA here is from genome assembly GCF_039534975.1 of Microbacterium terregens. Classification (NCBI taxonomy): domain Bacteria; kingdom Bacillati; phylum Actinomycetota; class Actinomycetes; order Micrococcales; family Microbacteriaceae; genus Microbacterium; species Microbacterium terregens. The sequence continues at coordinate 283,727 of NZ_BAAAWH010000001.1, forward strand.
GGTCGCGGCGCTCTGGTTCGGCCTGTTCGCGATCCCCGTCCTGTTCGCGGTGCCCGAGTACCGGGGCGCCGGCGCAAAGCGGGAGCGCGTGAGCTTCTTCGCCTCGTACGTCCGCCTCGGGCGCGACATCGCGAAGCTGTGGCGCGAGTCGCGTCACACCGTGTGGTTCCTGCTGGCCAGCGCGGTCTTCCGCGACGGACTCGCTGGCGTCTTCACGTTCGGCGGCGTGCTCGCGGCATCCGTCTTCGGGTTCTCCCCCGGCGAGGTGATCATCTTCGCGATCGCCGCGAACGTCGTCGCCGGCGTCTCGACCATCCTGGTGGGCGCGCTCGATGACCGGCTCGGGGCCAAACCCGTCATCGTCGCCGCGTTGATCGGCCTGATCATCTCCGGGCTGCTCGTCTTCTTCCTGCACGACGGCGGGCAGATCGTGTTCTGGACCGCCGGCCTGGCCCTGTGCCTGTTCGTCGGTCCGGCGCAGTCGGCTTCGCGCACCTTCCTCGCCCGGATCATCCCACCGGGCCGCGAAGGCGAGGTATTCGGCCTGTACGCCACGACCGGACGCGCCGTCTCCTTCCTCGCTCCGACGATGTTCGCGGTCTTCGTCTCCGTCTTCGGGGCGGCGTACTTCGGCATCCTGGGCATCGTCCTCGTGCTCGCGGTGGGCCTGGTGCTCCTGATCCCCGTCAAGGCCGTCCAGGAGCGGCTGAAGGACTGACGCCGCGCGAGGTCACGTCGGCCAGGCGTCCGCCAGCTTGGTCAGCAGCCGGGCGAGCTCCGCACGCTCCTCGTCGCTGAATGCGCCCAGGGCCGCGTCGATCGCGCTGCGACGCTCGCCGCGGAAGCCCCGCACGATCGCGAGCCCCTGATCGGTGAGCGCCACGCGGGTCCGTCGGGCGTCGTCCGAATCGGCTTCACGGCGCACCAGCCCCATCTGCGCCGCCTGCTGCACCAGCCGGGACGCCCGGGGCTGATCCACCCCGACCGCGTCGGCGAGCTCATTGACCGACAGCGGGCCGGATGCCGCGGCCAGCGCCTCGAGCAGCCTCAGTCGCGCCGGTCCGCCGATGCGGGGCCCCGCACCCCACGGTGGTGGACCACTCATGCCGCCGTTCACGCCGTGCATGCCACTATGCGGACCGCCTCGCATCCAGCCGCCGTCGCCGCGGTGGTGCCCGGGGTCGCCGTGATGGCCGGCGGGACCGTGGCCCCCGTCCCACGGCGGGCGCGGCATCCGTCGCCCTCGCAGTCGGGCGAGCGCCGCAGCGATCACGTCAGCAGGGTCGGAGGGTGCGGAGGTCATATCTCGAATTTACATGTGACTTGACATATTCTCGGCTTGCATGTCACACTACATATAAAAAGGACTTCTCATGAACAACGAAGACACCCCGACCAACGAGCCCTCCGATGAGGGAACCGCTGGCGCGCCGCAGGGTGCGCCCACAGACCGTCGACCGCTCGGCTACTGGCTGCGCACCGTCGACCGCCTGATCACTCGCGAGTTCGGCGCCGCCTTCGCCGACGCCGACGTGACACGTCGCGAGTGGATGCTGCTCAACGCGCTCTCGGGCGACGCCGAGCTTCCCCCGCTCGCCGAGCGCTTCGCTCGCAAGGGCAAGCGCCTCCGTGGCCTGGCCGAACGCGGCTGGGTCGAAGAGACCGGCGATGGCACCTGGGTGCTCACCGACGAAGGCCGCGCCGCCAAAGAGAGACTCGGCGACATCGTGGACGGCATCCGATCCCGCGTCTCCGGGGCGGTCTCGCCCGAGGACTACGCCGCCACGACGGCCTCACTCGAGGCCATCGCCCGCGAACTCGGCTGGGACGAGAACGCGCGGATGCCGGGGCGCGGTTTCGGCCCGGGCTTCGGCAGCGAATTCGGTCCAGGACGCGACTTCGGTCGCGGGTTCGGTCCCGGGCGCGGCTTCGGCCCCGGCTTCGGCCGTCGTCACGGCTTCGGCCACGGCCACGGTGAAGGCGGCCACGAGCACGGTGAGGGCTACGGTCCCCACGGCGCCCACCCCTGCCACCCGCACCACCCCGCCGAGTACCGCGGCGGACATCACGGGCGCGGCGAGCGCTCCGGCCGTGCGGAGCAGCGCGCCTTTGAGCGCGGCTTCGACGCCGGGTTCTCTCGCGGCCGCACCGACGGCGCGACCGACGCCGCCTGACCCGAATGCGCGGTGGGGCACGATCCGAAAGGGTCGTGCCCCACTCGGCTACCGGCGCGTCTGCTCCGAGCCGGAGAGCCGCTGCGCGAGATAGATCGGCACGATCGAGACGATCACGAGCACGACGGCGATCACCGACACGACCGGCGCCTGGTTCGGCCGGAACATGTTGTTCAGGATGAAGATCGGCAGGGTCGTCACTCCGGAACCGGCGGTGAAGGTCGTCACGATGATCTCGTCGAAGCTCAGCGCGAAGGCGAGAAGGCCGCCCGCGAGCAGCGCCGACCGCAACTGCGGGAAGGTCACGAGCCGGAACGTCGTCCACAGTCCTGCTCCGAGGTCGGCCGAGGCCTCCTCGAGGCTGGTCCCCGTTCGTCGCAGCCGCGCGATGACGTTGTTGAAGACCGTCACGATGCAGAACGTCGCGTGCGCGATCACGACCGTCCAGATCGACAGGGGAATGCCCATGATGGTGCGGAAGAAGTTGTTCAGCGCGATGCCCGTGATGATGCCGGGAAGCGCGATGGGAAGGATGATCAGCAGGCTGATCGCGTCGCGGCCGAAGAAGTCGAACCGCTGCAGGGCGATCGAGATGAGCGTGCCCAGCACGAGCGAGATCACCGTGGCGATGATCGCGACCTGCACGCTGGTCAGCACCGCCTCACGGGCGCCGGCGCTCTCGAACGCGCGCACCCACCAGTCCAGCGTGAACCCCGGTGGCGGCCAGGTCAGCGACGCGGACGTCGAGAACGAGTTGACGAGCACGACTCCCAGCGGCACGTAGATCACGACGAGGATGATTCCCGTCACCGCCGCCAGCACCAGCCGGGCCGTCCGTCCGAGTCGCATGCGCGGGTCCTAGAGGTTGTTCAGGGCGCCGGTGCGGCGCACGACAGCGAGGTAGCCGAAGATGATCACGATCGGGATGAGCGCGATCGCCGCCGCAAGCGGCAGGTTGTTCGCAGCCCCGACATTCGTGTAGACGAGATTGCCGAGCATCTGACTGGCCCCGCCGACGATGTTCACCGTGATGTAGTCGCCGAGTGAGAGCGAGAAGCTGAAGATCGTGCCGGCGATGATCGCCGGGAACACGAGCGGCAGCACGACGCTTCCGAGCGTCCGCCAGGTCTTGCCCCCGAGGTCTGCCGATGCCTCCAGCAGAGAGTCGGGCACGCGCTCCAGGCCCGCGTAGATCGGCAGGATGACGTACGGAAGCCAGAGGTACGACAGCGTGATGACCGTCGCCGGCAGCCCGTACCCGGGGGTGCTCAGCCCCAGGGGTGCCAGCATCCATTCCAGGATGCCGTCCTGGGACAGCACGGAGCGCCACGCGTAGGCCTTCACGAGGTAGCTCGCCCACAGGGGCATCAGCACCGCGATCAGCAGGATGCGCTGCGCCCGCGGGGAGGCGACCTTCGCCATGTAGAACGCGATCGGCAGCGCCACGACCACATCGATGAGCGTCACCAGCAGCGCGACGCCGAGCGTGCGCAGGGTGACCGTCTGATAGAGCGAGCCCGTCAGCACGGTGATGATGTTCTCGAGCGTCCACTCCGTGGTGATCTCGCCGGTGAACGAGTCGACAGACCAGAACGCGGTGACCAGCAGCAGCACGAGCGCGACGATGTAGACCACGCCCAACCAGAACAACGGTGCCGACAGCAGCAGCGCGAGTCGCGTGCGCGGGTGTGCGATCAGAAACGACGAGAGCCGCCGCGGCCCGCTCTTCCGCGGCGGTGGAACCGGTGGCGTGGTGCGCTCTTCGGCGAGGGATGTCGCGGTCATGTGTGCTCCGGGAAGATGCCGGGGGCGGTGGTTCGGGTCCGCCGCCCCCGGCGCTCGGTGTGGGTCAGCCCTTGATCTCGGACCAGGCCTCGGTCCATTGGGCGTAGTCGACGCACTCGACGTCGGTCCGGCCGTCGACGCACTCGGCGATCGGAGTCGTCCAGTACCAGATCTGGGCCGCATAGTCCGCGTCGCCGGCGTGGTACGCCTCGCAGTCGTCGCGGTAGTCGCAGGCCTCCTGGCTCGACGGCGCCTCACCGAAGTAGGCGGTCGCCTGCGCGTTGGTCTCCGGGCTCGCGATCCAGTCGAGCCATGCGTATGCGCAGTTCGGGCTCTTCGCCTCGGACGCGATCATCCAGGTATCCGACCATCCGGTCGCCCCTTCGTCCGGAAGGACGACATCGGTCGGCGCGTCCTCGCCGGCGAGCACGTTCTGGATGACCTGCCAGGTCGTCCCTGCGACCGAATCGGTGGTCTCGAACGCCTGGATCTCCTTGAGATAGTCCGACCAGTACTCGCTGATGTGCGGGCGCTGCTCCTTCAACAGGTCGACCGCCGCCTGGAACTGGGTCTCGTCGAGCGCATACGGGTTCTCGATGCCCAGGTCGGGCTGATGCGCCATGAGGTAGACCGCGGCATCCGCGATGTAGATCGGCGAGTCATACGCGGTGATCTTGCCGGTGTACTGGCTCGCCTTGTCGAAGACGATGTCCCACGACGTCGGCGCCGGCGTGACGACCTCGGTGTTGTACAGCAGCAGGTTCGCACCGTAGCCGTGCGGCACGCCGTACGATTTGCCGTCCACCGAGTTCCACTGCTGGTCCTTCAAGAAGTCGAAGACGCCCGCGTAGCTGGGGATCAGGTCGGTGTTCACCTCTGCGACGTCGCCGCCTGCGATCAGTCGCAGCGTGGCGTCACCCGATGCCGCGACGACGTCGTAGTCGCCCGTCTTCATGAGGTTGACCGCCTCGTCCGACGTGCCGTAGGTCTTCGATTCGACGGTGCAGCCGGTCTTCTCCTCGAATCCGGTCACCCAGTCCACGGCGGGGTCGTTGCTGCCGTCCTCGACGTACCCGGGCCACGCGAGGATCGAGACGGAGTCCTCGAACTCGCCGAGCTCCGTGGCGGCGTCGCCACCCGAGTCGCCACCGGACCCGGTGCCGCAGGCGGTCAGCGCGAGAACCGCCCCGACGGCCAGAGCGGCGACCGCGGCGTGCCGCCTACCGCGTGTGATGTGCCTCATTGTTCTTCCTCTCCGTGCGGTCGACCGTGGGGCGTGCGCCTCGCGGCCTGTTCCCGGGTCAGGTGCCCGGGGGTATCAGGGCGACGACGTCTTCGTCGTGCCAGCTCACGTGCACGCGCTCGCCGCGCTCCTGGTCGGCGGCGCGCGAGCGATCGTTGCGCTCCAGCACGGTGACGCGCAGGCCCCCGTCGAGATCGACGACGCGACGGATGGCGCTGCCGACGTAGATCGACTCCACGACCGTGCCGGGCGCGGAGCGCACGCCCTCCCCCGACCGAGGCTCGAGAGAGAGCGTGAGCTTCTCGGGGCGGATCGTGTGCTCGCCCGAGCAGCCGATCAGGTGCGGGGACCGATCCGCGTCGAACAGGTTGGAGGTGCCCACGAAGTCGGCGACGAACCGGGATGCCGGCTGCTCGTAGAGTTCGCGCGGCGTCCCCAGCTGCTCGATCCGCCCCGCGCTGAACACTGCGATCCGATCGGAGAGGGTGAGCGCCTCTTCCTGGTCGTGGGTCACGAAGATGAACGTGATGCCGAGGTCGCGCTGGATCTGCTTGAGCTCGACCTGCATCTGCTCGCGCAGCTTGAGGTCCAGCGCGCCCAGCGGCTCATCGAGCAGAAGCACCTTCGGCTGGACGACGGTCGCTCGCGCCAGGGCGACTCGCTGACGCTGCCCGCCGGAGAGTTCAGAGGGCTTGCGGGCGGCGAGCTGTTCGAGGCGCACCGAGGCGAGCGCCCTCAGCGCGCGCTCGCGTCGCTCCGTGCGTCCCACACCGCGCACGCGCAGGCCATAAGCGACGTTGTCGAGGGCGGTCATGTGGGGGAAGAGCGCGTAGTCCTGGAAAACCGTGTTGACGTCGCGATCGAACGGGGCGCGCGTGGTGACGTCCTTCCCGAACAATTCGATCGTGCCGCTGGTCGGACGCTCGAAGCCCGCGATCAGGCGCAACACCGTCGTCTTGCCCGAACCCGACGGCCCGAGCATCGAGAAGAATTCTCCGGCCGCGATCACGAGGTCGACGGAGTCGACGGCCGTCACCGCACCGAACTCCTTGGTGAGCCCGGACAGTCGGATGGCAGGCTGCGCGGTCATGGACGGTCCCTCCGGTCGGTCCTAGCCGGTCGGTGCTACTAAATCATATGGAACCAGATGTCTAACAGGGGGTACGCGTGTTACGGTCTTGTCACGGATGCGAAGGCCACCGGTAGACGCAGGGGAGCGCCGCACATGCCGAATGCCACAGGCCGTCAGGATGCCGCCCGGTCCGTCGTCTTCGCCCCCCTCGACGGCACCGGTCGCGCCGAGCTGGTCGAGCAGCGGTTGACGGACGCGATCGTCAGCGGTGTCCTTCGCGACGGCGAACGGCTGCCGAGCGAGTCCGAGCTCGCCCGCAGCCTCGGGGTCGCCGTCGTCACCGCGCGCGAAGCGCTGGAGAGCATGCGCGAGCGCGGCCTGGTCCGCACCCGCCGCGGCAGGGACGGGGGCAGCTTCGTGACCCACGACCGCGACGCCGCCGCCCGACTGCTCGACTCCCGGCTCAGAGGGCACTCGCGCATCGAGCTCCGCGATCTCGCTCTGCACGTCGCCGCGATCGCCGGCACCGCTGCCGAACTCGCCGCCGACCGTGCCAGCCGGGATGATGTCGAATCGCTCCTCGCAATCCACGCCGCCGCCGATCTCTCCACCGCCGGCGGCGCCCGCCGAGCTCTCAGCAGGTTCCAGCTGGAGGTCGCGGCGATCAGCCAGTCGCCCCGCCTCGTCCGCGAGGAGGTCCGCCTGCAGGGCGAGGCCGGACCCCTGCTCTGGCTGTGCCTGCGCGATCAGGAGTACCGTGACGTCAGCGCCGCGAACCGGACCCGCGTGATCGATGCCATTGGAAACGTCGACCCGGTCGCGGCCAGGGCCGCGACGATCGCTCAGGCGACCGGCGCACTGGACTGGCTGGTGGACGAGAAGGTCCGGATCGAGGCGTCCGCCGACCTCACCCGGGAGGGAGCGTGATGAATCCCCCGACGTTGGGAACGACCGCGAGCGTGTCGCCGGTGCACATCGCGGAGCGCGTCGCCGAAACCATCGACCGGCTGTTCACGACCATCGACGAATGGCGCGATCTCCTGCAGGCGCACCTCGCCGCGGATCACGCTCCGAACGCCGCGACGCTCGATCCGCTCGTGGAGGCGTTCGCCGTTCCGGCGCTCGCCGCCGATGGTCTCGTCACGGGGGCCGGTTTCGTGGCCGCCCCCGGAGTTCTCTCCGATGCGCACTGGCATCTTGCCTGGTGGCTCGGCGGAGGTGACGGCATCCGTCGTCTTGCCACGGTGGACGATCCAGCGAGCGATCAGTTCCGCGACTACACGGCGCTGGAGTGGTGGCGCCTGCCCGCCAAGACCGGAAACCGCCATGTGACCGGGCCGTACGTGGACTACGTGTGCACCGACGACTACACCGTCACCATCACCAGCCCGGTCGTCGTGGATGACCGGCTGCTGGGCGTCGTCGGCACCGACGTGCTCGTGGACCGGCTCGAGCACGAGCTGCTGCCTCTGCTGCGGGCCGGCGACGAGTCGATCGCGGTCGTCAACGCGTCGGGCCGGATCGTCACGGCGACCGACGCACGCCGAGAGCCCGGATCCATGCTGAGGCTGGCGGATCTGGCTGACGCACTGATCCCCCTGCGCGACTCTCAGCCCGTGCGCACACGGCTTGCGGCCGGAGTCGAGGTCATCGCGTGCGGGGATACGTCGCTCGCGCTCGTGGTGGGCATCTAGCCGCTACCGGCGAGCGCAGACGGTCACGTCGTCTTCGGTCGCGCACTCCGGCGTCGCTGACGGCTGGCGTGCTCAGCGCCCGCCGGCCCCGGCATCCGTTGTTCCCACATCGCTGCGGTGGAAATTCTGGAATGAGCGGGATGCCGTCGGCCCCCGTTGGCCCTGATACCGATTGCCGTAGGGGCCCGAGCCGTAGGGGTTCTCCGTCGGCGAGGACAGGCGGAAGAAGCACAACTGGCCGATCTTCATGCCCGGCCACAGCTTGATCGGCAGGGTCGCTACGTTCGACAGCTCGAGGGTCACGTGGCCGGTGAATCCCGGGTCGATGAATCCGGCGGTGGAGTGCGTCAGCAGTCCGAGCCGGCCGAGCGAGGACTTGCCCTCGAGCCGGGCCGCGATGTCGTCCGGGAGCGTGATGAGCTCGAACGTGCTGCCGAGGACGAACTCGCCGGGGTGCAGGATGAACGGCTCCAGCGGGGTGGTCTCGATCAGGTGCGTCAGCTCGGGTTGGTCCTCGGCCGGATCGATGAACGGATACTTGTGGTTGTCGAAGAGCCGGAAGTAGCGATCCAGTCGCACGTCCACACTCGACGGCTGGACCATCTCGGGTTCCCACGGCTCGAGCCCGATGCGTCGGGCGTCGATCTCGAGGCGGATGTCGCGGTCTGAGAGCAGCACGCCGCAAGCCTAGCGAGCATCCGTTGGGGTGGGATGCCGCTGCCTCCGTCGTCGTCCGCCGCTCCCTTGTCATCGTCTGCCGCTCCCCTGTCGTCGGCTCCCCCGTCGTCGTCGGCCGCTCCCCTGTCGCGATCGGCGCGCCCGACGACGTGTTGTGACAGCCGAGCGCTCGACGTACGTCGCGCGGGCTCGGCGCCGTGGAGCTTTTGTTATGCTGGCTCCGCGCCTCACGGCGTGCGGGGATGTAGTTCAATGGCAGAACTTCAGCTTCCCAAGCTGATAGCGCGGGTTCGATTCCCGTCATCCCCTCCAATGTGAGTTCTCACGCGGGTTGAGACATTCGCGGCCTCGTTGAGACCCTCGAGACTGCACGATCTCAGCGCCGACAGGTTCGGACCGCCGATCCTCCCAGTGCGCGCGAATATGGGTAGGCCGGAAAGCGCAAGCGCTGCCACCGAGCGACGAGAGCCCACTCACGGCCTCGCCGCTTTTCCGGCCTCGTTGGTCACCCCGCGGGTCGGACCAGAACGAGCCAGGCTCCGATGACACCGCCGATGAATGCGACCAGAGCCGCGATTGCGACCAGGAACAGCCCAGCAGTGAACCCCAACAGGAGCCCTGTGCCGCCGAGGAGTATCAGTGCCGCGGTCGTGATGTTCGGGTTCAGCTTCTCCAGAATCCGCTCGAGTGGTGCGACGGTGGCCGCCCGCTCGGCACGACTGCCCAGCACGATCAGGGATGCCGCCATGAGTAGCGAGACGGCGATCAGCTCTACCCCGAGGATCCATCCGGCAGGGTTCGGCAGTGCTATCGCGATGCTTGCGGCCAGTACGCCTACGAAGATGGTCAGAATCTGTGCGAGGCGAGCACGCAGCACCTTCGACTGGGCGATGTGCTCCGCGCGAACCGACACGGCAACGAAGAGAAGACCCACAAGCGCTGCAGACGCGCCACCCGTGATGACCGCGAAGTCTGTCCAACCTGCCATGGCGCCAACGGTACCGCTCTGCACCGGATTCAGAACCGCGCGGCGGTCATGGGGTTGAGCGCTAGTCCGAGGAATCAGATCCGACGCCCTGACGAACTGTCGGCTTGCTCCCGGCCCGTCTTGCGCCTGACGGCCCGTCGGACAACCCGGGCCGCCACGCGATTCACGCTCCGCGATGCGCTGGCGTCTCGCGGTAGCGGTCGAGCTCGCGGGGACGATGGCTCGACGGCTGTCACCTTACGGTCGGCGCCCATCGATGACAGTCTGAGCGGATGAAAACCATCGAGTGGTGGCCGCTGCTGGACGGTGACGCGCAGGCGTGGCTGATTGCCCACAACGGCGACGCCGTCTCCACAGAGGTCTTGAGCAAGATCGTGGCAGCAGGCGGGTCATTGACATCGGACGCGTGGTGGATCGGTGAAGCCGGAACCGAGGGGTTCTATCTCTCCGACGAAGCAGTCGACTGGATCGAAGCGACCGCGAACGACGAGTCTGCCTGATCGCGTTCCCGGCCGACGCACTTGCGCCACAGGGGCAGGAGATTCGGCCGGGACAGCGGACCTCATCAAGGCGCACCGGGGTATCACCGAGATCACTCAAGACTTGGTGATCGCTGTGAACTTGCAGTCAAACTTCCGCAGCAGTCCGGCATTGTTCACGTCCTGGCGCACACTGGGCGAATGTGGTGGAGTTTCCTCAAGGCCGTCAAGAGGCGGCAGCATCGCGTCGCGCCGACGACGTGGGTCGCCGCGATCGCCGCTGTCATCTACACGTTCGCGCCGATCGACCTGATCCCCGAACTTGTACTCGGCCCCTTGGGCTTCGTAGACGACATCGGCCTCTGGGGTATCTTCGCCATCCTCCTCACGCGCGAGCAGCGGCGGTGGCTGACCGGACTCTCGCAGAGAGCGCCTGACGCGCGCGATCTCGGGAACCGCCCGCCGGCTCATCCCTGACGGCTGTCATAGGTCGCGTGACCTTGCGCGGAACCCGACGGTCCTGCGGGCAGGACCTGGTCGGCTAGCATTCCGGCATGACGAACCCGGCTCCGATCGACGACGTTCCGATCGGCGGCGAGATCATCCGCCTCGGGCAGTTCCTGAAGTTCGCTGGGCTCCTCGACTCCGGTGGAGACGTCAAAGAGGCCATCATCGACGGCTACGTGAGCGTGAACGGCGAGGTCGACCGTCGCCGCGGACGGCAGCTTCAGCTCGGCGACATCGTCACCTTCGAGGGGCGCAGGGTCCGCGTCTGCCCGTGAGGGCGCCGGTCCCCAACGGGGGCGGGTATCGGGAACCCTCGATTGAGCCTCGTCGCCCTCAGCTCCCGTACCACTCGCCCGAGTTCGCCCCACGGCGGTGGTGGATTCTTCCTCCATCGATGGGGGCGGTTTCGTGACCGGCCAGATCGTGCACCCAGGGCGGCTGCTGGTCCATGGTCACCGACCCTGCGCCTGTCGTGAAGTAGGCGACGATCGGAGGGCTCGCGACGAACTCGGTCGCGATGATGGCCGCACCGGGAATGCGGACCAGCGCGTTGCGCGCGTGCAGATCGCGCATGAGCACGGCGAACTCGTTCGGGTCGTCGGATGCCGGTTCCTGCGGGGCGACGGGCAACTCCGAGCGCAACTGGCCGACGATCTCCCGCCGTTGCGCTGCGGAAAGCCGCGTGTAGGCGGCCGCGTACGCTCTGTCGGCGATACTCGCGGGAACGTTCCCGAGGACATAGGCATACCGAGCGATCCGCTCGTCTTCGCTGATGGCGTGTTCTGCGTGGCGCCTTTTCACTGTCGCTCCTGGGTGATGAGCGTCAGCGTACGCCCGCCCGGACGCCCTGTCGATGGCGCACTGATCGCAGATCGAGGCGCTCGCGGGCGCCCTCGACCTGGTCAGCGGGATCACCGGGATCCTTCGCCGGATCAGCCCGCCGGCTCCGATCAGGCTTGCGTCGAGGTCGTGTCTGCCTTCGCAAGGAGGCGTCGCACACCTCCGCGGGCGAGCATGAGAACGATGATCAGCGCGGTCACCTGGAAGAAGCCGCCGAGGCGGACGGCGTCGCCGAAAACGAGCGCGACCAGCTCGAGCACGAGGAACTTGCTCCCCGGAAGCACAAGCAGGAGAGTGATCGCACTGACGATGCGAACCGCGGATGTCTTGGCCGTCCGGATCCTGTTCACGATCTTCTTCTTCGCCCACAGCACCACCTCGAGTACGACCTTCAGCAGGATCGCGGTCAGAAGGGCCAACAAGAACGATTCGGAGATGACGTCCGGGAACAGCTGGATGAAGACTCCGAGCACCACCAGGTAGATCAGGACATCGACGAGGTCGATCGGACGGACACGCACCCAGGGAGTGTATCGACGGGCCCGTCGGACGAATGCCCGCAGGTCGATCCTCACCGGGGACGTGTCGTCACGAGCCGCATCGATTCCGGATCGCACGACGCGGAATGCCGCGTCGACCGCCGTCGTTGCCACAGTGGCCTGTCCGGATCATCGCGGAACCCGATCACGCAGCCAGCCGGCGGGCAACAGCGAACCGGAGCACGCCAGACATGACAGAAGTCCTATCCCCTCATCACGATGCCACCGTGCTCGACAATGCCGCCTGGCACGCGCTGTCCGGTCCCCACGCGCGCTTCGCGGAGGGTGATGACCTGGTGCGCCGCTACCAGTCCGACGTCGCCCCCTTCGTGGCGGTGCGGAGTTGGGATGATGCGCGGGTATGGGATTCACTGATCGACCTGGTCGGACACGGGGCGGAGATCGGTCTGTCCGGCGGTGTGCCCGATTTCCCCGATGGCTGGGAGGAATTGTGGCGCGGCGAAGGAGTGCAGCTCGTCGAGACCGACGCGCTCCACCCGGTACCGGACCCAGAAACTGTCCTCCTCGGGGTGGCCGACGTGCCGGAGATGCTCGCGCTGGTCGAACGCAACCAGCCTGGCCCCTTCCTGCCGCGCACGCATGAACTCGGGCGCTACATCGGATTCCGTCGCGAAGGGCGTCTCGTGGCGATGGCGGGCGAGCGCCTGCACCCGGCTGGCTGGACAGAGATCAGTGCGGTCTCCACCGACGATGCGTACCGGCGGCAGGGGCTGGCATCACGGCTCGTGCTGGATGCCGCGTTCCACATCCAGCAGCGGGGAGACCGTGCGCTCATGCACGCGGCGGCGACGAATGTCGGAGCGATCGCGGCATACGAGCGTCTCGGCTTCGCGCTTCGCTCGCGCACGACGTTTGCCGGGGTCCGCGTTCCCTGACCGGGATGAGGACAACCGCGGCCGCGAGGATCAGCCCTGTAAGCCGAGCCGCCAGCGCACGGTGGCTCGAGCCACGACCTCGCCGCTGCGGTCGATGCAGTCAGCAGTGACGTCGAAATCCGTGTCCCCTGTGACCGCGGGCGCGGTGACATGACACACCGCGCGGATGGAGCCACGCGCCTTCTTGAAGTACTGCACCGACATCGCGGAGACGATGCCTCGGGTGCCGTCGGGAAGGTCCGTCAGCAGCGCGAGACCACTGGCCTGCTCCGCGACGTTAACGAGCGCCACGGCGTGGACAGAGCCAAGGTGCTGCCGGTTGGCGCGCCGGTCCGGGATTTCGACCTCGGCGTGACCTGGCGCGAGTACGCGGATGTGCGGGCGCACCGACCGCGAATAGGGCACGCGCCAGCCGAAGATCAGGGAGAAGAGCCAGGTGCCGCCGGGCAGCGGGCTCAGCCGGCGCCACAGTCGCAGGAGGACCTTCCCGGGAGATCGCATAGGAAGATGCTGGCCCTTCGCACCGACGCCGCCTAATCGCCGTCTCACGTTCACGCGGTTCCCGCAGCGACGAAGGGCTGTGCCGGTAGGGCTGCGTCAGTCCGCGGACGCCATGTCCGCCACCTCTCGCACGGTGTCGGCGACCTCCTCGGGAATCGCCGCCTCCATGAAGTGTGGGGAATCCACACTGCGGAGTTCGCCGGCGCGAAGCGGTCCACGAACGTCTGCAGGACACCGGGATATCGGGCGGCATACTCCGGAGTCGCCCAGCTGTACTCCACGCGCGGCTCCGCCGCGGCCGCCAGATAGATCATCGGGACGGCAGGCTGGAGACTGATGGCCGGATTGACGTGCAGCACCCCCCTTCCGGTGCCCCGGTCGGCTTTCGGGCGGTCGCCGCGCCGACCAGTCGCGGTCATTGCTCCGGCTCCTTTGAATCGATCGTGGATACTGCCGAAGTGGACTGCTCGATGACCCGCGCCTGCTCTGACGTCAGTCGATCTCCGCGGCGAGCTGAGCCGAGTCGGAGGAGGGGCTCAAGCAGCCGTACCCAGCCGCGCGGTTGCATGGTGACTCGCGTGGTGACGTCGCAGGATGTCGACGACACCGGTGTGATCGTCGTCGAGAGCGCGAAGCCCAGCGGCGATCCGGGATGGTCGAACGCGATCCGCCGCGGAGGGTCGAACTCGGTGATCGAGTATGCCGTCTCGCTCGTTCGCCCGTGCTCGGACCGGACCATCACGGCCCGGCCGCCCACTCCCGCTGGGCCGTCGTCGAGACGTCGTATTGCGACGACTTCAGCTTCCCACCGCGGATGATTCTCGAAGACATGCGTTCCGATGACATCGAAAGCAGCTTCTGCGCTGCGGTTGACGCGTCGGGTCTTGACGTAGGTGATCATGCTGCTTCTCCTTCTTCAGGTAGCGGCGGCCTGTCCGTCGCGTTCGACGAGGTCACTGAAGGTGACCCCGACGGTGGCGGCCGCATCAGCGGCTCTCGTCGCGGCTCGAGTCGGCAGAGGCAGCAGGCATTCGGTGAGCACGTGAAAGCTCCATGCTTTGAATTCCACGAGCTGCCAGCCGCGGGCCCGGTATGCGTTGAACGTCGGAGCGCTCTGTACGACATCGATGATGTCGACGGCGCGAGGGATGGGAAGCGCTAGCGGCGCGCGCAGACCGGCGGCCGTGACGATACGCGTGAAAGCCTCCCGGCGCCGGTGGTCGATGTCGGCGAAGACGCCCGCGGCGGCCGGGTCGATCGCGGCCGCCTGCCGCATCGTCGGCTCCAACGGGGCGAGGCTCTGGAGGACATTCGTGCCGTGTTCGACGACCAGAGCGACCATGCGACGGGCATCGGGCTCGTCGAGAATCGCCAGGAACCACGGCCGACGCTCGATCATCGCCGGTTCGTCTGCCGTGGCGCTGACGTGCGCGAGCACTTCCTGCAGGAGCTCCGCCTTGCTGTGGAAGGTGAAGTACATCGTGGGCTCCGCGACAGCCGCGCGCTTTGCTATGGCCGCCATGGTTGCGCCGTGGTAGCCCGACTGCACGAACGAGTCCAACGCGGCATCCAGCATCCGTCGTCTGTTGTCGGCGGTCTTCTCGGTCCGTGAACGCTTCATCGCGTGAGGCATGGGGCTATTTCACTATAGGAAGCCTCTAGAGTCAAGCATTAGTGAGAAGTTTTGGGCTCATTCGGGATGGTCTGCTTGCCCGGGATCCACAGGAGCGTGCCCGCAAACTGCTGCGCGGCCAGGCCAGCATCGGGCACGGCGAGCAATCGTCTTGATTTTGCGGGTACCGTTCGGTACCGACACGAAGATCATCCGAGAGGACAACAATGTCGTTCCAGGCGTACTTGGACACCATCGAGAAGAAGACGGGCCTCACACCGCGGCAGTTCCTCGAGATTGCGCACGAACGCGGTTTGGACGCTCCCACCGTCCGTGCCGGGGAGATCCTCGCTTGGCTCCATGAGGACTACGACCTGGGACGCGGTCATGGAATGGCCCTCGTGCACGTGATTCAGAAGGGGCCGGTCATCAGCACCAAGCACGTCGGCACTGACGGGGTCCACCGTGATGAGTCGGACGTCCTCTGGCTGGACGGGATCGCCAGCAAGCCGCAATAGCACGCCCGCGCGCGGCGGGTAGTGGTTCCTGCGCGGCATTCCGGCCCGCTGGGCCAGCTCCGATTCGGGGACGAGGGAGCCGGCAATCGGCCGGTCTGACGCCGGCGAAGCCTCCCGTGCGAGGCGATGACGTCGCGGCCCGCCTTGATGCTCCGCCCGCCCAGCCCGCGTCACGCCCCAGCTTCGAACGCCGGGGGCCCGGGGCGACCGACGAGTCATCCGTGCGGGGCGATGACATCGCGGCCCGCCTTGGTGCTCGCGGCCCGTCCCACACCACGCGCCGCGAGACGCTTCACGTGCCGCGAGCGAGCACCGCCGGCCCAGCCCGCGTCACGCCGCAGCTACGAACGCCGGGGGCCCGGGGCGACCGACGAAGCCTCCCGCGCGAGGCGATGACATCGCGGCCCGCCTTGATGCTCGCGGCCCGTCCCACACCACGCGCCGCGAGACGCTTCACGTGCCGCGAGCGCGTACTGCCGGCCCAGCCCGCGTCACGCCGCAGCGAGGAACGGCCGATGGTGGTAGCCACCGGCATCCAGGATGTGCACGGTCGACTCGGGCACCTCGACGAACGACCCGGGCAGGTCGTTCAGCGGCTCCGACACCACGACGTGCGCGTTGTCGTCGAAGATCCGGAATCGCTCGATGTCCGGATACATCTCCCGCAGGGTGGGGATGTCGACCGAATGGAACAGCGAGCGCGACTTACCCTGCGACGAGTAGCGGAATGCCCACAGCGTCTGGCCGTCTGAGACGGCCATGGTCCCCTGCATGGGGTACGTCACGCCGTGTTCCCGGCCGACCGACTCGACCAGGCGGACGGCCCGCTCCATCGCCGGCACCGGGTCCTCGCGCAGCCCGAAGGTCAAAGCGAGGTGGAACAGCACCTCGGAGTCAGTCGTGCCGCGAACGTGCGGGTACAGCGACGGGTCGATCGCGAACGTCAGGTCGCGCTTGACCCTGTCGAACTCCGACAGGAATCCGTTGTGCATGAACAGCCAGTTCTCATAGCGGAACGGATGGCAGTTGCTCTGCTGAATAGGCGGCCCGCCGGCCGCGCGCACATGACCGAAGAACAGCGGGCTGCGCACCGCCCGGCTGATCTCGCGCAGGTTCTGGTCGTACCAGGCCGGCTCGATACTGCGGAAAACGGCGGGGATGCCGCCGGCCTCTGCATCGGCGGGATACCAGCCGAGCCCGAATCCATCGCCGTTGACGGTCTCGGCACCCAGTGGCGAGTTCAGCGACTGGGCGACCAGCGAATGCTGCGCGTCCAGGATCAGCAGGGACGGCTGGAGGGGTTCGCCTCGATACGCGAGCCAGCGACACATGTCGTTCCTCTCCGGGTGCGGCGCGGGAGCACTCTGGCCACCAGGCTACGCGCGCGCCTTCCATCGGCGCCATGCGTGTCGCGGCGGCCCGGCCGCGCGGACCGCCGTCAGGCCAGTGGCTCGGCGAACGGCTCCTCGGGTTCTTGACGGAAACCCAGGGTCGGCTGCTGATCGGGTCGAGGGGCCGCAGCATCCCGGGCCGCCGCCGCTTCTCTGGCCGCCTTGCTCGCCGACCGCACGGCGCCGACGCTGGCCGTGATGACCAGCGCGATGCCGAAGATCTCGAGCCAGACCAGTTCCTGCCCGAGCAGCAGCCAGCCGGCGAGGGACGCGGTGGCCGGTGCGAGGCTCATCAGGATCGCGAATGCCGCGGCCGGCAGCCTGCGCAGCGCGACCAGCTCGAAGGCGTACGGGATGGTGGACGAGAGGATCGCGACGGCCGCACCGAGTGCGAGCAGGTCCGGGCGCAGGAGCGCAGCCCCCGCCGACGCGATGCCGAAGGGCAGTGCGATGAGCGCTCCGGCGGTCATCGCCAGCGCCAGCCCGTCGAGCTTCGGGAACTCGCGTCCGACGCGCACCGAGGCCAGGATGTAGAACGCCCAGCTCGCCGCCGCGCCGAGGGCGAACAGAACCCCGATCGGATCGAGGCGGTCCCACCCGCCGCCGCCGAGCGCGATGACTCCGAGCAGCGCGAGCAGAGCCCACAGCCAGGCCGACAGCCGCCTGCTGGCGACGATGGACAGGACCAGCGGTCCCAGCACTTCGATCGTCACGGTGACGCCGAGGGGCAGACGTTCGAGCGCGAGGTAGAACAGGCCGTTCATGACGGCCAGCACCACGCCGAAACCCAGGACGGCGAGCCAACCCTCGCGCGTATGCCCGCCCAGCCGCGGTCGGGCGATCAGGAGGAGCAGCGCCGCCGAGAAGACCAGGCGGAGCATGACCATGCCCAGTGGTCCGACCTGCGGAAACAGCAGCACGGCGAGGGAGGCCCCCACTTCCTGGCAGGCCAGACCGACGACCACCAGGACGATCGCGGGCGTCGTTCCGGCCCGGGACGTCACCACGCTGGGCTCACGCAGGAGGTGCGGAGCAGATCGCGGATGCCGCGATCAGGTCGTGGTACTGCTGCGCAGTCCACGGCAACCCGGCGTCGGGGGCAGTGGCCCCTGCCGCGGCGGGAGCCTTCGAGGCGATCGCGGCGAGCTCCCACGCCAGGTACTGCGTGAACCCACCGCCGACGGCCGAGTTGTTCAGGACGACCGCGACCGTCAGACCCGAATTCGGGTCGGAGAACGCTGCCATGGCGTAGCCGGGGACCGAGCCGGACTGCCCGACGAGAGAACCCGCCTGCATGGCGCCGCCGCGGGTCGTGTACCAGGACGGGGCGTCGGCGTAGACGGCGAGGGGCTGCTCGAAGCGGTCCGCGCCCGGCGGCAGAAGCGCTCCGGAGGCAAGGCCCTGCACGTAGCGGCCGACGTCGGCGATGTTGGAGACCACACCCGAGTCGGTGAAGCCGCTGCTCGCCGAGAGCGAGGTGATCTCGAGCGGCTCGGCGCAGTTCATCACGCCCGCCGCGTCGCGCATCGAGTGATGACCGGTCAGCACGGCCTCCGCGGACGGGGGCGCGGCAGCACCGCCGGGCAAGCGCGTCTGCGTCAGATCCAGCGGATCGAAGACGTACTCGGCGAGCAGCTGTGCGGCGCTCCGACCGGTGGCTCGTTCGAGGGCGACGCCGAGGATCACGTACCCGGCGTCGGAGTCGCGGTATGCGGAGCCGGGTTCACCCCCGCGCGGCTGTCCGATGCCATAGCTGGCAAGCTCGCGGGGATTCCACACACGTGCCGGGTTCGACAGGAACATCCCGGCGAGCTGCGAGCTGTACGACCCGATGCCGGACGTGCTGTCGCAGAGCTGATCGAGGGTGATGTCCGTGAGATCGGGAAAGCCGGAGACCCAGTCTGCCACCGGGTCATCCAGTCGCACGGCGCCCTCGTCGGCGACAGCGTAGAGCACGTCGCAGATCATCGGGCGTGTGAGCTGTGCCACGCGGAACTCCATGTCGGCGGTGACCGGCTCGGTGCCGGCCGGCGACTCGACTCCCAGCCCGGTGACGAGCTCACCGCTCCACGGCGCCCAGACGCCGACGATCGCACCGGACGCCCCGGCGGCGGTCATCGCGTGGGTCACGGCATCCTGCAGCTGCTGGACCGTCTCGTCCGGGAGTGCCGCGGCGACCTGCGAAGGCACGTCGATCTCGACATGCGCGTCGGGAGCGCACGCAGTGGCCACCAGCGAGAGCGCGACGGCGGACGCGAACGCGAGCGCCGCACGCCGTCTTGTCGGTCGAGCCCGCATTCCTCACCCCCCGGTCTCTGCAATGAATTCAAACACACCACGGCGATGTACCCGTCAACGCCATCCGTAGGCTGGACGGATGACCCATCGATTCGACGACGCTGCTCTGGCGGGTGTCCTCTCCCACATGAACGGCGATCACGACGACGACAATCTTCTCATCGCTCGGGCCTACTCCCCCGCCACGGACGTGGTCAGCGCGACGATGATCGGCTTCGACGGGGACGCCGGTCAGTGGCGGGCCCGTCTGGCCACCGGCGAGGAGACGATCGTCCGCGTTCCCTGGCCGGGCGGGCCGATCACCGAACGGCGCGACGTGCGGCGCGAGATCGTCGCACTGTACGACGAATCGTGCCGGAGGCTGGGAGTCGAGCCCCGACCGCACGCCTGAGCGCCCCGCGCGCGCCGCAAGGACAGGAAGTTAGGCGAACCTTACTTGCACCTAGAATGTGGAGCATGAGCGATCTGATCCCGTTTTCCACCGCGCTGCGCGAGCGTTCGGGTGCCGCCCACTCCAGCAGCGAGGGGGCCGGATTCATGTCCGACCTCATGAAGGGCGACGGCACCCGCGAGGACTACATCGCGCTCGTCGTCCAGCACTGGTACATGTACGACGCCCTGGAGCGCGCCGCCGAGCGCATGCGGCGCGATCCGGTGGCATCCGTGTTCATCAGCGACAAACTGACGCGGCTGCCCGCGCTGGAGGCAGACCTCGAGTTCCTCATCGGCCCTGACTGGCGCGAGCAGATCTCACCGCTGCCCACGACACGTCGCTACGTCGAGCGCATCGACCTCGTGGGCAGGACGTGGGCGGGGGGATTCGTCGCGCACCACTACACGCGCTACCTGGGCGACCTGTCGGGCGGTCAGTTCATCGGCCGGCTGATGGCCCGCCGATTCGGCTTCGAGACGAACGGCATCGGCTTCTACGTCTTCGACGACATCGCCGACCCCAGCGCGTTCAAGGACGTCTACCGCCGACAGTTGGATGCCGCACCGTGGGATGCCGCCGAGCAGGCACGCGTCATCGATGAAGTGCTGCTCGCCTACCGGATGAACACCGAGGTCTTCGAAGACCTCGCGACCGCGAAGGCGCAGTCGCAGGTCGCCTGAGCGCCCCACCCCGCCCCACCGCGGGAAGAGGGCTCGGGATGCCGCGGCGAGGCACGCCGTCATCGGGTTCTCGATACGGCCGCGCGCGGCCTCCTCGACCTTGAACCGCGGACGCGCAACGCGCTATGCGCGCATCGACCCGTCCCGGCTCGACATGAACCGCTGCACGTCGGGATCCACGCGGATGTCGCTCGGCCGCAGCGGCCGCGACAGGTACAGTCCCTCGAGCGAGGTCAGCCGGCTGAGAGCCACGTAGGTCTGGCCCGGCGCGAAGGCGCCCGATCCGAGGTCGACGACCGCCCGCTCATAGGTCTTGCCCTGCGACTTGTGGATCGTGACCGCCCACGCCAGTCGCAGCGGGAACTGCGTGAACTCGGCGACGATCTCGCGGGTGAGGGACTTCGAGCCCGGGTCGTACGCGTAGCGGAACCTCTCCCACACGGCCGGCTCGACGTCGAATTCCTTTCCTTCGACCTCGACCCGCACCGTGCCACCGGCGATCCGGGTCACCGTGCCGATCGTGCCGTTGACCCAGCGCGGCGGCTCGCCGTACGAGCCGGTGTCGTTGCGCAGGAACATCACCTGGGCGCCGACCTTCAGTTTCAGGTCCGCATCGGCCGGATACGAGGCATCCCCGCGCCCGAAGTCTCCGCTGATCTGGGCGCTGGCGGTCTGCTCCCGGCCGACGAGCTCGGCCAGGTGCCGGCGGTTGATGTTGTTGACGATGTCGTTGCGCGTGGCCAGCGTGATGATCGGATGCTCGCCGTCGGCGGGATCGGGCGGGGTGCGGGCTCCCGTGTCGTTGAGCACCTGAGCGATGTCGGCGGTCACGCGGCCGTGCCGAACCGCGTTGAGCATGGCCTTGAACGCGGGATCCGCTTGGCGATGGATGTCGATCAACTCACGGATGTGCAGGTCGGCGCCATACTGCCCGATGTCCATGATCCCGTCGCCGGCGACGCTGCCGACCCAGACCTTCGCGTCGAAGAACCAGAACGACCGGTAGTGGTCGCGGATGTAGTGCGCCTCGTCCCCGCGCGGGGGCACCGGGGCCAGCTGATAGGGATCGCCGAACATCACCACCTGCACGCCGCCGAACGGCTCGGCCCGGCGACCGCGCGCCTGGCGCAGGGACCTGTCGATCCCGTCCATGAGGTCGGCGTTGACCATCGAGATCTCGTCGATCACGAGCGTGTCGATCGCGTTGAGGATCTTGCGGGTCGTGTCGGTCTGGTCGATCTGGTTGCCCGCGATCAGTCCGATCGGCAGGCGGAACAGCGAGTGGATGGTCTGACCCTCCACGTTGAGCGCCGCAACCCCGGTCGGCGCACACACGGCGATCTGCTTGGACGTGTTCCACGCCAGGTGCTGCAGCAGGGTCGACTTGCCGGTGCCGGCGCGCCCGGTCACGAAGACATGCTCCCGCGTGTCCTCGATGAGGCGGTAGAGGGCCTCCTGCTCGGGCGAGAGCGGAGGTGTGATCACCGATTCATGCTAACCAGTGGATGCTGTGGCCGGGCGTAGCCGCGTGGCGCGGGATGACGGCATCCGCTTTCTCCCAGCCGCGGCTTCCTAGACTGAGGGCGTGGACACGGACGCACGCGGCACGGCGACGAAGCCGGCATCCGCGCGGGCAGCGGTGGCGCCGGATGGCGCGGCTCGTGGCGCCGCCGCGCCGCGCAGGCGTTCCCGCCTCGTGGGGGATCTCGTGCTGCTCGGGATCGTGGGCGTGCTGCTGATCGCGGCGGTCGTCGCGGCATCCGCATCGCTGTACCGCGAGTTCTACAGCCCGACGGCGTTCGTGGAACGCTACCTGGGAATGCTCGCCGAAGGCAGCGCCGCCGACGCCTTGGCCGTACCGGGCGTCGCCGTCGATTCCGCGCAGCTCGAGGCCGCCGGGCTCCCGTCGGCCGCCTCCGACGCGCTGCTGCGCCGCGACGCGCTGGCCACGCTCACGGACATCGAGATCGTGTCGGAGGAGACGCGCGAGGACGGCATCGTGCTGGTCACCGTTCGGTACCAAGCGGGCGCCTTTCCCGGCACCACCACGTTCGAGGTGCAGCGCGTCGACTCCGTCGGACTGCCGACGTGGCGCTTCGCGACCAGCCCGCTCGCCCTCATGGACCTCTCCGTGCAGGGTTCGATGACCTTCGACGTCAACGGCTTCACGATCGACAAGCGCCAGGTCTCGCCCGACGGCGCCGCGGCGGATCCGCAGGCGCCGATGTCGCTGCTGGTCTTCTCGCCGGGCATCTACTCCGTATCGGTCGATACCGCGATCTCGGCGACCCGGGGCGTGGCGGTCCTCTCCGACAGTCCGTTCGCGATGGTTCCGGTCCAGGTGCAGGCGCTGGCGACCGAGGAATTCGTGCAGATCGTCCAGGAGAAGGTCGAGGAGTTCCTCTCCGGATGCGCGACGCAGGACGTGCTGCAGCCCACCGGGTGCCCGTTCGGCTTCGTCGTGCAGGATCGCATCGTCTCGCCCCCGACCTGGTCGATCGCCGCCCAGCCCACCGTCACGGTCGTTCCCGACGGCGCCCGCTGGGCGATCCCGGCCGCCGACGCCGTCGCTCACATCGAGGTCGAGATCCGCTCTCTGTTCGACGGCTCGGTGCGCGACGTGGCCGAAGACGTCCCGTTCGTCGTCACGGGGACGATCGCGGTGCAGCCGGACGGTTCCGCCTCGATCACGGTGACCGCCCCCGGCACCCCATGAGGGATACCGGAGCGCGGCGGCCGGTTCAGCCGCGTGCGTCCCGCTCGGCGAGCGCGGCGAGCTGGGCGTTGTAGGCCTCGAGCTCGGCGTCGCCGGTGCGGTCGGCATGGCGGTCCGCGCTGCGCTGCGCACGCTCATCGCTGCGACTCCACTGGATGGCCACCGTGATCGCCAGGATCAGCGTGGGCAGCTCGCCGATCGACCAGGCGACGCCACCGCCGATGTACTGGTCCTCGAGCGGTGTCGCGCCCCAGGTGCGGCCCATCGCGCCGAACCACTCCGCGATCATCAGGCCCGACTGCATCATGATGGCGATCCCGAAGAACGCGTGGATCGCCATGACGGCGATGAGGGTCACCAGCCGGCCCGCGTACGGCAGCCGGTAGGCGACGGGATCGATGCCGATCAGCGAGAGGACGAACACGTAGCCGGTGATCAGGAAGTGCGCGGTCATCCACTCGTGCCCGAGATGGTCGTACAGCGACCAGCGGAACAGGTCGGTGAAGTAGAAGACCCAGAGCGAGCCGACGAACAGGCCGGCCGCGACGAAGGGGTGGGTGAGTATCCGCGCGAGTGGTGTGTGCACGGCCCACAGGATCCACTCGCGCCCCCCGCGCGTGCCGTCGGTGCGCTTGCGGATGGCGCGGGCGGCGAGGGTCACCGGGGCGCCGGCGACCAGGAGCACGGGGATCGCCATGGTCAGCAGCATGTGACCCACCATGTGCACGCTGAAGAGGTACTCGCCGTAGGCGTTGATCGGGCCGCAGGTGACCCAGAACAGCAGCAGCAGGCCGGCCACCCACAGCACGGTGCGGTAGATCGGCCAGCCGTCGCCGCGGCGACGGAGGCGCAGCGCGCCGGCGAGATACAGGAAGATGCCGAATCCGGCCGCGAACGCCCACAGCAGGTCCAGGTTCCAGGACGTGACCCAGCGGTCCAGTGACAGTTCGGGCGGCAACGGCGCGCCGGTGAGGATCTCAGCGGGTGTCCGCACCGACGGGAGGTTCGACGTCGTGGGCGGCGCCGTTCGGGCCAGAGCCACCGCGGCGCCACTGGCCAGCCCCATGAACGCCAGTTCCAGGGCAATGAGCCCCCAGAATCGGCGGGCCGCGGCATCCTCGCGCATCCTGCCGATGAGCTGTCTGCGGTACCAGGCCCCGAGAACGCCGAGAACGAGCAGTGCGCTGACCTTCGCCAGCAGGATCACGCCGTACGGCGAAGCGAGGTTCTCCCACGCTCCGACGCCGATGACCGCACGCACAGTGCCCGAGATCGCGACCACGACGAACGCCGCCAGCGCGAAGGTGGAGTAGCGGGCCAACGCGTCGGCCAGGGTGTCCCGGTTGGTCAGCGGCCGGATCACCACCATGAGCAGCAGCCCCCCGAGCCACACCGCCGCGGCGATGATGTGCAGCACGAGCGCCATGACGGCGGCACCGTGGTTCGCCTCCTCGCCGGAGTGGCCCTGCGTGCCCATCGGCACGAGTGCGGCGATGGCGAGGATCGCCACGAGCACGGTCGGGGTCCAGGACCGGACCGCGAAGGTCAGCACCGTGATCGCGGCGCCGGCGATCGCAGTGATCAGCCACGTGCGTCCAGCTTCGGTCTCCACCAGGAACCGGCCCAGCTGCGCTCCGAACTCGGGGCCCAGCCCGAAGGCCGGGTTGAACGTGTTGACGAACGTCAAGAACCCGGTGGATGCCGCTGCCACGGTGAAGACGGCCGCCGCGATGGATGCCAGATCCAACGCCGCGTCGAACTCCCGCTCGCCCGCCTTCAGGGCGAACAGCGCCGTCACCAGGGCGCCGACCATGCCCGCGGCAGACAGATTGACCGCCAGCGTCGCGGTCGGCAGACCCCACCGCACGATCGGACCCGGGTCGCCGATCGCGAACGGGGCCGCACCGCCGCCGATGATCAGGCCCCAGACGAGCGCGGCGACCGCGACCACGATGAGGATGACCGGGCCGGCGACCCGCAGTGCGCGGGACGCGTCTCCGCGCGGCGCGGTGACGCCGGATGGAGCGGTGGTGGGGATCACGGGTTAAGCCTAGGCGGCATGCAGAAGGGGGACGCCGCATGGTGCGGCATCCCCCTCGTTCTCGTGCTGTAGGTCTCGTGCTGTAGGTCTCGATACGCCGCCTGCGGCGGCTCCTCGACCTAGAGCCGCAATCGCCTCTACTTGACGGCGGCCTTCAGCTTCGAGCCCGCCGTGACCTTGACCCGCTGGCCGGCAGGGATCTTGATCTCTGCACCGGTCTGCGGGTTGCGGCCCGTGCGCGCCGACGTCTCGACCCGCTCGAACGAGAGCCAGCCGGGGATCGACACCTTGCTGCCCTTGGCGACCGCCTCGGAGACGGTGGAGAAGAGGGAGTCGAGCACGCCCGACACGGCGGACTGGCTCTGCCCCGTCGCGCTGGCAATGCTCGCAACGAGTTCGGTCTTAGTGATGGACTTGTCAGCCATGTGGTTGTCCTCCAAGGCGGCGGAAGAGCCGCCTTTCATTGCTCGGACCGGACGGGCGAAGCCCTCCGGGCTGGTCGGATCGACCGTCCCCGAATATACCCACTTTCCGCGGAATTCCGCGGATCTCCATGGCTCTTGACGTAATCCGTCGGCGTGTTGGTGGTGCCAGTGTGACTGATGGGGCTCCTGTGGCGTACGAGCCGACATCGGGCCTTGCAACGCGAAGAGGCGGACCCCGTCGGGGTCCGCCTCTTCTTACGTTGTGCTGGTGCTTACCAGGACGACTTGGTCACGCCGGGCAGCTCGCCACGGTGCGCCATGTCACGGAAGCGGACACGCGAGATGCCGAACTTCGTGAGGACACCGCGGGGGCGGCCGTCGATGACGTCGCGGCTGCGCACGCGCACCGGCGAAGCGTTGCGGGGAAGCTTCTGCAGGCCCACGCGGGCGGCCTCGCGCTGCTCGTCGGTCGAGGTCGGGTCGACCAGGGCCTTCTTCAGTTCGGCGCGCTTGGCGGCGTATCGTTCGACGACGACCTTGCGCTGCTCGTTGCGCGCGATCTTGCTCTTCTTAGCCATGGATCAACGCTCCTCTCGGAATTCGACGTGCTTGCGGATGACCGGGTCGTACTTCTTCAGCACGATGCGGTCGGGGTTGTTGCGGCGGTTCTTGCGCGTCACGTAGGTGTACCCCGTGCCCGCAGTCGAACGCAGCTTGATGATCGGACGTACGTCCTGAGCCTTCTTGGCCATTAGAGCTTCACACCCCTCGCCTGCATGTCACGGACGACGGACTCGATGCCGCGGGCGTCGATGACCTTGATGCCCTTGGCCGACACGTTGAGCCGGATGTTACGGCCCAGCGACGGCACGAAATAAGTCTTCTTCTGCACGTTCGGGTCGAAGCGGCGCTTCGTCCGGCGGTGCGAGTGCGAGATGCTGTGACCGAAGCCGGGAACCGCTCCGGTCACCTGGCACACTGCTGCCATGGTTCTACTCCTTAATACCGTGGAACCGGACGGTTCCACCCAAGATCCCTTGTCTGCACCCGCCGGAAAAATGACCCTTGCGGGCCGGGATTCACGGGGAGGATACGAACTGCGTGCTGGAGTGCGCGCAGACAAGGAGTCAGTTTAGCATGGCGCGGCGCGCCTCCTTGCGCGCCGGTCAGGAGTCTCGCGCGCCGCGCCCCCAGCGAAACGCGGACACGGTCGGGTCCCCGGCGATCCAGAAGCGCCAGGGAAAGACGTCCGTCCCGGCGACGCCGGCCACCCCCACCCGCGGGCCGGCGACGACGTCGTGGAGCGGTTCTGTGCGCAGCTCGAGACGGGCCACGGCGCCCGCCCGTTCGACGCCGGTGACCGCATCGATCCCGTCGTGCACCGGATGGCGCAACCCCACCGCATCACCGAATCGCCCGGGTCCGCTGGCCAGCTCGCGGTCTGAGCGCACGACCCCCCGTCGTTCGAGGCGACGCCGGGTTGCGGCATCCCGCCCTTGCAGCACTTCGCCCGCCCGCAGCAGGACTCCACCGGCGACGCCCGGGGGCCCGCACACGACGTTCACACACGAATGGATGCCGTGGCTCAAGTACACGTAGAGGTGACCGGGCTCGCCCCACATGGTGGCGTTCCGGCGGGTGCGTCCCATGCGCGCGTGCGAGCCGGGGTCGGCGATGGCGCCGGTGCCGGCGCCATGGTAGGCCTCGACCTCGGTCAGGCGGACCGCCACCGTATCGCCGTCGACGATGGTCGTCAGCACTCCGCCCAGCAGGCGTGGTGCGACCTCGACGGGCAGTCCCTCGAGCGCGCTGCGCGTCACGGGGAGCAGGGACCCGGGCGCCGGGCGGATCGGATCGGTCATCGCGGCGGCACCTGACACCACGAGATGTCGAAGCCGGAGACGACCACGACCTCGTCGCCGGTCGCGATCTCGACGATCCGCGTCTGGAGCTTCTTGGGAAGCGGAAGCCGGTAGAGGTCGTAGCGATTGGTCACAGCATCCGGAGCCACCACGACGGCGGCGTAGCGGCCGCTCGGCGAGACGCAGGTCTGCAGGGCGACGTCGGTGGAGGGCAGCTCCATCAGCACCGCGGTGCGACCGTCCTCGGTCGCCGCCGCGACGGTGGTGCCGATGGGGATGCCTGCCTCGTCGGTCGGTGAGCCCAACCGGATCGTGCCGCCGCCCGGCACCGGCGTCACCGCACCGAGCAGCCCGAGATCGAGGTCGGCACGGGCGAGTGCGGCCTCGCTCGCGTCGGCCAGATCGATCACGACCATGCCGCCGCCGCGCAGGACGACCGCCTCGGACGATCCGCGCGCGATGCCCTCGATCGCCAGCGCGGTGCCCAGGACGGTGGCGCTCTGCCCCTGCGGATCGGTCAGGAGCAGCGAGCCGTCGAAGGAGAGCAGCAGGATGTTCTCGGTCTCGGGCACGAATCGCCACTCCGCCACCCGCGATTCGGCGCCGGCCACGACGACGGGTGTGGGCGCCGCGTCGGCCGCGCCCTCCTTCAGGGAGGCGGTGAACAGGGCGCTCTCCAGGCCGCCGGTCTCATCCAGATCCGCGTCCGAGAAGGTGTATCCGATCAGCTCGCTGCGATCGGCGCTCTGCAGGTTCGTGACGAACCCCTCCCCGGGAAGGGTCAGCCGGCGCTGCGCACCGCCCTCCAGGTCGGTCACGATCAGGGCGGCCTGGTCGCCGTCGCGCACGGACATCACCAGGTGGCTGGAGGTCGCACGGAAATCCTCGATGTGCTCGTCGCTGAACACGGGCACTGCCTCTTTGCCGGTGAGATCCGTGCGGAAGACGGTGTCGCCGCTCTCGGTGCGCTGCAGGATGAACACTTCGGCCGGCGGCGTGCGGAACGTGTGCGTGAGGGTCGCGCTCGCGCCGCCGCCCAACCCTCTTACGTCCTCGAGATGCACGCGGTATTCCGTGTCGTCATGCAGCGGCAGGCCGAATCGCACGCCGACGCTCCGCCCGGACGTGTCCACCGAGAACGGCACCGCGGGCGAGACCGTCACCTGACCCGCACGGACCGGCTCCAGTGCCTGCGATGTGGTCAGGATCAACCGTGATCCGGATGCCGCGGCTGCCGCAGCCGGATCGACCTGAGCCTGCGACACGCGAGGCCCCTGCGCGACGCCGGCCGCCGCGCCGACCAGCCCCACCGCGCCGAGGACGGCGACGACGACCGCGAACGTCACGACGAACGCGCGGCCGCGCCGCCCGTGGGAGCGTGCGCGGCGGGTGCGGACCTCAGTACTCATACGGGTCCTCGGGCTCGGAGATCGGCTCGACCGCCGCCGCGTCGATCTCGAGGCGTCCGTCGGCGTTGGAGCGCACCGTGCCGGTGACCGTCACCCACTGCCCCGTCTCGGGCGGGGGAACGGATGCCGCAACGCCCACGCTCGCGGTCTGCGCGTCGATGACGCAGTGCGTGATCACCAGGCGCGTCACGTCGAATCCCCCGCGGTCGCCCGGCGTCACGAAGCCGGTGAGGGTGACGGCATCCCCCTCGAACGCGTCCGGGTTCGTCGCCGTCGCGAAGACGGTGGCCCACTCACCGATCCCGAACGAGGACGTGTCGCCCGTCGCGGCCAGGGTGACGGCATCCGCACCGGCGAAGAGCGGCGGTGCGCCGACGTCACGCGCCATCGCGAGCTCGGCCGAGAGCGATGCGGGCGGCAGGACGAGTGTCAGGAGCACGATGCCGGATGCCGCGACCCCGCCGACCGCGGTCGCGGCGAGCGCCGCGGGGTGCGCACGCCGGGTCCCGTGGCGGTGGGCGGTCGTCGTGCGAGCCGACGCGCGGTGCGCGGTCGCCCGGGTCGCGGTCGATGAGCGCACCGGCGAGACGAGTTCGTCGTCCGTGCGCTCGTGCACGTGCGCGTCGCCGTGGTCGTGCCCGTGATCGGCCTCGGCTCCGAGGGGAAGAGCGAAGCTCAGGGCAGTGCCGACGAGCGTCACCACGGCCATCGTCACCGCGAACCAGGCCGATTCCGGGTTGATGTACAGACCCAGGCGTCCCGTCAGCGCCAGCCCGAGCGTGACGACTGCGAGCACCGCCGCCAGGCCCACACCCAACCAGCGGGTGCTCAGAGGTCCCGAGTTACGCAAGAAGGTTCACCACCGTCCCGATCGCGAACGCCGAGAGCACCACGACGACGACGAGCCCCGCGAGAGTGCGGGTCGTGAAGGTCGTGCGCATGAGCGCCAGCATCTTGACGTCCACGAGCGGTCCGACCAGGAGGAACGCGACGATCGAGCCGGGCGTGAAGGTCGAGGCGAACGACAGTGCGAAGAACGAGTCCACGTTGGAGCAGATGGCCACGACCATCGCGAGCGCCATCATGGCCACGATCGACAGCGCCGGGTTCGAGCCGATCGCCAGCAGCGCGTCGCGCGGGATCAGCACCTGCACCGCCCCGGCCAGCGCCGAGCCGATGATCAGGGCCGGCATGACGGCGCGCAGTTCGACGACGAACTGCGCCAGACTGCGTCGTCCCCGGCCGCCGCTCTCCTGCTCGACGAGGTCGCACGTCTCGCGGAATCGATCCGTCAGCAGTGCATCCGGGTTCGGGTGCCGGCTGTAGAGCCACCCGATGAGGTTGGCGATCGCGTATCCGCCGAGAAGGCGCGCGACCAGGATGCCGTCGCTGGATCCGAACGCCTGGTGCGTCGTGATGATCACGATCGGGTTCACGATCGGCGCCGCGATGAGGAACGTGAGCGTCTCGGGGACCGTGAACCCGCGGATCAGCAGACCCCGCGCGAAGGGCACGTTGCCGCACTCGCAGACCGGCACGATCATGCCCAGCAGCGACAGGACGGCGCGACGCGCCCACGCCCGCCGCGGCATCCATCGCTCGATCACTCCGGGCGGCACCCACACCTGGACGACGATCGAGAGCAGCACCCCGAGCGCGACGAACGGCATGGACTCGATGAGCACGCTGATCGCGAGGGTGAGCCCGTCCTGAACGCGCGTGGGAAGGGATGCCGCGAACAGAGCCGGCGCGAAGGCGTCGATCAGGAACAGCGCGGCGATGACCAGCGCGCCGACGGCCACCGCCACGATGGGCTTGCTGGCGCGGGAGCCTTGCAGGGTTCCGCCCGTGCTGGCGCGGGAGCCTTCCGGGGCTCCGCCCCCGACCCCCGGCTTGCTGGCTCGGGAGCCTTCCGGGGCTCCGCCCCGCACCCCCGGCTTGCTGGCGCGCGCCCGGTCAGTCCCCGGCACGATCACGTGCTCTGGCCTGGGAGCACGGCGTGCACAGACCGAAGATGTCCACGACGTGCTCGGCCTCGCTGAACCCGTGCAGCGCGGCCGTGCGGCGCGCCCACTGCTCGACGTCGGTCGCTGCGATCTCGACGGTCAGCCCGCACGAGCGGCAGATGAGGTGGTGGTGGTGCCCTGGGGATGTACACGCCCGGTACAGGCTCTCGCCCTCCGGGCTCTGCAGCGAGTCGGCTTCGCCCTGGGCGGCGAGCCCGGCCAGCGCGCGGTACACGGTGGCCAGGCCGATGCCGGTGTTCTCCTCGCGGAGGGTGGCGTGCAGGCTCTGCGCGCTGACGAAGCCGCTGGCGTCGCCGAGCGCCTCACGCACCCGATCGCGTTGCCATGTGTTGCGCTGAGCCATGTGCCGGATTCTACCGATCGCCCCTGAGCGAGCGGCCGGGGACGGCGGAATCCCGGGCCGCGGCAGCGGTGAGCGTCAAAGAGCGGGGAGAAATCGCCGCGGGAACCGCCGCGACCCCGGGCCCCGGGCCGGTTTCTCCCGGCCGTTTCACGCGGCCCTCGTCACACGGTCGCGCCTGCTGCCGACACCGCGGCACACGAGGTAGATCACGAACGAGATCGTCGTGATGTACGGGCTCACCGGCAGCGTCCCCGCGATCGCGAGGAGGATCCCGCCCACCGCCGACACGAATCCGAAGACCGCCGCCAGCACCGGCACCGCGATCGGCCCCGTGGCGACGCGCATGGCGGCGGCGGCCGGGGTCACCAGCAGCGCCATGACCAGAAGCGCACCGATGATGTGCACGCTGACCGCGACGATCAACCCCAGAAGCAGCATGAAGGTGAACGATACCGCTGTGGTCGGCACCCCGCGCGCCGCCGCGGACTGCGGGTCGAGGGAGTCGAAGCGCAGCGGACGCCAGATGAGCAGCATGCCGAGCAGCACGACCGCGCTGATGGCGATGAGCCAGCCCAGCTGCCCGCTCTGCACCGACACGATCTGACCGGTCAGCAGACTGAACCGGTTGGCACTGCGACCGTCGTACAGAGAGAGGAACAGGATGCCGAGGCCGAGGCCGAACGGCATCAGGACGCCGATGATCGAGTTGCGGTCGCGGGCGCGCGCACCCAGGACGCCGATGATCGCCGCGGCGATGAGCGAGCCGACGATCGAGCCGGTCACCACGTCGAAGCCCACCAGCAGAGCGAACGCTGCACCGGCGAAGGACAGCTCGCTGATGCCGTGCACGGCGAACGCCATGTCCCGCTGCATCACGAACACGCCCACGAGCCCGCCGACCAGGCCGAGCACGGCGCCGGCGATGACCGAATTGGACACCAGCACGAGGATCTCGCCGTAGTCGGCGAGGCCGCCGAACATGGCGTCGGCGATGTCGGGCCAGTTCACTCGTGGACCTCGTCGTGGTGGTGGTGGTGGGACTCCTCGGCATCCGGAGCGCCGACCACGACCAGCCGGTCACCGGCGCGCAGGACGAAGACCTCCGCGCCGTACAGCTCGGTCAGCACGCTGGAGCGGAGCACTTCGTCGGGCGCTCCGAGCGTGAACCGCCCGTTGGCGATGTACAGGATGCGGTCGACCTTGCCCAGCAGCGGGTTGATGTCGTGCGTGACCAGCAGCACCGCGGCACCGTTCTGCTTGCGGTGCCGGTCGATGAGACCGACGACGGCTTGCTGATTGGCCAGGTCCAGGCTCGTCAGGGGCTCGTCGCAGAGAAGGAGGCGCGGCTCATCGGCGAGCGCCTGGCCGACCCGCAACCGCTGCTGCTCGCCTCCGGAGAGGAGCCCCACGGGACGATCGGCGAACTCGCCGGCGCCGACGGCATCGATCAGACTCTCCACCCGCGCCCGGTCACTGCGGCGAGGGAACGGCAGCCCGAACCGGTGACCGTT
Source organism: Microbacterium terregens (assembly GCF_039534975.1). Lineage (NCBI taxonomy): Bacteria > Bacillati > Actinomycetota > Actinomycetes > Micrococcales > Microbacteriaceae > Microbacterium > Microbacterium terregens. The sequence continues at coordinate 316,389 of NZ_BAAAWH010000001.1, forward strand.
CACCCCCAGGGCGACGAGATCACGACCGCGCAGCGCTGCGTCACGGGGCAGCGGCCGCTGCTGCGGAATGTAGCCGATACGGCGGTTGCCGCGCCCTCGCACGTCCTCGCCGAGCGCTTGGATGCTTCCGGAGCTGAGCCGATCGAGGCCGAGGATCGCGCGCAGGAGCGTGGTCTTGCCCGATCCGCTCGGACCAAGGACCGCGATCAGCTCGCCGGGATCGACGGTCAGATCGAGTCCGCTCCACAGTTCGCGGCTCCCGCGGCGCAGCGCGGCGTCGCGGATCTGCAGCGGCGCGGTCACGGGTGCAGCGCGCCCGCCAGCGCCTCGATGTTCGCCTTCATCCACGAGAGGTAAGTCTGGCGGTCGGGGAGCGTTTCGGAGAACTCGATGACCGGGATCGACAGCGAGTCGGCTTCGGAGATGACCTCGGTGGTCTCGGCGCCGCCGGTCTGCGAGTTCGCGATGAGGATGCGCACATCGCCGGAGCGCAACAGCTTGAGGGATTCCAGGAGGGTCGAGGGGGCGACATCCTGTCCTTCCTCGACCGCCTCGGTGAAGGCCTCGGGAGCGACGTTCACGAGGCCCGCCGCCTCCACGAGCGAGAGCGCCACGGGCTCGGTGAGGAAGACGTCGGCGCCTGCGGCGTCGGTGGCGATCGCGGCGAGCGACGCTTCGAGGTCGGCGATGCCCGCCGCGAACGAGGTCACCCGCGCCTCGATCGCCGACGTCTCCGCCGGCACGAGCGCCGACAGCTCCGCGGCGATCCCCTCGGCCACGTGCTGGACCGTGTGCGGGTCGTACCAGACGTGCTCGTTGAAGCCCTCCACGTGCTCGTGATCTCCGTGCTCGTGATCGCCCTCGGCCTCCGAGCCCGCGGCCTCGTCGTCGTGGCCCGCGTTCTCCGGCCAGTCGGGCGAGAACTCGGCGGCCGTGATCACCGGCGCCTTCGACCCGCTCGCTTCGATGAGGGCGTCCAGGAACGGGTCGTATCCGCCGCCGTTCTCGATGATCAGATCGGCACGTTGCACGGCGAGCTGGTCGCGCGCGCTGGGCTCGAAGGAGTGCGGGTCCTGCGCCGTCGAGGACACGATCGCGGTCGCGTCCACGAGGTCGCCGCCGACCTCCGCGGCGATCTGCGCGTAGACGTTCGTCGAGGCCACAACGTGAATGCGCCCGTCATCCGGCTCCTCGGCATTCGCGGATGCGCAGCCCGCGAGGGCGAGAGCGCCCGCCAGGCCGAGGGCGAACAGCGCGAAGGGGCGGTTTCTGCGAGGCATAACCTCCACCCTAAGGCTATTGATAATCATTCTCAACCGAGGCCCGCGGGTCCGGGAGTCATGAGGGGAGCAGGCTGCCGCCGCACTCACCGGGCGCGCACGTCGCTCAATCCAACAGCAGCGCGGGCTCCTCGAGGATCGCGGCGATGTCCGCGATGAAGCGTGAAACGCCGTCACCGTCCACGACGCGATGGTCGAACGATCCCGACACCGTGGTGACCCAACGGGGGCGGACCTCTCCATCGACGACCCACGGCTTCTGACGGATCGTGCCGAGCGCAACGATCCCGACTTCGCCCGGGTTGATGATCGGCGTACCGGCATCCATCCCGAACACACCGATGTTCGTGATCGTGATCGTGCCGCCGGTCTGGTCTGCCGGTGTGGACTTGCCCTCGCGCGCCGTCACGGTCAGCTTCTCCAGCGCGCGGGCGAGATCACGCATGTTGAGTTCTTGCGCGTCCTTGATGTTCGGCACCAGCAGCCCTCGCGGGGTGGCGGCGGCGATGCCGAGGTTCACGTAGTGACGCACGCGGATCTGCGCCCCGCCGCCCTCGGCGTCGTCGACCCAGGCGGCATTGACCATCGGCGTGCGCCGGACCGCCCAGATCACCGCACGGGCCATGATCAGCAGGGGCGAGACCTTGAT